>JAIBBR010000101.1 GCA_019694575.1 Myxococcaceae bacterium
CTCGTCGAGCTTACTTTTCAGAAGGCCTTGGTGGTTTCAGAAGAAGCGGTGCCTTCGCTTCTTCAGCTCGTCTTTCACCCCAAAGACCGCCGCTTCGAGATTTTTAGCCAGGTGACAGGCAGCGAGAGCTGGGTGCAGCACGCCGCTGGGCGGGTACAACCCCCAAGCCAGGTCGCTGCTTCGGGTGACTTTCGCGTTGAACTGCCGGCACTTCGCCAACGTTGCGCCGAGGCAGTGACCACCGCACACTGCTACGAAACGTTTAAGCAGCGTGGCCTCGACTTTGGCCCCACCTTTCAAACAGTGAAGAGCCTTCACCGCGGCGCAGGTGAAGCCTTGGCCGAAGTTGAATTGGCACCGTCGCTCGCCGATGAAGCGGCTGATTACCAGGCACACCCCGTGCTGCTCGATGCGTGCTTCCAAGCGACCTTGGGTATTTTGCCCAATCGCCCTGAAGACGTAGGCCGGGTCTTCGTGCCGGTGAGCATCGCGTCGCTGCAGCTTCATCGACCGCTGCCCAGTCGTTTCGTGGTGCACGCGCGGCTGGTGAGCGCCAGCCCCCGCCGGCTCGAAGGCGACCTCGACGTCTATGACAGCGAGGGCGAGCAGGTGCTCACCCTTCGCGGTCTGCGCTGCCAAGCCATCGCTGAGCCGTCGAGCAAGACTGTCGACGAGCTCTTGCTCGGCGAACGGTGGAGAGTGGCGGCCAACCCGCGCACCCTTCACGCGTGGCCTGCCCCGACGTTTCTGCCGGCACCTGCTGCGGTGAGCCAAGCCGTGGCAGAAGTGGGCGCGCAAATTGCCCGCGACACTTCACTGGGCGACTACTATTCGCACGTCGTTACCGTGCTCAATGAGCAGACTGCGCTCTTCGCCGCGCGCGCTCTGGAAAAGCTGGGGCTGACGCTCACGCCGGGCTTCGAATTCACCCTGGCGAACCTCGACGCTTCGCTGCAGGTTCAACCCAAACATCAGCGGTTGTTCGGCCGGCTCATCAACCTGCTGAAAGAATACGGCTACGTTGAACCGGTCTCTCAGGGGCGGGTACGGGTGCTTCGGGCGCCTTTTGCCACCGACTCAGCCGCGGTGATTGCCGAGCTCAACCGCGCTTTTCCCCGCTACGAAAGCCTGGCGTCGTTGACCCACCGCTGCGGGGTAAACTTGGCTGAGATTCTGCGCGGCGAGTGTGACCCCTTGGGCTTGCATTTCCCCCCTGACGCCGCAGGCCACGCCGAGCAACTGTACGCAGACTCGCCGGTCTTCGCGCCCTACAACCGCATCATCGCCGAAATCGTCGCCCGGGCGCTTTCGAACCTGCCCCACGGCCGCAGCTTGCGGGTACTCGAAATTGGCGCGGGCACCGGCGGGCTGACCAAGCACATGCTGGCGAGGCTGCCGAAAGACCGCGTCGACTATGTCTTCACCGACATCGGCGGGCCTTTTCTCGCCCGCGCTCGAGAGCAGTTTCACCCGCACACGTTTCTTTCCGTCAAGCCGCTCGACCTCGAAAAGAGCGCCAGCGCGCAAGGCTTCGAACCACACTCTTTCGACATCGTGGTGGCGTCAGACGTGCTTCACGCCACACGCTCGCTGCGTCGAACGCTCGAAAATGTGCGCTCGCTGTTGGCCCCCGGTGGGTGGCTGGTAGCGACTGAAGCGACGCTGCCCTCACCCTGGCTCGACCTGGTGTTCGGCGTGCTCGAGGGCTGGTGGGTATTCGACGACCTCGACGTCAGGCCGGCACACCCGTTGCTGCCTGCCGACAAGTGGCGAGCGTTGCTGGGTGAATGTGGCTTCGAGCAGTTCGCCGGAGTGAACGACAACGGTGACGGCTCGGTGCAGACGGTGCTGTTGGCCTCGGCGACCCAACGGGCGCCGGTGCGTGAACTGCCCAGCCTGCCCGAAGGCCATTGGCTGGTGGTGACCGCGGCTGACGCGCCGAGCGCGCTCGTTTCGCCCGTCGTAAAGTCGCTTCGCCCTTCAGGCCAATGCTTCGAAGTGACGCTTGGCAATCGCTTTGAGCAGCGTGCCCCAGGCGCCTTCGTGGTTGACCCGTCGCAACCAGGGCACTTCGACACGCTGCTTAAGACGCTCGGCGATGCGCCGATTTTTGGCATCGCATACCTGTGCGGCCTTGAAGCACCGCGTTCTGACGAGACCGCGCACATTCGTCAGACGATTGACCGCACCTTGCTGGGCCTCACCCACTTGGTTCAAGCCTGGGTGAAAAGCGAAAAAACGTTTCCCCGGCTGCGCGTGTTTACCCGCGGCGCGCAGTCGCTCGGCCTTCAAGCAGCCCCCGAGCCGGTTTCACCGCACGCCGGTGCGTTGTGGGGGTTGGTGCGCGTACTGATGATGGAGCACCCCGACTTCGATGTTCGGCTCATCGACCTCGAGCCGCGCGTGGGAGCCGACCAAGGTCAACTGCTCGACGAGCTGCTCGACGATGACGACGAGCAAGAGGTGGCGCTCCGCTCGGGCAATCGCTTCGCGCGAAGGTTCGAACCCTTCACCCGCGCTGACCTCGCCACCCGCCCGCTTGACTCTGACCGCGCCGGGTACCGCTTAGAAATAACCGAGCCTGGCACGCTCGAAAAACTCACCGTGCGGGCGAGCCCGCGCATCGCGCCGGGGCCGGGCGAGCTCGAAATCGAAGTCAAGGCGGCGGGGCTGAACTTCAAAGACGTCATGTTTGCCATGGGTCTGTTGGCCCAAGACGACGTGCTGCCAATGTACCGCGGCGGCGCGCTGGGCATCGAATGCGCCGGGCGCGTCAGCCGTGTCGGCCCAGGGGTGAGCGACTTCAAGCCAGGCGACGAAGTGGTGGCCGCGAACGTCGCCCAGTCGATGGGCAACTTCGTCATCGTTTCGGCCGCGGGGGTGGTGGCGCCCAAACCCAGCTGCATGACGTTCGAAGAAGCGGCGGCCAGCGCGGTGGCATTTTTCACCGCCGAATACGCGCTGTCACACATGGGGCACCTGGCCCCAGGCGAGCGGGTGCTGATTCACGGCGGCGCTGGCGGTGTCGGCCTCGCCGCGATTCAAATTGCCCAGGCGATAGGCGCCGAAATCTTCGCCACCGCGGGCACACCCGCCAAGCGCGCGTACGTGAAGTCACTCGGCGTGCACCATGTGCTGAATTCACGCTCGCTCGAATTTGCCGACGAAATCATGCGCATTACCCGCGGTGAAGGCGTCGACGTGGTGCTCAACTCTCTGGCCGGAGAAGCCATACCCAAGAGCTTGGGCGTGTTGCGCTCGTTGGGTCGTTTTCTCGAAATCGGTCGTCGCGACATTGACCAGAACAGCCAGCTCGCACTGGGCGTCTTCGGTAAAAACCTTTCGTTTAGCGCAATCGAAATTTCGCGCGCGTCAGAACACCACGCGCCGATGATGGCGCGAATGCTCAGGCAGCTGATGTCGCGCTTCGAGCGGCGAGAGTTAAAGCCCATACCGATGCAGGTGTTTCCGTTCTCAGAGGCGGCGACGGCTTTTCGACAAATGCAGCAGAGCAAGCACATCGGCAAGGTGGTGCTCAAAGTCGACTCCCAGACCCGGGTGGAGCCCAGCGGCGACGCCCGTACCCTCTTACGCGCCGACGCGACGTACTTGGTGGTGGGCGGCTTAAGCGGTTTGGGGTTGGCAGTGGCGCGGTGGTTGGCCCAGCATGGCGCCCGCCACTTGATTCTCGCCAGCCGTCGTGGGGCCCGCAGCGAAGAGGCCGCCACCATGCTCGAATCGATTCGGGCGTTGGGCGCGCAGGTCACCGTACGAAGCCTCGACGCGTCAGACCCCGCGGCGGTGCAGGCGTTGTTCGACGAAGCACGGGCTGCGCTGCCCCCCATTCGCGGTGTGTTCCACGCGGCCATGGTGCTCGACGACAGCTTGGTACTGCACCTGAACGCCGCGAAAATCGACCGCGCGCTCAAACCCAAGGTCGACGCCGCTTGGAACCTGCATCGGGCGACGCGCGGGTTGGCGTTAGACCACTTCGTTCTTTTCTCGTCAGTGTCGGGCTTTGTCGGTAGCGCCGGCCAAGCCAACTACGCCGCCGCCAACACCTTTCTCGACGCGCTGGCGGCGCATCGAACGGCGCTCGGGTTGCCAGGTCTTTCGGTCTGCTGGGGCGCTATCGCAGATGCCGGTTACGTCGCGCGGCTGCGCGAGAGCGGTAAAGACATCATCGTGCGGGGGTTGCGGTCAGTCTCGGCCGACGAGTGCCTGCGCTCTCTGACCGAGCTGTTGCAGCGCACCACGACGCGAATGGGTGTGCTCCGAATGGACTGGGAAGAATGGGCCCAGTTTTCGCCAGAAGCGGCCACCTCTCGTCGCTTCGGGGCGCTCTTACAAACTCAGCGCTCGTCAGCGGCCACGGGTGGCCATGCCGGTTCGGTGCGCGAGCAGGTGCTGGCCGCGGCCCCCGAGCAGCGCCAAGGCGTGCTGACTGAAAAAATGCACATTCACCTGGGGCGCGTGCTGGGCATGGCTCCCGCCAAAATCAGCGTCGACCGCCCGATGACCGAGCTGGGCCTTGACTCGCTGATGTCCGTCGAGCTTCAAAACTGGCTGGCGAGCGAAGTCGGTGTCGAGGTGCCGATGATTTCGTTGATGCGCGGCACCAGCGTCAGCGAGCTGGCGCAGAAGCTGGTCGAAAGCCTCGCGCCGCACGAGCGCCCGGCGACGACGGCCGAGGCCCAGCCTCTGCCAGTGGTTCGATTGAACCCGGTTGACAAACCCGCCTTGCGGCTCGTCTGTCTGCCGTTCATCGGCGGAGACGCCGTCAACTTCGTGGCTTGGCCAGACCTTTTGCCTCACGACCTCGAGGTCTGCGTGGCCCAGGCCCTCAGCGGCCCACTGGCCGAAGGCGCCGACATCGCACAGGTTGTTCGCAACCTTGCCGACGCGCTCGAGCCCCTTCTCAACTGCCCCTATGCACTCTATGGGCACAGCTTCGGAGCGGTACTCGCCTTCGAGCTTGCCCGCGAGCTCAAGCGCAGAGGGTACGCCGAGCCCAAGCACCTCTTTGTCGCTGCCCATGCCGCGCCGCGGTTTGACAGTCGACTCGAAGTGCTCCGCGCCTGGCCCGACTCGGCGTTGGACTCTCTTGCCGATGCCGTCTTTCTGCAGCAGCTCGAGCTGCTCGACATTGACCCTGCCCTGGCGACGAAGAGTGGTTCGGTGGTGCAGGCGATAAAGCGTGGGCTGATTCTCGCCAGTCGCTACCGCTACACCGTCGCGGCGCGGTTGACGTGCCCCATTTCGGCACTGGGCGGCTTATCTGACCGCCTCTTCTGCGCGGCCGACCTCGAAGCGTGGAAAGAAGAGACCACCGGCGCCTTCGTGCACCGCAGCTTCGCGGGCAACCATCTCTTTCTCGAGAACGCTCGCCACGCGCTGGTTGCCGCGCTTTCCAGCGCCTTAGACGACACCGCACGCAACAGCGCCGCGTAATTGAGCCGCGAACGACGAATACACCTCGGAGCCCACTTACAATGATACCTGCCTCTGTTTCCTCGTCTCAAACTCACGCCAGCCCGGTGCCCCCGCAGGCCGAAAAAGAATTGCCAGCGGCGTTGACGAAGCTGGTGACGTCTTTTGAAGTACTGTTCGACGGCTTTACCCCCGAGCAACCACGGCGCAGCTTTCACGAGCGGTTGAACGCGCTGCTGCGTGAAACCGAAGCGGCCTTCAACGCACTCGAGCCTGGCCAGGCCGCCCAATTCACCGTTCTTTTTCGCGACCGGTTGCACCCGTATTTTTTGCAAGCCAACGCCATGGCCCGCGCGTTTCACAAACCGCTCGGCTACGCCGGCGACTACGAAGTGATGAACATGGCGTACCGAAACCAACCCGAAGGCGACAGCCCGCTTGGCAAGGCGCTGCACCAATGGTTCAACACCACTTTGGGCGCCACCGCCGTGCGCACCCGCCGCCGGTGGATTTTGGAGCAAATGCAGATTCACGGGCGCGACTGGAAAGGCACCTACAAAATCTGCTCTGTCGCCGCCGGCTCGGCGTACGAGTTGGGCGATTTGATTCACGAGTCGTTTCTCGTCGAGCGCTGCGAGCTGACCTGCGTCGACCAAGACCGTTCAGCCTTGACCTTCGCAAGCGAGCAGCTGAATGAAGCAATGCAGCACGCAGAACGCAGCTGCCCCACTGCCTTCGTTCACGATTCAGTGCACAACATGGTGGGGGCGGGCGCCACCGCCGCACGCCGCTTCACGCCGCAGAGCTTCATTTACAGCCTTGGCCTCTATGACTATTTGCCTGAAAAGGTGGGCCGGTTGCTCACGCGCTACCTCTACAACCAGCTCGAGCCTGGAGGCCGCCTGATTGTTGGCAACTACGCGCAACAAACCGACACCCGCTTCACCATCGAGATGGTTATGGACTGGCAGCTTCTCTACCGTTCCGAAGCGCAGTTAATGGCGTTGGCTGCTGACTTACCCATCGGTGCCACATGCCGGTACACCGCCGAGTGCACGGGCATGCAGCTCTTTCTGATTGTCGACAAACCGCGGTAACCATTCTTAACGGGTACGCAAGGTGGCTGGCCCTTCAAAAGGGAATCACGCCCACCTTGTCGCCCGGCGAAACCTCGAGGGCTTCTTTCGCCCGCGCCGGCAGGTACACCTTGCGGTCATCGAAACGCGCCGGGCAGCGCACCGAGCGAAAACGGCCTTTGCCTGCCGTCGGCTCGTACCCCACCAGCATTTCATCGGCCGCATCTTCGAAGTCATCAGCGCCGATGCTGGCTGAACGGAACTGGCGAATCAGCGTCACGTCGGCGACTTGCGCTTCGTAATGAGGCCCACCGTCAAAGGGGTCAATGCGCTCGACATACTTGAAGCCAATGCGCT
This sequence comes from Myxococcaceae bacterium, assembly GCA_019694575.1. GTDB lineage: Bacteria > Myxococcota > Myxococcia > Myxococcales > Myxococcaceae > JAIBBR01. Next base: position 6,864 of record JAIBBR010000101.1, read on the forward strand.
CGAGCATGCGCTGCACGCCGCGCGTCTGGGGCCCCACCTCGCCAATGATTTTCTGCGCCGCGGTCGAAAACAACGAAGCGTAAATGTCAGCAGCGGGAAAAAGCTCTTTGATGAACTCTTTGTTTTTGCGCGAGAGCCGGTCGGCTTGCCGGTAGTCCAACCCGGTGAACTTCTTGCCGCACGCGTCCCACAGCAGCGAGCGCCCACCTTTACCCAGCGGAGGCAGCAACTCAGCCAGCACCCGTTCGCGAAACAACTTGCGGTGCATGGCGATGAACAAAAAGCGCACGTACGACAGCTGCTTGCCGGGCTTTTCGGGCCCACTGCGGTGCGGAGGGTCAACCACCAAGCCGCCAATTTCTGTCGGGCCGTCGTAGTTGTAGCCAATCGAAAGCACCTTGTGCCGGAAGTGCTTGTCAATCGACGCGCTGTAGTGCTCGGCTTCACTGACTTGAAACGAAATGTGCGGGGCGTCTTTGGTGCCGTGCTGCGCGATAATCATCGAGGTGCCAATGATGAAATGGGTGCGCAAGTCTTCGAGCACAAAGAGGTATTCGCGCTTGAAGGGCTCCTCGATTTTGCCTGAGAAGCTCTTCACCGATTTGTCGATGAGGCCTTCGAGCACTTCTTCGTTGTGCGGCAGGTTGACGCTGTTCAATACCTTCGCCAGCCGCTTGAGGCCCGCCAGGTCGCTCTTGTGCACGTCACGGAGCAGGAGCATGCCCCCTGGCTCCTACACCACCTTCGGCCGCCCGCACCGGCAAATGATGCAACAAAGGCTAAATCTGTTGCGTCGTTTTCAACAAGCTCTGACGCCGCGCCGGCGCTTCACCTAAAAACGACGTGTAGCGAACGAAGCACCTACAGGTCGCCCGGCTGTGATGACAGCGGCCCACGACGTGCGCTAGGTCAGCCGGTTCCATTCGCTTTCGCTGGAGACGACTCACGATGCGCCGCTTCGTTCTCGCCATCACTGCCCTTACATTTTCTACCGCCCACGCCGACGAAGGCATGTGGCTGTTCAACGACTTTCCCAGCGCGCAAGTGAAGCAAGCGCTCGGCACCGCTCCCGACGAAAAATGGCTCGAAAAAGTACGGCTCGGTTCGATTCGCTTGGCGGGAGGTTGCTCGGCGAGCTTCGTCGGCTCCCATGGCTTGGTGATGACCAACCACCACTGCATTCGCGGCTGCTTAGAAGACTTGTCGAGCCCCGAGCGCGACTTGCTGGCCAAGGGCTTCTACGCGGCGACGGTAGAAAAAGAAGAGAAGTGCCCCAAAATCGAAGCGAACCAGTTGGTGGCCATTACCGATGTCACCCAAGCCGTGCTCGAAGCCACCCAAGGTGCCGAAGGCGCGGCGTACAAAGCCAAGTTGAAAGAAATTTCTGCCCAGCTCGAGTCAGCGTGCACCAAAGGCGACGCGAAATCACGCTGCGACGTGGTGACACTGTTCAACGGCGCCAAGTTTCACCTGTACCAGTACCGTCGCTTTCAAGACGTGCGCTTGGTCTTCGCGCCTGAATTCGACGCCGCGGCCTTCGGCGGAGATCCCGACAACTTCAATTTTCCCCGCTATGCCTTCGACGCGTCATTCTTGCGTGTCTACGAAGGCGACCAGCCGCGGCCCACGCCTGAGCATTTGAAGTGGAGCAGCACCGCGGCGAAAGAGAATGACCCGGTTTATGTTTCAGGCCACCCCGGCGGCACCGAACGGGCGCTCACCGTCGCCCAGTTAGAATTCAACCGCGACGTCGCCTTGCCTTGGAACTTGCTGCGCCTCGCCGAGCTGCGCGGCCGGCTCGATGAGTGGATGAAAACGTCACCCGAGCACTACCGCGTCGGCCAGTCGAAGCTGCGCGCCGTCGAGAATGCCTTGAAGGCTTTGCGCGGCCGGCACCAGGCAGTGGGCGCCAAGGGCTTTGTCGAAGGCAAGCGCGAAGAAGAAGCCAAGCTCTTTGCCGCTGCTCCCGAAAAAACCAAGGGCGCTTGGGCCGCCATCTCAACCGCCACCGACACCCGGCGCGCGCTGTGGGCCGAGTTTCGCATGCTCGAAGGCGCCGAGGCGTTCGCTTCTGACTTGTTCGCCCATGCCCGCCGCCTGACGCGCTACGCGGCTGAAAAAGACAAACCGAACGGCGAACGGTTGCCCGAATATTCTGACTCGCAACTGCCGCAGTTAAAGCAATGGGTGCTGGGCAAAGCGCCTATCTCGAAAGACTTAGAAAAGGTGATGCTCACCTGGTCGCTCACCCGCTTACAAGAGCTGTTCGGGGCTGATGACCCCTTCGTCAAGCAGGTGCTGGGCAAGAAGGCGCCCTCGCAACTGGCGGCGCAATTGGTCGACGGCAGCAAGCTCGACGACGCCGACTTCCGCAAAGAGGTGATGGAGCGCCCAGGCAAAGTCGAAGAGACCGACGCGATGCTGGTCTTCGCCAAGAAGGTCGACGCCGCCTCACGCGAAATTCGCAAGAAGATGGAAGATGAGCACGACGCCGTGGTGAAGAAAAACGGCGAGCTGCTCGCGCAAGCGCGCCGCGCGGTTTACGGCACCACCGGTTACCCCGACGCCACCTTCACCCTGCGCCTGTCGTACGGCCAAGTGAAAGGGTGGGACAAAGTAAAACCGCTGACCAAAGTGAGCGGCCTGTACGAGCGCGCCACCGGAGCCGACCCCTTCAAGCTCGCCGACAGTTGGGTGAAAGCAAAGAGCCGGTTGAAGAGCGACACGCCGTTCAACATGACCAGCACCAACGACATCATCGGCGGTAATTCGGGCTCACCCCTGGTGAACAAAAATGGCGAAGTGGTGGGGCTGATTTTCGACGGCAACCTGCCTTCGTTGGCCGGCAACTTCGGCTACGACGGGCGCGACAACCGCGCGGTGTCGGTGCACGGCGAAATCATCACCGAGGCATTGTCGAAAGTGTACGGCGCCCAGCGCATCGTCGATGAGCTGAAGGCGCGGTAACCACGCACCCCAAAGACGCCGGTCGATTTTCTGATAGCTGGCCAACGCTCGTCTCAATACCGCTGCCGAACGCGACGAGCGCAACCCAGCGGTGCAGCCCTCGTCCCTATGAATAGGGTATGTGAACCATGCGAACGGCACGCAGTATTTCAGTGGGTCTGGCAGTTTATTGTTTGGCATTGAGCGCTTGTGACCTCTCGGTACAAGCAGGCGACAAAGACGGGGGTATCGGTACCGGCGGGGCTGCTGGAACGGGCGGCGGAGGAGGAGACCTGTCGTCTGTGCTGCTGTGCACGGCGACAAAGCCCTGCCCAGCTGGGCAATTTTGCTTTAACGGCATTTGCGCGTTGGGCTGCCAGAGCAACGGCGACTGCGCTGCCGACCAGTACTGCCAAACCGAGGGCGACCGGCTTTGTCACAACAAAACCGTCACCACTTGCCCCGAAGTCGCGTGCACGTCGACGCAGGTTTGCGAACAAGGCTTCTGCAGCACGCCGCCTCCACCCACCCAGTGCGACCCACAGCAGGTTCTCAACGGCAACGACGGCTGCGACAACAAGTCGGTATGCATCGACTCGCAATCGACGTCGACCGCTGACCCGAAGTGCTACTCGTTTCCCGCGTGCGGCGCTGACAAGAGCTGCCCCATCGGCTTGTACGGCGCGGTCTGCAACGACGGGTTGATTCCCAACAAGGGGCTCATTTGCGTCACTGGCATGTGCAAAGACGCCTCGAACTGCCCCGCCCAGTGGAACTGCGTGAAGTTCGGCGGCGGCGTCGCGGGCACCTGCAGCAACGGAGCGCTCGGCTCACCCTGCAGCAAACCCAGCGAATGCCTAAGCGGCAACTGCCAGTCATTCGGGCCAGGTACACCTGGCTTCTGTCTGTAATTAAAGCCAGTGCCGAACCTGGTACGCCAGCCACCAGAAAGAACGCTCCAGCCAGGGGCGCTCTTTCACCCAGTCGAGCGTGACTTCGCGCGTCTTCTTTAAGTCTTCTTCAAACATGCGCTCCATCGCTTCGCCCACCGCGGCGTCTTCGATGACCACGTTCACCTCTAAGTTGGCCTGCAGTGACAGCGAGTCTAAATTGGCAGACCCAATGGTTGACCAGCGCCCGTCAATCACCGCGGTCTTGGCGTGCAGCACCCGCTCTTCCCACTCATAGAGACGCACGCCTGAACGCAACAACCGGGCGTAAAGGTGACGCGAAGCCAAGAGCACCAATTTCACGTCAGTGGCCGCGCCAATGATGATGCTCACCTGCACGCCTTTGCGCACCGCGTGGCGCAGCGTCTTCAGCAACCGGCTGGGCGGCACGAAGTACGCATTCATCACCGCAATTCGGCTCTGCGCGCGGTTGAAGGCCTGTTGGTAAGCGCGGCGAATGTCTCTGTTGGCGCGACCGAAGTTGTTGGCCACCACGCGAATGCCGCTAGGGGCTTCACGGGGCGGTGACGAATAGCGCGTGACGTCGAGCGCCGGGCCCCGGTACTTGCGCCACGTCTCGAGAAAGAGCGCCTGCAGCTCTAGCGCGGCGTGACCGTCGACCCGCACGTGGGTGTCGCGCCACCGGCCTCCACCCACTTCGTCGCCGGCGTAAGCGTCAGCGATATTCAAACCACCGGTGAAACCCACCTTGCCGTCGACCACCAAAATTTTGCGGTGGTCTCTTCGGCGCAAACGCGACACCCAGCGCTCGAGGCGGCGGCTAAAACGCACCGGGCCGAACACCAACCACTTCACGCCCGCGGCGCGAAAGCGCTGCTTCAATTCGGCCGATAAGTTTCCAGTTCCCCAACCGTCGACGAGCAGGCTCACTTCAACCCCCGCCTGCGCGCGCTCGAGCAACGCCTCGATGAAACGCTTACCGGTGTGGTCTTCTTGAAAAATGTACGTCTCGAGACAAATGGTGCGTTGGGCGGCGCGAATCGCCCCCAACATCGCGGTGAAGGTTTGGTCTCCGTCACGCAGCACCGAGACACGGTGGGTGCCCACTTTCAACTGCGCAAACGGAGGCACCACCAACGCGTTGCTCATGCGTCGACCGCCCAACCCGTGCCCGCCAGCCGCGCATACACACCGTCGCGCGCCATCAATTCGTCGTGGGTGCCACGCCCCACCAGCCGACCGGTGTCGAGCACGAAAATCACGTCGGCCCGTCGCACCGTCGACAGGCGATGCGCCACCACCAGCGTGGTGCGGCCCGCCATCAGCTGTTCTAAGCCTTGTTGCACTTCGGCTTCGGCCGCGGCGTCGAGCGCGCTGGTCGGCTCGTCGAGAATCAAAAACGACGGCTCGCGCAAAAATGCCCGCGCAATCGCAATGCGCTGCCGCTGCCCGCCCGAAAGCCGGCTGCCCCGCTCGCCCACGTCTTCTTCTAAGCCCTTGGGCAACGCGCGCACGAAAGCCTCGGCATGGGCGCGGCGCAGCGCCACCCACAGCGACGCTTCATTCGCATCAGGCCGGGCCAACAGCAAATTGTCGCGCACCGAGCCTGAAAACAGCACCGGCTCTTGCGGCACCCACGCCAACTGCGAGCGCCACGTGCGTTTGTCGGCGTGCGCCAAATCGACACCGTCCCAGGTGGCGCGGCCAGAGCTCGGCGCTTCGAGCCCCAGCAGCACCGACAGCAGGCTCGACTTGCCCGCGCCCGAGGGGCCAACCAAGGCCACCGTTTGCCCAGCGGTAATCGCCAGCGACACGGTGCGCAGTGCCACTCTGCCGTCGGGGTACACCAAACCCAAGTCGTGCAAACGCAGCTCACGACTGAGCGCAGGCACAGGGTCTACGCCACTTTTTTCGGCCTCGTCGGTGTCGAGCACTTCGAACAACCGTTCTGCCGCGGCGACGCCTTGTGACACTTGCGACGCGGTACCCGAGAGCGCTTTCAACGGTTGGTACATCAACAAAGCGGCCACCAAAAATGAAACCAGCTTCTCAGCGAGCGCCGGTTCTTGGGCGATGACCGAAACACCAAAGCCCACCGCCACCGCCACGCCGATGACGCCCAGCACCTCGAGCGCCGGGGTAAACGCGCCGCGAATGAAGAGCGACCGCTTCATCACATGCAGATACGACGCCTGCTCGAAGTCGAACCGCGCCAAGGCCACCGGTTCAGCGCGGTAGGCCTGCACCACGGTCAAGTTCTGCAATTGCTCTGAAGCGAGCCGAGTCAAACTGCCAATCGCCGCCTGCCCTTGACGCGCGGTCTTCTTCAAGGCGCGCGCGAAGTATGACACCGGCCACGCCATCGCGGGCACGACGAAAAACGCCAACACAAAGAGCCGGGTGTCGATGACGGCGCACACCACCAGTTGTGCCACGACCTGCAGGGGGTCTTTCACCCATGACGACAGCGCCTGGCCGACGGCGAACTCGACTTGCGAAATGTCTGAAGTGAAGCGGGCCACCAAGTCGCCCGAGTGGCGTTGCGCGTAGTAGCGCGGCGCGAGCGTGAGCAGCCTTTGGTACACCGTGGTGCGCAGCTGAAGCAGCACCCCTTGAGAGATGCGTTTCATCCACCCCACGTGCAGCCAGGTGAAGAGCGCCTTCACCAAGGCCACCGCAGTCACCGCCAGGGGCAACTTCCAGGTCAAGTCTGAAGGGCCCACAGTAAAGCCCGCCACCGTCACCGTTTCTTGGGTGAGCACCGACTTGAGCAGCGGGCCGACCCAGCGCGACCAGAGCGCTCCGGCCGCCGCGGCCAGACATGCGGCTGCCACGGCCGCCCCCAGCAGACCGAGGTGCGGGCCTAAGTACCTCAATAGGCGAAGGTAAGTTCCAAAACGACGCTGTGGGGTGTGGCCGTCCATTGCCGAGAGGAAGTCCTGCGTTATATGTGGGCGCGCTTATGGCCGGGGCCGTCAAACGCGACTACTACGAAGTGCTGGGCGTCGAGAAGACCGCCGATGGCACAGTGCTCAAATCAGCTTTTCGCAAGCTGGCAATGCAGTACCACCCTGACCGCAACCCAGGCGACCACGTCGCCGAAGAGAAGTTTAAAGAAGCGTCAGAAGCGTACGAGGTGTTGACCGACCCTGACCGCCGGGCGCGGTACGATCGCTTCGGCCATGCGGGTTTCGAAGGCGGCTTCGGCGGCGCGGGCTTTGGCAACGTCAACATCAACGACATCTTCGGAGACATTTTCGGAGACATCTTCGGTGGGCAACGCCGGGGTGGCCGCCGCAACCGGGGTGCCGACCTTCGCTACAACCTCGAAATTTCGTTCGAAGAGGCGGCCTTCGGCTGCGAAGTGAACGTCAAAATTCCCCGCCCCAAGCGCTGTGAGGTTTGCGAGGGCACCGGCTCGAAAACCAAGCAATCGCGGGTGTGCCCCACCTGCGGCGGCGCGGGCGAAGTGCGCTACACCCAAGGCTTCTTCGCCGTCTCGAGGCCCTGCAACCAGTGCAGCGGCAGCGGCCAGGTGGTGACTGACCCGTGCAGCGCCTGTCACGGCAAAGGCTTGCTCGAAGCAGAGTCGAGCCTGTCGGTGAAGATTCCCGGTGGTGTCGACACCGGCACCCGCGTGCGGTTGGCGGGCGAAGGTGAACCGGGTGACCACGGCGGGCCTCCGGGCGATTTGTACGTGGTGGTGCACGTCAAAGAGCACCCGTTCTTCGTGCGCGAAGGTGACGAGGTGTTGCTCGAAGTGCCTATTTCATTCACCCAAGCCGCGCTGGGCACGCAAATCGAAGTGCCCACCCTCGATGGCAAAGTGAAAATGAAGATTCCCGAAGGCACGCAGAGCGGCAAGGTGTTTCGCTTGAAGGGCAAGGGCGTGCCGCACTTGCACGGAGGCGGCCGCGGCGACCAGCACGTGCGCGTCGGCGTCGAGACGCCCACCGACTTGAACCACAAGCAGCGCGAATTGCTGCAGCAGTTCGCCGAAGCGTGCGGCGAAGAGGTGAACCCGCAAACCAAGGGTTTCTTCGAGAAGGTGAAAGAGCTGCTCGGTTAGCCAGCCGCAGGTGTGTGAAGCCACGCACACCTAATGTGCGCCGTTTCACAAACCTCGAAGAAAAGCCGCGGTTACTCGTCAGCGGCCTCGTCGTCGTCGCCAGACACCTTGCCGGCTCCCAGCACGCGCTCTACTTCTTCGCGCGCCTGCGCCGCCGTGCTTGCCGAAATGCGCCCCACCGCCTGCAGCTTTTCAATCAGCCGCAGCGCGCGTTGGTAGTGCAACTTCGACTTGCGTGAAGGCAACCACCGGCGCGGCGCGGGCAACATGGTGGCGAGCATCACCGCCTGCCCCGCCGAAACGCTCGCCGCAGAAACCCCGAAGTGCGCCTGCGCGCCCGCTTCAATGCCATAAACACCGTCGCCCCATTCAGCCACGTTCAAATACAAATTGAGAATGCGCGCTTTGGTGAGGCCTTCTTCAAGCCGCTGCGTCAGCACCAGCTCCTTCACTTTGCGCAGCACGCTGCGGTCGGTCGAAAGCCATAGGTTCTTCGCCAACTGCATGGTGATGGTCGACGCCCCGCGGCCCAGCTCGCCCTTTTCGAGCGCCTTTTCCATCGCCTCTTTCATTTCTTGCTTGTCGACACCATGGTGTTGAAAAAACGTCGCGTCTTCACTCAGCAGCACCGCGTCGATGGCGACCTTGGCAATTTGCTCGTTCGACACCCACCGCTGACGCTTGGCCAACTTTCGCCCGGCCTCTTTCGCTTCGGCGGCGCGCTGGTCAATCAGCGCGGTGCTGGGCGGGTTTTTCTTCGCCAGCTCACCCACTTCAGGCAGCGTGACGTATGCGTAGCCCACCCACGCCAGCGACACGCCCGCCACCATCGCCAACGCGCTTTTCCAGTGCGATTTTTTTCGGGCGGTGCGGGCCATTGGCTCATGGCTTTACCATTCGAAGCGAACGTTTTTGCCGCTGCCGAAGCAGCGTGTCGATTTCGCCACAGTGCTTTGCGCGGGCCGGCGATTTGCTATGAGCCTTTTCATGCGACCGCTCGCGCGTCACCTCGCCCTCGCCGGTGTGCTCTCGTTCACCTTGGCATGCCCACCCCGCCAAGGCACGGGCCCCGGCCCCACCACGCCTGTCGATGAACGCCCCAAGGTTGAAGTCAAAGCCAACCCAGCCGCCGACGACGCCTTACAGAAAGCCCTCGCCGTCACCCAGCCGAAGAAAAAAGTTGAAGCGCTCTTCGCCGTACGCAGGGCTTACCCAGACAGCACCGCCGGCCAAGACGCGCTTTACCAAGCCGGCGTGCTCGCCTTCGAGCAGACTGACTATGTCAATGCCCGCAAAGCATTGAACGAGCTGCTCTTTGAAAACCCGCTCTACGAGCATGCGCTCGACGCCCGCTTCAAGTCAGGCCTGGCTGCTTTGGAAATGAAGGCTTACCGCGACGCGTACCAGGCGCTCTCGAGCCTGGTCGACAAGCTCAAAGGCCCCGACCAGCAACGCGCGCTCGACGCATTGGCCACGGCCGCTGCCCATTCACAGCAGTACGTCGACGCGCTGAAAATTGCGCTCAAGGCCGTCGAAGACGCACCGGGCGACAGCGAGCGACAAGCCGCCATGGCCGTGCTCGAAGAAACGGTCGAAGGCAAAGCCAGCTTCTTGTCTATCGCGCAGGTGTGGGAAGACATGTCGCACGCCCACCCTGCCTGGCCGATGCTCACCTTCAAATTGGCGCGCATCTATTACCACCTGCGCGACTGGCCGCGCGTCGACGAGCGGTTGAAAGCATTGCTCGCCGAGGCGCCCAAGAGCCCGTACGCCGCAGACGCCCAAACCATGTTGTCGCGCATGCAGAAACGCAACGAAACCCGGCCCATGGTGGTGGGCGCGGTATTGCCACTCACCGGCAAATACAAAGCGCTGGGCGAGGCGGTGCAACGCGGCATTCAATTGGCGCTGAAGACCAGCCATGTCGAGTTGGTGGTGAAAGACTCGCAGGGCGATGTGAACCTGGCCGGCAAAATGGTCGAAGAGCTGGTCTATGAAAACCAAGCCCTCGCCATCATCGGGCCGCTGCTCGGCGACGACAGCAAGCGCGCCGCGCTGGTGGCCGAAGAGCTGCAAATACCCATCATCACGCTGACCCGCGTCGAAGGCATCACCGCCATTGGCCCGCACGTGTTTCGCAACATGCTCACCAACGCCCAGCAGGCCCAGGCGCTGGCTGACTATGCGGTGAACACGCTCGGCTACAAAACGTTCGGCGTGCTCTACCCTTCGCTGCCCTTCGGCGAAGAGATGACCGAAAAATTTTGGGACGAAGTCGAGCAACTGGGCGGCCAAATGCGCGGCGCCGAAAGTTATGACCATGACCAGACGACGTTCACCGCCGAAGCCAAGAAACTCGCCGGCCGTTATTACTTAGAAGACCGTCACGACTACATCGAGAAGATGCGCGACATTCGCGACAACTCAGACATGGACGCGTTTCGCAAACGCAAAGCGCTCGAGAAAATTCGCAGCCAGCTAGACCCCGTGGTCGATTTCGAAGCGCTGCTCATTCCCGACTCGTGGCAGCGGGTGGGCCTGGTGGCGCCTGCGTTGGCGGTTGAAGACATCATCACCAATGCCTGTGACCGCCGCGACTTGGAAAAGATTCTTAAAACCACCGGCAAGAAAGACATTCGCGACATCAAGACGGTCACCCTGTTGGGCCCCAGCACCTGGAGCTCTCCTAAGGGCCGCAGCGGAGACCCCGAGCTCATCGAACGAGGCGGTAAATTCGTGCTCTGCGCCACCTATGTCGACGGTTTTTATGAAGGCTCTTCACGCAAGGCCACCCGCCGCTTCGTCGATGCGTACAAAGAAGCGTTCAAAGATTTGCAGCCCACCCTGCTCGAGGCGGTGGGCTACGACACCGCCGGTATTTTGCGCGAGCTGATTGAAAAACAGGCGCCCCGCAGCCGCGAAGACATGATGCTCAAGCTCGCCACGCTAAAAGACTACGACGGCGCCACCGGCCTCACGTCATTCGACGGCAACCGCGAGGCGAAGAAGCCGCTCTTCTTCTTGTCGATTCAGCCCAAGGGCATCAAAGAAATCGACGTCAAGCCACGGCCCCCGGGTTCGTGATGCGCCGCGTTTCTTTTCTCACCGCCCTTTTCGCGTTGCTCTGCGGTTGCCGCACCCTCGCCACCGTCAGCCCGCGCGTGGTACGGCAGCTGAAAGAGACACCGGGCGGTTACGTGGCAGGGCCTCCCACCGGGCTCGGCGTGCAGTCGGTGCTCAACAACGAAGACTTCGTCTACACCATCGCCAGCTCGGTCGACGCCCAACAACTCGCGGCCGCGCGCATGGGCATGAAGTTTTTTTTTCTCTCGGTGTACGACACGGGCACCGTCACCCCGCGCGTCGACGTGCCCATCAACGTCACCGAGTTCGACGTTGAGAGCGTGGCGTTTTCTCCTGATGGCACGGTGGTGGCGGCCACCAGCCGCGATGGCGCGTTGCGGCTCTTCAATGCGAAAACCGGCGCCCTGGTGGGCAACTGGTTGACTGACGAGCCTTTGGTCAGCGTCGCTTTTCACCCCACCAAGCCCTACCTCGCCACCGGCGGCGCCAAAGGCACGGTGAGTCTTTTGGCGTGGCCGCGCCTGACGCTTCTCTCAGAGCTGCGCGCTCACACCCACGAAGTGCGCGCGTTGGCTTTCACGCCCGAGGGTGCGTTGGTGAGCGGCGGGTGGGACAAGACACTGCGCATTTTGACTCCCGTCGACGGCACGGGGCGCGTCAACACTGCCCGGCTTTTCGCCGAGCGCCAAGCTGGCACGCTGCGCATTCGCGCCATCGCCGCTGACATGGCGAGCGCCACCTTCGCCATCGACGCACGCGTGGCCGAAGTCGCCATCACCACGGCCCTCGCCCAAGCGCTGGGCTTGCAAATTGAAACGCTCACCCAGACGAAGCAAGTCACGTCTCCCTCAGGCACGGTCATCGCGCCGGTGGTGCCGCAGCTGCGGTTGCGCTTCAAAATGCTGCACGCCGCGCCCTTCGACGCGGTGGTGTGTGACGCCTGCGTGCCCTCGGGGGCACAAGGCGTGCTCGGCCAGGCCTTCTTGGCCCGCTTTGCGCTGGCGCAAGACGAGCGCACCCAAGAGGCAGTGCTCACCGCGCTCAACGACAGCGCACTGGGGCCAGCCGCCTCCGGCGTGACGTTGACCCCCACCGCCACGCACCCCCTGCCTGCGTATTTGAACGATTTCGCGCTCGACGCCAAAGGCACGCGGGCGGCCCTCGCCCTCTCTGAGTCGCCCGCGCAGCGCAACCGAGACGTCTACGAGCGCGAAAAACGCAAAGAGACAGAAGCCGAGCGCCCGTGGGACTGCGCGGCCCTGTTCGACTTGAAAGACGGCAAAATACTTCGCACCGTACACGGCCACCGCGGCGTGGTGTCGACCGTGGGCCTCAGCCCTGACGGAGAAACGTTGGCCAGCGGCGGGTGGGACAAGCAAGTGCTTTTGCACCGCGAAGGCGCGCGTGACGCGTTGCATTTCGGTTGGTCAGTGCGGCGGGTGCGCTTCTCGCCCGACGGGCGCTTTCTGCTCATCGCCGCGTGGACTCCGCAAAACCCCCTTGGCGACAAGAAAAGCGACCCTTCGGCATTGGTGGTGGAGCTCGGTTACGCCGATACTGCGGTCATCGTTGCTCCCTGATTGATGCTGAGCTTCTTCAAACCCACCGCCGTAAGGCCCCGTGCGCGGCCACGGCCAGCGCCTCCCAGCCCTGCGGCGGCGACGGCGAACTACATTCTTCAACAAACACGTTCAAGCCATTACGCCGCAGGGCTCACGCGTTTGAAATGAGCGAAAGCATTAATTTTTCGCGGAACTCAGAGTTGAAAGCGGCGCTTCGGGAAGCTTGAGCCAGGTTGCCCTTGAAATCGGGATGGAGGCGGAGGGCATTCATCGCTATGCGGCGAATGGTGGAGCCATTCTCAGCCAACTGCCTATCACGTAGACAGGCGCCGTCCTCATTCATCGTGACGTCAAGGCACCAGTGCAACTTGGTTTCAACTTCCCAGTGAGAGCGGACGATGTTCAGGGCTTCTTCGGCCGAAGGCTTGGGCAAGCTTGAAATGAAGTAGCGAGTTTCTTGTGTGGTTTTCTCTTTCAAAATTCTTTCGCTGTCGACGCGGATAACACTTGAAAGACAGGGCCACCTTTCAGCCTCGACGAGGGATTCGACATCGTCGGAGACCCAGACACGACGCACTTCAATTCGGCCGTGCCCTTTGTCGGCAGTCTCCGCCGTTCGAAGCTCGGGGCCAGGGACGGGAGCATCGAAATGCGACTTGAGCTCATCGTGCAGTGCCTTTTGGTTGTCTTTAACGGAAAGCACGTAGTGCGCACCTTTGTCGATGACGGCTTGAGCGATTTCCGTTTGGCAACCCATTGCATCAATGGTGACGATGCAGCCCTCGAGTGCCAGCGACTCAATTAGCTTGGGGATAGCGGTAATTTCATTCGACTTTTCATCGGTGGAGATTTGCCCCAACACAATGCGATTGGCCTTCGACCAGGCACTCACCACATGCAGCGCCTTCTGAGTAGGGGTGCCGCTGTGTCGCACGGTCTTGCCGTCGATAGACACAACGTCACCTTCGGTCTCGAGCTGCAATACCTGCGTCCAGGCCACAAAGCCGCGTTGAAATGCTTCGACATCAATGGTTTTGAAAACTTGGCGAAACACGTCATGTGACGGGACGCCATGGGGCAGGTGCAAATACTTGGCGAACCACTTCTCTTGCAGGCGGGCGAAATGAGCGCATGCCTCGAGTGACTTCATGCCCGAGGCAAATGCCACCACTGTCATAACAATGATGCTTTGTAGCGAGTATTGGAAGTTGCGTCCTTGCTCTCGTGGATCCTCAATACTTTCGAAGTGAGCCCACAGCTGGGCAGCTTTTGATTTGGCCATCCATAGCGTCGATCAAAAATCTCTTCTCTTTTCAAGCACTCACTTTTTTTCGATCTGTTTTCAAGAGTTTCAAACGCGTGGGCCCTG
>JAIBBR010000213.1 GCA_019694575.1 Myxococcaceae bacterium
TCGGCCTCAGTCGAAGCCGCCGCCACCTGCGCCGCACGCGACGGAGCCCACTGCGCCAACGCAAAGAGCACCCAACCCGCGGCCACTGCTCCGGCCATCGCCCACAGCTTCTTGCGCGAAGGCGCTTTCTCAAAACGAGACCATTGGGGGCGGGCTTGTTCTCGTTCAGCGCGCTGGTTGAAGAGCGCTTTTTCTGCCGAGAGCCACCGGTGCTCATGCAGACACACCACGCAGTGCTCAACATGCAGCTGCAACGCCGTGCTTTCAGAATCGTTCAACTCACCGTCGACCCAGGCTTCAAGCTTCGTCGTTTTTCCGCAGCGGCTCATGGGCGGCTCCCCCGTAAGTGCGGCAACAGCTGCGCACGCAACAGCAAGCGGGCGCGGTGAATCTCATTTTTCACCATGGGCAAGGTCCAACCCAGGGCGTGGGCGATTTCTTCGTACGAAAGGCCGTGGTCCAAACGGAACAGCAGCGCCGCGCGACGGTTGGGCGAGAGCATTTTCAACGCGCCGTCGAACGCGGCTTCGGTTTCAGAATCGAGCAGCAACTGCTCTGGGTCTGGCGAAGGAATCACCGCCTTCAGTGTTTCATCACCGCTGTCGGTTTCATCGAGCGCTACGTGCAGCGAGCGGCCGCGGCGCGACTCAAACGCAACATTGCGTGCAATGCCCAATACCCACGCTTTGAAGCGCATTTTTTCTTTCAACGTACCGAGCTGACGGTGCGCACGAACAAATGTCTCTTGTGTCGCTTCATCGGCCGCTTCACGGTCCCGCAACAAATCAGACAGAAAGCGCCGCACCGCGCCCACGCTGCCGTCGAACAGTGCGCGAAAGGCCTGCGCATCACCCGCTTGAGCACGCCGCACCCGCCCTTCTTCTTGGGTCAAATCTGACACTGCCCATGGGTTCGGTTGGCGAAACATGCGTAATGCTTAAGAGAGTGCGCGAAACCTGGCTTTGGTTTCAACCGTGTAGCGGTTTTCTAATAATTTCATGTCGTTGCGTTCACATGTCATCGTTCGCCCGTGAGCTTTCCCTCGACGCGTCAAGGCGCCGGTTTACCGGCCAGTGTCATTACGTCTGATGACTGGCTGTTGTTTCTCGTCAACGGAGTGGGTTTGGTTTGGGCGGCCATCGACGCCTATTTCGATTGGGGCCCGTGGTCAGCGTGGGCGTGCGTCGTCATCACCTCAGTGATGTACCTTGGGCATGTGGCGTGGCGGGGGCGAGACATTTTAAAAAACCTGCTGGTGTTTGGCATTGCCGCCGGGCTCACCGAGCTCGCAGCCGATGGGTGGTTGGTCAAAATCACCAAGACGCTCGACTACGCGAAGTGGGGCCCATTTCTCATCGAATCACCTGCCTACATGCCCATGTCGTGGGCGGGCATTTTGTTGTCGATGGGTTTCTTGGGTTGGGTGGTGAGCCAAAAGCACGGCATGGCAATGGGTACCATTGTCGCCACGGTGGTGAGCGGCATTTACGTGCCCACCTTCGAAGGGCTCGCGCATTACGCCGGCTGGTGGACCTACGACAACTGCGCCCGGTGGGGCGTGGTGCCTTGGTACATCATCGTGGGCGAAGCACTGATTGGCGGGGCGATGCCGTTGTTGGTGTCGGGCGTCATCGCACCCATCGCGGGTCTCTTGGGGTGGGTGGCCCGCGGCGTGGTCGCCGGTTTGTGGATCTGGGCGGCTTACTTCATCGCGTTGTCCATCACGGGGTAAAACATGGCCATTGAAACGGCTCCTACGGCGCCAGCAGCACCCGGCCCCATCGTCATCACCCCACGCGACTGGCGGTTTTTGTTGGTGGCAAACGGGGTGGCCATGGGCATTGCGCTGGTGTCGGCCCAGCATGCCCTGGGGTGGAAAGCGGCTACCGCGTCAACCATCATCTCGGGCGGGCTGCTGGCGGTCTATTGCCTTAAGCACCCTAAGCCGCTCTTCGTGCGGCTTTTGGTCTTCGGCACCGCGGTGGGCTTCACTGAATTAATCAACGATACCTGGCTGATCGACAGGGCCATTCTCATTTATGATCCCGGCGGCCCCTTCATCATCGACACACCGCTGTACATGCCATTTTGCTGGGCGTTGATTTTCGTCACCAACGGCACCGTGGCGGTGTGGTTGTTTCAGAAGCTCAACGGGGGCGGGAAGGCCGCGGTCGCCATGGCCATCATCTCGGGCCTCTACATTCCCGGCTTCGAAGCGCTCGCCGCGAAGGCTTTCTGGTGGCACTATCAAAATGTGTCCATGTTCTTCGGGCTTGCTCCCAATTTCGTGGTGCTGGGAGAAGCGCTGCTGGCGCTTCCACTGCCGTTGATGTGCGTCACCCTCGCGCGCCGCGGTTTCGGGGTAGCCATTGGGTTGGGGGTCGTCGAAGGCCTGATTGTCTGGGGCACCACGGTGTTGGCTTTGGCGGTGGTGCACTAAGTGGGTGCGCTCATCCTCACGGTGTGGGTGAGCGCGATGTCGGCGGCCGCGCCCGTTGCCGTGCCCTCGACCCAAACGACGCTGCTCGACGGCACCTGGCAAGGCCGCTTGAGCGACAGGGGCAGTTCGGGCGACAGCGGTGACTGGCAACCGATTCGGGTGCCCGGCAACCTGCCTTTTCAGGGCGTGAAGTACGACGGTGTGCTGTGGCTGCGTTTGGCCTTTACCGTCACCGACACGTCGCAAGACTACGCCGTGCGCATACCGATGGCGGCCAATGCGTACGAAGTTTTCATCAATGGAGTTGAAGTCGGCCGCCGTGGCCGCATTGGCCCTAACGGCGAGTTGCTCGAAAAAGATTTACGCAGCCAAGTGTACCGGTTGCCCAAAGAAGCGCTGCGCACTGACAGTGCCAATGTGTTGGCACTGCGGCTGCGCACTTTTTACGGCAACGGAGGAGTGATGGCGCCGGGTGTGCTCGCGGGGCCTGAAGGGTTGGTGCGCGACGCGAATGATCAACACATCGCCAAAGTGTCGATGCTGGTGTCTCTCTTTCTCTTCGCGGGCTTTTTTCACTTGGTGCTGTTTTTGGTGCGCACTCGCGAGCGGCACTATTTGTCGTTCGCGCTGCTCAGCGCCAGCTTGGCCAGCATCACCGCCGGCATCAACACCTTGGGCTATCTGCTCACCAGCAACGTCGACTTCAACGCGTACCTGGTTTTCGTACCGCTGCAGTTGCTGCCGTTTTGCTTCGTGCTTTTCTTCTCTGACTTTTTCGGCCGCCGTGTCGTGTGGTTGAAGCGGGGTACGCTTGCGTTCGGCGCCCTGGGTGTCGCCGCGCTCGTCTCGAGCACGGTGCACCACCCGCTCTACCCGTTCTTCGAAGGCGTGATGATGCCCGTTTCAGTGTTGGTGCTCTCGGGCGCCTTGCTGCTCTCGGTGTGGTGGACCGTACAGGGCATCAAAGAAAGACAATTCGGCGCGCGGGCGATTGCCACGGGGTTGGTGGTGTACGCGCTGACCGGCGTCATGGAGCTCGCGTGGACCTTCGATAGGGTGCCATTTCGCGTCGACTCTCACCTGGGCTTTGCGTTCTTCATCGGCGCGATGGTGGTGGGCATTGCCTCGCGCTTCGCTTGGTTGCACCGCCAAGTAGAGGCCGGCCAACGCGATGCGCTCACGGGTTGTCTGACGCGACATGGGTTCAAAGAACGTCTGAGCCGTTCACGCGATGAACCGGCGACGAGCACCTGCATCATGCTCGATTTAGATCATTTCAAGCACATCAACGACGCGCACGGCCACCAGACCGGCGACCGGGTGCTGATGGCGGCCGGTCACGCGATGCGCGAAGTGTTGCGGCAGGGCGACTGCGTGGTGCGGTGGGGTGGTGAAGAATTTTTGGTGGTGCTGCCTGACCAGAACATGCAGCACGCGATGAACATTGCCGAGCGAATTCAAATGGCGCTGCGGGCGGAAGAGGTCGACAACCTGAGCATTACCGCGTCGTTCGGTATCGCCACCCGAACCAGCGGAGAGCCTTTCGACACCTGGCTCGACCGTGCCGACAAGGCGCTCTACAACGCCAAGCAGGCAGGACGTAATTGCATTCGCGCCGCGGC
>JAIBBR010000214.1 GCA_019694575.1 Myxococcaceae bacterium
AACTGCAGGACCCAGACGCTTCTTCGACGCTATCCACTGGGCTCACCGACAATCAATGGCTGGCATCCGTCTCCCCAAACCCGTGAAACGACGCGCGTCAAATCGCTAGGATCGATCACGCACCCGGCGATGACCTTGGTTTGAAAAGACATCACGCGTTTCCAAGTGAAGCGGAGCACTTGCCAGCCTGCTTCGGCGAGCGCCACGTCGCGGGCGCGGTCATTTTCAAAGGCAGCAGGTGTGCCGTGAAATTGCCAGCTGTCGAGCTCGAGGCCCAAGCACACTTCAGGCCATGCGAAATCGGCTCGGCCGAGAAAAAGGCCGTCGTCGCCGAGCATGTTCCACTGCCGCTGTGGGAGGTTGCCGGTCGCTTCAAGGAGCCCTGCTCCAAACGACTCGAGCACACTCTCGGGAATTTTCGTGCCGGGGCCGTACCGCGTCAGCGCCTCGCGCAGTCTCACCGCTCCGTCGCGGCCTTTCCCATGGGTGGCCAGTGCGTGTTGAATCCACTTCAAGTTGGAGTGCCGCAAGTGCAGCGCCGAGTCGATGGTGGCACGCAGCCATTTGTCGCTCAGCAACGAAGCGAGATCTAAAACCGTGCGCCCGATTCGCGTCATGCGAAAGAGACCTCGATGGGTCATGTCTTCTTGCCGCAGATCGCGGCAACGCCAGACCTCGATGGTGCTCGGGGCCCGAATACGGTTCGATTGAGATGTCGACAGGTGAATCGCCTTCGCACGAGGAACCGCCAGCCCGAGCCGCCGCGCTGAAGTGCGAGAGGGCGCTGTTCGGGCCTCCCAGGTAGAGCGCGGCAAGCTCTTCTTGGTCAAAGCTCGGGGAATCACCGCCGACCTTGTATACGCCGCGGTGAAGCCTGAGCCATTCTCCCCGCTGCACACGGTCTCGCACCCATTGAGGGTCGACCCCGCAAGCCACGCAATCTTTCACTGTGACAACGCTCAGTTGCGCTGCCGCCCGCCTGTTCAACCCATGCAACCGCTCAAGCCCCATTCTCACGCCGCCGCTCCTCCCCGCCCACGAAAGCCAACCGTAGTTCGGAGGTCTGACAGGTTAGTGAGTGCCAATACGGTCATTAGGCACCGTAACGGCACTCACTACGTGTCGCCTCACGGTGAATGCGCTACAAGTCAGAGGCGATGGGTGCTTCGAAGCGGTTTTTGATGCTCATGGGAGTGTTGTTCGCGGGCAGCGCGTTCGCCAACAGCCCGGTGATTCTTTTTCCCTCGGTGGGCACGCCGCACCGGGTGACGGTGTCGGGTCGGGTGCTGAAATCGGCCCCCACACAAGGCAGCTCGATTTTTTCGAAGAACCTGCGCCGGTTGCTCATGCCCAATTGGGAAGGCGCTTCAGTCGAAGTTCGGCTGCTGGGGCAAGCGCTGAAAACGGTGTCGGGTGCTGACGGTCATTTTGAAGTGACGTTTTTGTCGCCCGAGGGTTTTCCTTTAGGGGTGGCCCGGGCTGAAGCGAAGGTCGCAGGGCGGCCGGCGGCGGGAGCGACCGTCAACGTGACCGACCCCGATGCGCCTTTCATGGTGATTTCAGATTTCGACGACACGCTCGCGCACACCCATGTCACCAGTAAGCGGGCTTTGTTCAAGGCGGCGCTGTTGCAAGACGAGACGAGCCAAGAAGTCATCGACGGCATGAGCGTGTTCATGAATTGCCTGGCAGAGGGTAAAGAAGCCCGGCCCGCGTTTGCCTTGGTGAGCGGTTCTCCCGTGCAATATGCGCCGCGCGTCGAAGCGTTTCTCAACCGACATCGCTTTCCCCTGTTTGGGCTCTACCTGCGTGACTTGGGGCCGAGCACGCTGAGTGACTACAAGCAGCCGGTGATTCGCGCCTTGCTCAAGGCGATGCCGCACCCCGTGGTGTTGGTGGGAGACTCTGGCGAGCATGACCCCGAAGTTTACGCGCAGATTCGGTCGGAGTTTCCCGACCGGGTGAAGGCGATTTTCATTCGAGACGCGGGCCACGCTGACGACCTGAAACGTTTCGAGAAAATGACCTTGTTTAAAACCCCCGACCAGGCAGCTCAGGTTGCCGAAGCCGCCGAATTGATGCCGGCCGGCTGCTACGCCAAAACGCACGCGGACAAAAAGCAATGAAGACACGGTTGTGGTGCGCAGTGCTCGGTGTGCTGGGTGCATGGGCTTGCCAGAAAGAAGCGGCGAAGGTGCCTGGTACCACGCCGAAGCCGGCGGCGCCTTTGGCTCCCCTCAATGCGGCCAGACCTGAAGGTCTCGATGCATCGGTCGATGAGCGCGAGCAGCTGCATGTGATTGTTCCGCTCAAGGTGCAAGGCGAGAAAATTCCCGCGCAGGGTGAGAAGCTGACCCTCGACGACGGCAAGTGCACTGTAGGCGGTGAATCGTTCACGCTCGACGCGGCGGCCGACGTGGCGAAGCTCAAAAACAAGCTGAAGCCAGGTGTGCAGCTTTTGACCGCGCACGGTGACACGTACATGGCGCAGGTCGCTCCACTGTTGGCGCTGCTAGAAGAGGTCGGTGCCGAAGTGTGGTTTTTGCACCCCGATGAGGCGGTGGCGTACCCCGTGAAGTTGCGTGATGAAAAGCAGTTCGGCGAGTGGATTGACGAGCCCGTGCCCGGCAAGTTGCGCGTGGTGCAGCGCTCTGACGGCTTCGAGCTCACCACCAACATGGGCAAGCTACCCGGGTTAGACCCCAATGGGCCGACAGTGCCTCCCCGCGGCGGCCAGATGGACTTGTCGACGCTGCAAAATGGCTTTGTCAAAATCAAAGGCCGCTTCAAAGACGCCCCTGATGTTTGTTTTTTGCCCAGCTACGGCACGCCGTTGAACGACACCATTCGCGCGTTCTCAGCGAATTTCGAGAAGGGTGACGAGGCAATTTTCAAACAGTTGTGCTTGGTGTTCCCGCGGCCAGGGCAAGTGGCGGCGAAGAAGCAGCCTTAGCCCGTTATCGGCCAGGCCTTATCACTGGGGTTCGAAGGGGCTGTAGAGGTACCTGTATTGACCGCCAGCAATTTTACCGTCAAAATGATGTCGATGTATACAAGGCGACTCCAGCCGCCCCGGCGCTCGTTCTTTCTTTTTGGCCCCCGGGCGACTGGTAAAACCACCTGGTTGCGGTCGGTTTTTCTCGAGGCGCACTGGTTCAATCTGCTTCTGGAAAGCGAGCTCATTCGTCTGACGCGTGACCCCCTTGCGTTTCGGCAAGAGGTCGAAGCGTTGCCGGCAAACAGCTGGGTCGTGGTTGATGAGGTTCAACGGCTGCCTGCACTTTTGAACGACGTGCATGAGCTCTTGTCTCGCCGCGGACCTTCGTTTCGCTTCGCCCTCACAGGCTCGAGCGCGCGCAAGCTCAAGCGCGGTCAAGCCAACTTGCTCGCTGGTCGGGCGCTGACAAAAAAATTCTTTCCGCTCACGATGGCCGAGATGGGTGGCCTGCCCGCCATTGATGAATTGCTCTCGTTGGGTTGTCTGCCGCAAATACGTGACGCTGCAGACAGTCGTGAGCGGGTCGAATTGCTCGAGGCGTATTCTGATACCTATTTGGCCGAAGAAGTGCGTGCTGAAGCCCTGGTGAAGAACCTTGCTTCTTTCACCCGCTTTCTAGAAGTGGCGGCGGTGATGAACGGGCAAGTGACCAATGTGTCTTCGCTGGCCCGTGAGGCGGGGGTGGCGCGACCGACGGTGCAAGGCTATTTCGACGTGCTAATCGACACGTTGCTCGGCGTTTGGTTGCCCGCTTACCGCAATCAGGTGCGGGTGAAAGAAGTGGCGCACCCCAAGTTCTATTTCTTCGATACGGGAGTCGTGCGGTCGCTAAGCCGCAAGCTGCGCGAGCCGCTCGAGCAAGCCGAGCGCGGGCACTTGCTAGAAACTTACGTGCTTCACGAGCTGCGTGCGTATGATCACGATGCGAGCTTGGGAGGCAGCCTCTCTTATTGGAGAACGCCGTCAGGTTCAGAGGTCGACTTCATTTGGTCGCGCGGCAAAAAGCAGGTGGCGATTGAAGTCAAAGCGAGCACGCGCTGGCGCAGCGAAGAAGGCTAT
>JAIBBR010000215.1 GCA_019694575.1 Myxococcaceae bacterium
GAAAAGAAGGTCTGAAAGAGCCGCCCCAAGAATTGATGACCAAGACGTTCTATTTGGGAACGCTCCACCGCCATGAGACCTGGCCCACGTCAGAAAGTGTCACCAGTGGCAGCGCGCACATTGGTGAGAGCGGCAACGTTTATCTGCAGGTCACCCGAAGCGACCGCAGCTTCAATGCCGGCGTGGGTTCGCTGTGGCAGGGCGGCATGAGAGACTCAGAGAGCTCTGAGACGTGGTACCTCATTAAGCAGCCCGCGGTGCTCTTCGACAAAGTCGCGACGCGGGCGGGTTTTCCCGCGGCTGAGAAATAAGCCGTCACTTAGGTGACGCCACCGCGCCATCGAGCAACAGCAAGTCGACGGCGCTCACCAGTGGATCGTACGGCAGGCTCTGACGAAACAAATGCTGGTGCACGCGCACGCCCATCAACGCGGCGAAAATCGCATGCGCCAAGTGAAAGGCGTCGGCGTCGTTGCGCAGCTCTTTGGTGACGTGTTGCCCATGCGCAATGATGCGCGCCAGCAGCCCGCAGTACACCGACACCCGCTCGCGCAGGGCCGACGCCACCGCTTCGCTGTTTTCGGCGGCTTCGGCTGACAGCATGCCGAAGAAAATGCCGTAGTCGGGGTGCTCCTGAAAAAGTGTCTGCGCATGCCGCAAAAAGGCGCCCAGTTGCTCTTTGGCGCTGCTGTTTTTTGATTCGACCAAGCCTTGGCTGAAGCCCACCACCATGCGGCGGTGCAATTCTTCGAGCGCCGCCAGCACCAGCTCTTCTTTGTTGGGAAAATGCCAGTACAGCGCGCTGGGCGTCATGCGAATGGCCCGCGCCAAGTCGGCCATGGTGGTGCTCAAAATGCCGCGCCGGGCGAAGAGCGAAATCGCCGCGTTCAAAATGTCGGCTTGGGTTTGCAGCGCCCGGTCTTGCTTCAGCTCACGGCGCGTATTCGAGGCGGCCATATTTTAGCAACCGCCTGTGGTCGTGTCGTTCACCCACACCCGGTTTTCGCACCGACGGCCCACGCTGCAGCCATAACCACATTTTTTACCTTCGGGCAGACACGCCACCCCGAGGTTCGGCATCGCCGCGGGGCACTCGCCGTCAGCGTGGGGTGTTTGGCAGTGCCAGGTTTCTTGGCCCATGCCCGCGCACGTGGGGTTGGGCCCGTCAGAGCAGTCGGTGCAGTGGCAGGCCAAACCGTCGTAGCTGCAGTAAGCGTCGAATGGAGCGCAGGCCTTGCCTTGCGCTTCTTCGCGGGTGGCAGGGCAGGTGACCGCGGGTAGAGCAACGCAGCCAGGGTCAATCACCGACCAGTTGCCTTGAGCGCAAATCGCTAGCGGCCGGCAGCGCGAGCCGCGCGGGTCGGTGCCATATTCGCAGCGGCGCTCTTCGGGCAGACAGGCTGAATCATCGAAAGGTTGCACTTGGGGGCAGGCAATGAATTGGCCGCCGTCGGGCAGGCCCGCGTCTTCGAGGTAGGGCGAGCCGCCGCCTTGCCCACCCTGTCCACCTTCACCACCGCCCCCTGCGCCTGTTGTGGTGCCGCCACCGTCGGTGAGTGTGCCTCCGGCTTTGCCACATGACACCGCGAACACCATGGCCCAAAGCCCATATTTCCGCGCCATACTCTTAACCCTCGTTCGAAAAGAACCAGCCCCTCTTCGCTTTAGTCTTATTGAGACACGAAACGAATTCGGTGATTCTCGTTGTCAGTGACAAAGAAACCGCCGTCGACGACGAGCATCGGGCCGGGTGACGCGAAGAGCGCGCTAGAGGCCTTGCCGTCGAGGTAACCGACGTTCCACGGAGTGCCAACCCAAGGAGTGACGT
Organism: Myxococcaceae bacterium; assembly: GCA_019694575.1. GTDB lineage: Bacteria > Myxococcota > Myxococcia > Myxococcales > Myxococcaceae > JAIBBR01. The sequence goes on from JAIBBR010000215.1 coordinate 1,829, forward strand.
TGACCCTGTCGCCGGCCGCGATGCTGTCGAAGCGGTAAATGGCCCGGGCTTCGGCGGCGCTGTAAATGAGTTGTGGCCCGAGGTAAGCGAGCCCGGTGGCGTAGCACTGAGCGCTGCCAACGGGGGTTCCTCCTGGGCAGCCCATGCCGTACGTGGTGACAGGGTCATGAAGCTTGTTTCCAGTGGCGTCGAGCTCGTCCAAGTACAAGTACGAGCTGGCCCATACGCCTCCATCGGGCCGCGCTGTCACGTCGAACAGATTGGGAATGATGCCTCCCGGCAGGTCAACCACCGCGTCGGTCGCGCTGTCGTAATACGAGACTCTCGAACCGGTGCGGTCTGAGAAATAGATACGGCCTTGCGCGGCGACCACCGCGTCGGGTGTGCACAACCGCGCCTGGGTAATGGCAGCGCCTGGGCTGCGGTTGACACAGGGAATACCCGACGGGTCATCGGCTCGTTTTTGGCCCACCAGTACGTCGACCATGCCGATGTCTAAGTCGATGCGGCGCAAAAGCCCGTTACCCGAGTCAGCGACGATGAGCTGGCCTTTGGGTTTGCCGCTCGGTGACGGAACCCACGCGATGCCAGCGGGCCCGTTGAAGCGAGCGACCGACATGGCTCCCTGCACGAAGCCGGGGGTGCCTCCCGCCAGTGTCGACACTTTGCCATCTGGAGTGACTTCGACCACGGCGTGCCGCAAGGAGTCGGTGAAATAAATAACGCCCGTGGCGTTGCGCGTCAGGCCTGCCACGTAGCCCAAGTCGAGCTCTTGCACGCACCCGGAGGCCATCGGCAGCGCGCCACCCAAGGCGTCTTCCACCGCATTGCGCGAGGGGCTGTAGCGCAGCACGCGCTCTTCAGAATGGGGCACGATGTAAATCGAATCGCCGTCGGCAAAAACTGAATGCGGGGTAGGCAGGTTGACTGAAGCGGCGGGGCTTGGCGGCGTTGAGGCGCTGGTGCCGGTACCTGCGGCGACTTCAAGCATTTGGTTGGCCAAGTTGATGCGCAACAAGCGGCTGAAGGTGCTGTCGGCCAAGTACACCGCGTTGTCAGTGGCGGCGAGCGCTCGCACCCGCCCGAATTGAGCGCTGCCCAGCGCACCGAGCTGTAAGGCATTGGGCCCAGGGAATTGACCGGTGACGAAGTTGGCTGCGTTGCCCGACGCAATGTTGGTGGGTGCGGTCAACACTTTCAACTCGTGTGCAATGTAGAGCTGCTGTCGGTCAGGTGTTACCGACACGCCGTACGAAGGCCCGCCCGCGCTGGGCCCCTCGCTCGAAATGTCGAAGTGGGTGCCGGCGGGCAAGTCGAGCACGGTGGTGCGCGACTTATTGGCGATGAAGAGGCGGTTGGGTGGAGCCCACGCGATGTCCAAAGGGAACGAGTCGATGCCGCTTTGCGTGTTGTCGTACACCGTGCTGAGGGTGCCGTTCTTCAAAGCGCGAATGGCGTTGTAGCGAAGGTCTGTAATGTACAGCGTGCCGTCGTCGGCGCGCGCCGCTGCCAGTGGCATGCACAGGCTTTGGGTGGTGGGCTCACCACAGTTGCCGTCACCGGCGATGACCCGGCTCCCTCCGTCGAAGGTCAGCTCGAGCACTTGGTGGTGGTACGTGTCGACGCCAATCAGCACGCCGGCGTCGGGCACGCTGATGATGCGGTTCAAAAAACGTGGCGGCCGCGGCGCGTTTGAATTGAGCGTGCTGACGCACACTGCACCTGAACACGGTGCAGGGGTGAAAGGGTGACAGCCTGCGTCAGAGCTGCTGCCGCCGCCGCCACCACCGCCTCCTCCGCCGGTGTTGCCCCCGCCCATGCCTCCGCCCTGGTTGCCGCCCCCTTGGCCTCCGCCGGCGCCACCCCCGCTGCCCGAGCTGCCGCCGCCGTTTCCTCCGCCCTCGCCGGTGCCGTTGCGCTGGCAGGTTTGATTCGACGCGCAGAAGTAGCCGGTCGGGCACGGGCGGTTCGGGGCTTCACAGCGCTTACCCGTGTAATCGGGCGGGCCTGAGAGCAAACAGCCGGCAACGGTGCATAAGGCGAGCGCGGCAATAGCGGCGCGGTTGAATGAATGTGGCACGCGGGCGACAGCCTAGCACTGCGTTACGTGTCGGACCGAGCCGAAGCGAGCTTTGTCACAAGCAGCGCGAGACGCGAGGAGGCGGTGGGTTGGTGGAGCCATAACGACGAGCAACGAAG
>JAIBBR010000102.1 GCA_019694575.1 Myxococcaceae bacterium
ACGATTGCTTTGCGGTGACATTGATAGCCATGTGACAACTCCTTGGGGTTATGAACGGCAATGTTGAACTGCTGAACGAGACACGTGAGGGTCTAATACCTACACGCGTTATCGAAGGGGGCAGCCAGTTGTTGCGTGCCATCTCATCAGAATCTGAGATCTCGTACCGTGGCGTTGCTAGACTTTTATATCCGTGGCTGCGACGCGTGAATTCTCGGCTGGAGGCGTCTTGGTACGCCGAACAGACGGCGGTTGGCAGCTGGCGGTGATCACACCCCGGGGCCGTCTGGCGGTGGCTTTACCCAAAGGCCACATCGACCCTGGTGAAACGGCTGAACAAGCGGCGCTGCGCGAGGTGCGTGAAGAGACCGGCGTGCAGGGGAAGTTGATTCAGAAGCTCGGCGACGTGAAATACGTGTACCGTTTTCGCGGGCGCACCATTTTCAAAGAGGTTGGTTTCTTCTTGGTTGAGTACGAAGCGGGCCAGATCGACGTGCTCGACGCCAAGATGCGCGTCGAGGTCGACAAAGCGTTTTGGATCGACTTGTCGCAGGCGCACGCCCGGCTCAGCTACGCCGGCGAGCGAGAAATGGCGAAGAAAGCGCTCGAGGCACTGTTGCGGAGTGCGCCTTCAGCATGAACGACGGCAAGACGACTTACGAGGTGGTCGGTTCGCTGCCTCCGGGAGGACGCTCGCGCACGTTGCTGGTGCTGCAGCGTGGGCCGCAGGGCTTCGTTCGACATGTGGTGTTTCGTGAGCTCGAGGAGTCGCGCGTCAACCCACCTGCCGAGATGATTCCCGGTGTGGTGCCGTTCATCGATGTCGTTCGCTTGGGTGCGCAGTGGTACGGCGTTTACGAATTCAGCGCTGGGGTGACGCTGGGTGAGCTTTTGGGCGCATGGGTGGGCGCCGAGAAGCCGATTCCGCTCACGTTGGTAGGCCGCATTGTCTTCGACGCTGCGCGGGTGTTGCATCAGGCGCATGCGCACCGTGATGCGTTGGGCCGGGCCGCGATCGACGTGCACGGCGGAGTAGGCGAAGCCTCGATTCAAATTGGTTTTGATGGGCAGACCCGCGTGCTCGACTTCGGCGCGCGGCGCAATTCGCGGTTTCTCGCGCCTGAAGCGGTGAAGGGCAGCGACATCGACTTTCGGGCCGATATTTTTTCGCTCGCGGCCACGGCGCACTGGGCATTGGCGCACTATGCCGGTGGCTATGCGGCGCTGATGTCGCGCAACCCGTCAGATGCCGAATTTTCATTGCCGTCGCACACCCACCCTGAAGCGACGCCCGCGGTCGATGCGGCGATTCGCAAAGGCTTGTTTCCCGACCCCGAGAGCCGGCCTGGGAGCATGCGCGAGTGGGTGAGCGGCTTCGAGCGCGCGCTGGGCAGTACGTTGTGGACCGCAGATCAAGTGGCGGAGCAGATCAGCAAGCGCTTCGCGCAGCGGCACGGTGAATTGGTCGAGCTGCTCAAGCCTCGGAGCGAAACTGCCGCGGCCACTGGCGATCACAAGGTCATGGTGCCGATCGGCCTGTCGCCCACCGCTGAAGAAGCCTCGCCCGACGAGTCGAAGATCAACGCCGCGATGGACATCACCGAGCCGCTTCGGCGCGAACAATCGGTCGTGCAGGCTCCTTTCTTGGAAGACGAGCCAAAGACAGTTGGTGCGCGGCCGGCCAATACCAGTGAGCCGGTGCTGAGCGCCTATGTGCGTGAGGGCGAGCCAGCGACCGACGGGCTCATGCCCACCACCGGAGTGAATGACGGGCTGCCGCGGCGCAGCGTGCTCAAGCGGGTGGTGGTGACGTTGGTCGCTTTGACGATCGCGGTGCTCGGTGGCTTGGCCTGGCTCGCTAAAGATGACCCGCGGTTCAAGCAACGCTTTGCTTCAGATGCGCAGAGCGCGCCAGCGGTTGCGGTGACAGACGCAGGCAGCCTGGAGGCTGTTCCAGCGCGGGTAGATGAGGGGAGCGAAGTCGATGCCGGGGTGGAAGCTGTCGATGCGGGCATGGCGGTCGAGACGGCTGACGCAGGTGTGACCTTTCACGGCGACAAAGATCACGACGAGAAGCCTGAGAAAAAGAAGAAACGGCGCAATAAGCGGCGTTAGGCCACCACCGCAGCGTCGGCAATGGCGAGTGCTTTGTCGAACGCGGCGATGCATTCGTCGAGCTCGGCCTCGGTGATGATCAACGGAGGCGCCAGCACGAAGTGGCTCATCCACCCTACGGCATAGACGCCTTGTTCCATGAGCTTGGCGCTCACCTGATCGACGAGCATTGGCTTGCGCGCGAATTTGTCGTGGAAAGTGTTGAAGGGCTCTTTCGTCTGGCGGTTCTTCACCAGCTCTATCGCCCAGAACATACCCAGGCCGCGCACATCTCCCACGCTGGGGTGACGTTCAGCGAGCGCCTTTAGCTTCTCGCCGAAGCGGGTGCCCAGATCTTTGGCGCGATCGATCAGCCCCAAGCGCTTGTACTCACCGATGGCCGCGATTGCGGGAGCCAGCGTCAGCGAGTGGCTTTCGTAGGTGTGGCCGTGAGCGAACCAGCCGTCTTCGAAGAAGTTGGCGATTTCACGCGTGGTACCCACGACGCCGAGCGGTGCCATCGCCGAAGTGACTCCCTTGGCGGTGACGAGAATGTCGGGCTTCACGTTCCAGTGATCGACTGAGAACCAGGCGCCGGTGCGGCCCCAGCCTGCCATCACTTCGTCGGCGATCAGCAGCACGCCATGTTTTTTGAGCAGCGCATGCAACTTGGGCAAATACTCGTCGGGAGGCACCAGCACGCCGTTGGTGCCCACCACCGGTTCGACGATCATCGCCGCCACGTTGGCTTCGTTTTTCAGCACGTACTCGATGTAATCGATTGTCTCTAACGCACTGTGAAAGGGGCTCGGCCGGTAAGGGTTGCACTCGGGAACGTGAATCACGTCGTCAACCGCGTTGCCGGTGCTCTCGGCGAACCAGCGCCGGTAGTCACCGGTGAGCGCGACTGAAGCGGCGGTCGAGCCATGGTAGCTGTTGTAGCGGGCCAGCACTTTGCGCTTGCCCGTCATCAAGCGCGCCATCTTGACCGCGCACTCGTTGGCTTCGGTTCCGCTGGTGGCGAAAAAGAATTTCTCGATGCCTTTCGGCACGACCTCGATCAGCTTTTGCGCCAGCTGGGCACGCACCGTGGTGGCGAAACCAGGAGCGACGAAGCAGAGCTCCTTCGCCTGTTTGCAGATCGCATCGACCACCGCCGCGTTTTGATGGCCCAAATTCGAGCACATCAACTGGGCGCTCATGTCGAGGTAACGCTTACCGCTCGCGTCGTAGAAGTGGCAGCCCTCGGCACGGGTGACGTGGAGTGGTTTCCACCCCTTTTGGGGCCGCCAGGTTCCGTAGGTGTGCTTCGCAACAAAAGCGCTGACGTCGAGCTCGCTCATGCGTGCTCCTCAACAACTTGAGTCAAAGGTGAAATGTGTCGGAGCGTTACTTGCCGGGCGCGTATTTGCCTGACAGCGTTTCGCGCACGTCGCGATCAAACTTGACCTTCGCGGTGGCGATCTCACGCAGGCTGAGCACCGGCGGCTTGTTCTTCGAAACCTCGAGAATCGGGCGGGCACCGGCCATCAATTGACGCGCGCGCTTGGCGGCGAGCAGCACCAATGCGAAGCGGTTGTCGACGAGGGGCAAGCAATCTTCAACGGTTACGCGAGCCATGAATGGTCCTTCGCAGGAGGAAAATGAAAAGTCGCGGGTACTTAGAGGGGAAATGGGGTGTGCGTCAAGGGCCCCAGGCCTTGGGGGCGGGCCTTGAAACTTACCCGATGTACCAGCCCGGCAACGGTGTACCGAGCAGACTCATGTCATAGTCCTTGGGCCAGTTGTACGGCGTATCGACAAAGACAGACTCACCGTACCCCGGCACACCATTGCGCTCGTATTCCTCGGGCTTCACGCCCATGGCTTGAAGCGCGGTGGCGAGCAGCCGGTTGTGCGGTAACCCGGGTATCAGCGTGCCCCAACTGCTGATGGGGTTGGCATAGCTCTGATTCCAGTCGATGTAGTCAAGGTAATGGCCAGTGCGCAGTTTGCCGCCGGCGCTACCCGCGGTGAGCGTCATCACGTCAGTGTTGTAGTGGCTGAAGCCCAGCTCGTTTCCCCACAGCACCAGCGAGTTGTCGAGAAACGTCTTGCCGTTCGATTCGGGTACGTCAAGCTGCTGCACGAAGCGGCCAAAGACGTTGTCCGCTATCCACTGGGTGATGGAAAGAAAATTTGCCTTCGAGTTGGGGTTTGACTCCAGGTCGTGCGCGAAATGGTGCCAGTCTCCGGGAATGTCGCCGCTGTTGTGGTACGAGTTTTTCCAGGTTCCCGATGCGTTGGTGAGTGCTTCTTGCACGTCGAAGGTGACGACACGGGTGATGTCGCAGCGAATTGCCGCTACCGAGATGTCGACCAACAAGCGCACGGTGTCTTGAAAGTCTTGAATGCTAGACACTTCTTGCCACGGGTACCCATTGGGAATGCTGCGGGGTGCCGGCGGCGCGGTGCAGACCACTGTGGGCGCCACGGTAGAGAGCTGGCGCTCGATGTCAGCCAGAAATGACACGTGCCGGTCGAGCAACGCCTTGTCGGCGGCGCTGATGCGACGGTGTTTCGAGAGCGCCGCGTAGTCACCGTAGATTGAATTCATCAGAGACAAGTTGGGGTTTGCCCTGGTGGTTGACGGCGCCGTGAACGCTTGGAACGTCGCGTCCCAGGCTTGTTTGGGGTCCAAGAAGAAACTCACCTGCTGCACCGGGCCGCCCTTCATGCCGTAATCGGTGTACGAGAAGCCCTCTGGGCTACCGGTGCCGACGTCGAGCGCGCGCAGCCGCGGAGCCGTTTCATAGAACGACGGCGAATAGGCCATCACGCGGTCAATCGTGGGGGCTGCGGGCAAGCCGTTGCCATAGGAATTGGGGTTACCGAAGTAGACACCGTAGTTGTGGCTGCAGCCGATGAGAAAGTCCATGCCTCGAATGAGGTTCATTTTGCCCAAGTATGGGTTGAGCGATGGGCCGATGAGGTTCGAAATGCCTGCGCCACCCACCGCGAAATCGGTCAACGGTGCCCACGCATATTTGGAATTTTCAGGCAGCGCCGTGTGCAAAAACGTGGTGCCGTCTTTTTTGCCATTGGTGTCCGGAAACACGGCGTCGCGCAGGCGGTAACCGGTGGGTACCGTTGACGGGTACCATTCCTTGGCGATTTGGCCACTCTGCGACTTCATGGCGATGAAGCGCTTGGGCTGAACCATGGTTTGCGCATTCGCGGTGCGGGGCAACAACGACGGCAAAAACGGAATGCCCAACGCCGCCCCGCCAGCACCGAAGAGAAACATTCTTCGTCCAATCAAGCGGTCGCGGTTCATGGCAGCTCCACTTTACGGGTCTTGAAGCTCTCGTCGTTGGCGATGTCGAGCAGCGCCGCTCTCAAGTCTGTGCTCGCTGCGGTACGCACGCGTTCGAGCACACAGCCATCGGCGTTGGTTTCATTGCGCCGGTAGGTGAAACGAAAATACTGACGCGCCAAGCAAGCTTCAATCGCGCCACTCTCTGCTACCAGCCGGCTGAGGTCGGCACCGGTGGAGACCTCGGTGAGGTCATCAGCAACAATGCGCGGCGCCGCTGTGGCGTTCACCGGGAGCAAGTTCACCTGCTGGCCCGTCATCTCGTCGAAAATACGCTCTTGGTCGCGGTGCCGGCCGAGCGCGTCGTACTGCTCGAGCACGTAACCGATGGGGTTCATTCGTGCATGGCACGAAGCACAGGGCTCGTTGACCACCTTGGCCTCGTAGCGTTGCCGCGTGGTCAAGCTGTTACTCGACGCTGGGGGCGCCAAGGAGTTGGGCGGCAACGCGCTCACCGGCGGCGGTAAGAGCACCCCACACATCAGTCTCTTCCGTACCGTTGCCCCGCGGTGAATAGGGTTCGTTTGATAGGTGCCGCTGGCGAGGAACGCAAACCGGGTGAGCAAGCCCGCGCGCTCAGGCGACGGCAACAGCGGCGGTGTCGAGGTGCCGTCCCACGCCTGCACGCCATAAATGCTCGCTACGTGCGACGACTTGGTGAACGACTTGTCGCTGGTGAGCAAGTCGCGCGCCGAGCCTTGCGTGGTCCAGGTGTAATAAGCGGCCATCTCTTCAATTTCCGCAGCGCCAGCGGCGAGATGATCGGCGCCTGGTTGGCCGATCGTGGTGTCTTGCGAAAAGGTGGCGAACGCCGGTGAAGCAACGAATTGGGTGATGTTACCCAATTGCAGCCATTCATCGTAGAAGGCCTTCATGGTGCGCCGCGTGCGCGGGTCAGCCACCACGCGAGAGAGTTGTTGTTGGTACCCGGCCTCGGTGGCCAGCGAACCGTCTTGGGCAGCAGCGAAGAGGGTCGCGTCGGGCATTTCTTGCCAGAAGTGGTAGGCGAGGCGTGAAGCGAGCGCGTAAGGATCTAACACCCAGAATGCGTCGTCTTTCCCGATGGCCTGGCCTTCGACTTCGGCGTGGTAAAGGAATTGAGGAGCCATCAGCACCGAGAAAATGAGTGAGCGAAACACTTCTTTGCCGTCGCGAGTGCCGTCGTTGAGTGCCTGGTACCGGTCGCGTTCGGTTTGGGTCAGAGGCCGGCGGTAAGTCCGCGCGGCAAAGCCATTCAAAAAAACATCGATGCAAGCGTCGGTGGCGACACTGTCGATCGCGCAGCTACCGACGACGGCGGCGAGCACCTCGTTGTTGTCGACCACGCTCTGCGCCAGCGCTTCAGCGACGTTGTAATACGTCTGCACGTGCACGTCAGAAAGGCGGTCGTCGTTGCTGGCGTAGCCATTCGCCGCTGAGTCTACCGGCAACTTGGCGAGCTGGGCAGAGGCGACGTTGGTGGCATCGAAGTTCGGCGCCGCCGAGAAGAGCGCTTTGAGCGTATTGCGGTACTGCAGGGCCGACAGGCGCTGCAACGCGGTTGGGGTGCCATGCACGTCGGGGTTACAGGTGAACTTGACGTCGGGCGGCGAGACCGAGTTGCTTGGGTCAACCGATACCGGAAGCTCGATGCGGCCAGTACAGCCCAGCGTATACACCACAAGCGCGGCTAAAGTTGCGACAGCGATGAATGTGCGCACGAGCAAGCCGCTGCAAGTTAATCACCATTTTCGAAAACCCTGAAATCTTTCAAAGGGGTACCATGCGTACATCTTAATTGGTGCAGAGTGTCGTCTACGAAGTGAGAACTGCAGTTAACAGGCTTCGTTGGGTGCGGCTTTTTCTAGGCCAGAGACTGATTCGCCCCGAAACCCTGGGTGAAGGCTGGGGAGTGGTGGCCGACGCGAGCTTGATAAAGACTCGTCTATGACAAACACGGTGATGGTGTGGATGACGGCGCCCAACGCCGAAGTGGCGGAAGCGATTGCGAAAGCGCTGGTGAACGAATCGCTGGCGGCGTGCGTGAACATTGTTTCGCAGGTGCGTTCTATTTATCGCTGGGAAGGCAAGGTAGAGAACGAAGCTGAAGTGTTGATGGTTGCGAAGACCACTGCGAAATCATTCGATGCGTTGGCCGCGCGGGTGAAAGCGCTCCACCCGTACCAAGTGCCAGAGATCATCGCCGTGCCGGTGACACAGGGCCACGCGCCCTACTTGCAGTGGCTCGAAGAGTCTGTCTGCTAAGGTGCTCGCAGTACTGCGCCCAACGCGACCTGCGTTTCTTTCGGCAACGTGCCACTGAGCGCCCCGAGCGCGCGTTGCGAAAGCACCCGGTAGATCTGTTTCAAGTCGTCGGGCAGCGCCTTCAAATGTGCTTCTACCGTGCTCACGTCTCCGCGGGGAATGGGCCCGGTGTAGCCTCGCGTTAGGCCTCGCGCTTCTACGCCCCGCAGTGCAGAACCCACGAGAGAAAGCAGCGCTTGGGTTGCAACTTGGCGATCAACATGCGCGAGCGTGAGCGCTTCGACAGCCGCGTCGAGCAATGCCACGGTGAGCCCCGCCGACATCACCGCGCCGGCGTGGTACAGCGCCCGGTGCGCCTCAGAGACTTCGAAGGGGCGCAACTTCAACGCCATTGCCATGCGCCACAACACCGGCATCAGCGAAGGTTCAGACACCGCAAGTGCCACGGCTTGGTCATCTAACGCGTCGCGTGAATCAGACACTGCCACCAACGGGTGAAATGAGCCGCGCGGCCTGCGCGTGATTCGCTCGTCGCTCCCAAATGCGCCCAGATCGCGCGCACCGGCCAAATGCACCAACGCGCACTTGGGCCCCAAGTCGCCTTCAATGCGATCAGCCACCGTGGCGATGGCTCCGTCAGGCACGGCGAGAATGCACAAGTCGCAGCGTTTGAGTGCTTCGTGGTCAGCCAGCGCCACACCCCAACGGGCCGCCCGGCGAACTGCGTCGTCAGAGCGGGGTAGCACCGAGACCGGCCACCGCGCCTGCTTCAACTTGAGCGCCAGCGCGCCTCCCATGCGGCCGAAGCCGACGATCACCACATGGGGCCGAGAAGACGGTGCACGCGTTTGCCAGCGCGTGGCCGCCGCTTTTTTCCTCCGCGGCGTGCGCCTCATGTTCACGGTGCCGGCGAAGCCTCGCGCATGAACGCCAACTGACCAGCGGTGACCGCCACCCGCACCCGATCTCCTTGTGCGAATTCACCAGAGAGAATTCGCTCGGCCAACGGCCCTTCGACCAGCCGCTGCACGGTTTGACGCATCGGGCGCGCGCCCAGCGAAGGGTCAAACCCGCCTTTTTCGAGGAGCAGGCCCACCACATCGTCACCCGCCACGTACTCGATGCCTTTTTCATTCGCCAAACGCTTGCTGCTCTCTGCCAGCATCAAATTGGCAATGCGTGCCACGTCCAAGTGCTCCAACGGGCGAAAAGCACAGCGCTCATCAATGCGGTTCCACAATTCGGGAGGCAAGGCCTTGCGCGCAGCCGCGCTGGCGGCGTCGAGCGCGTTGTCAGATGGTGTTTCAACGCGGGTGCCGAAACCCATCGGCTGGCTCTTGGGCGAGAACGCTTCGGCACCGAGGTTGGTGGTGAGCACCACCACGGTATTCGAAAAGTCGATGTGGCGGCCTTTGCCGTCAGTCAGCCGGCCTTCTTCGAGCACTTGCAACAGCAACATCAACACTTCGCGGTGCGCTTTTTCGATCTCGTCGAGCACCACGACTGACGACGGTTTGCGGCGTACCGGCTCGGTGAGCTGACCGCCTTCGCCGTGGCCCACGTAACCCGCGGGAGCACCGATTAACCGGCTGATGCCGTGCGCTTCAGACAGCTCGCTCATGTCGAGTCGAACCATCGCGTCACGGCTGCCGAATAACGTGTCAGCCAGTGCACGGGCAAGCTCGGTCTTGCCAACGCCAGTGGGGCCGAGAAAGAGAAACGAGCCCATCGGTCGGCGGCTGGCGAACCCGGCGAAGTTGCGGCGAATCACCTTGGCGATGCGGCTGATCACGTCGTGATGGCCGATCACGCGCTCCGACAAGTCAGCTTCAAGCCGGAGCAACCGGCTGGTGTCGTTGAGCAACAAGCGCTCTTCAGGAATGCCGGCCAATTTCGCCACCACCCGCGCCACGTCTTGCGGCTCAACCACTTCTTTGCCTTCACGGCGTGCGCGTGAGCCGGCCAAGTCGGCGATAGAGATCGCCTTGTCGGGCAGAAAACGATCGCTCACGTACTTCGCCGCCAAGCTCGCCGCGGCCTGCAACGCTTCAGGCAGGTAACGAAGTTGGTGGTGCTCTTCGTACCGATGAATCACGCCATTCAAAATGTAGACGGTCTCAGAAATCGACGGCTCATTGACGATCACCGGCGTGAAGCGGCGCTCCAAGGCAGCATCTTGCGAAATGTGCTTGCGAAACTCGTCGTGCGTGGTGGCGCCGATGCAGGGAAATTCTCCGCGCGCCATCGCCGCCTTCAATTCGTTGGCGGCATCTTGCGGCCCATCTCCCGTGGCGCCCGCGCCCACCAAGGTGTGAATTTCGTCGATGAAGACGATCACCTTGCCGTCAGAGCGCTTCACTTCGTCTTTCAGCGCATTCAATTTTTCAGAAAAAGAGCCGCGCAACTGCGTGCCGGCCACCAGGCTGCCGACGTCGAGCTCGATCAACAAACGTTCGCCCAACGCACCCTTCAGGCCCGCGAGTTGTTGCGCCGCGCCTTCGACGACGGCGGTCTTGCCCACGCCAGGCTCGCCGACCAGGCAGGGGTTGTTGGTGCGGCGCTTGCCCAAAATGTCGATCACTTCGTCAATCTCTTTGGCGCGACCCACCACCGGGTCGAGCTTCTTCGCCTTGGCCAGCGCGGTGAGGTTGCGACCGAGCGACGTGAGCAGCGGGAAAGTGCGCGGGTCTAACCCGTACGGAGCCCCCGCCGGCGCGAGGCTCGGCAGCGGGCTGGCGCGGGAGGGAGCCGGCGAAGGCGAGGGAATTTCAAGCGCGTCGAGCTCCAAGGCTTCGCGATCGGTAATTTCGTCGACCAAATCGCGTGGGCTCAGTGGCGCCAAGGTGCGTGGAGCGGCGCGGGGCGCAGGCGGGCTCAACGTCGCGGTCTTGGCCACGCTGGGCATCGGCCCGGGAGGCGCTCCCAATGGACGCCCGCCCGGCGCACGGGGAATGCCCGGCGGCATCTCACGGCTCAACATCAAGCGGCGAGGCATGCGCCCGCTCACGAAGTAAGAAAGCGCCACGTTGCGCAACCCGGTGAGATCGATGCCGGTCTTGTAGAGCAGATCTTGCGCCGAGCACTTGAGCCGCGTGGTGGCGATCAACGCGTGCAAACAGTCGGCTTCAGCCGAGCCACAACCCTTGGCGATCTCTCTTGTGCGCTCGTGTAGCTCACGCACCAAGCCCTCGGGCTCGTTTGGCGCAGACGTGAGCAGCTCGAGCAGCCGATCTTCATCAATGCCTTTTTCGCGCAGCAACATCGCCGCGCGATTTTCGACCGTGAACATCGCCAGGAGCACATGCGCCGTGGTCAAAGGTTGGTTCACGCTTCGTGCGATGTCGTGGGCTTCTGACATCACTTGCGCGAGATCGCTGCTGTCGACCATGGGGTGTTAGGGCTCCCTCTAGAACATTTAACCGTCCGGTTTCTCAGGTGTACTCCTAAGAGAAAGGGTGAGCAAAAAAACTGCTACAGCCTGCAACACCGAAATGGGCCGCACTTGAAATGGGGCTGCAGTTGAGACGTTATGCCGCCGCGCTATGTGGAAATCGCTACGCAAGACCCTGATCGCCTACGTTGATCCCGTAGGGCAAGTGCCTCAGCTTGTTTCCAGCCGGCAATGGGGCTGGGCGCTGATTTGGCTGTGCCTGGCCGGAGCGTTCTTTGGCTTCATGGTCGGCGATCGCGTCGATACCCGCCGGGTGGTGACTGCCAAAATGGCAAAAGAAGGCTCGCTGGCGAAGGCTTCTGAGCGCGAATTGTCAGAGGCCATTCAGCAAGAACAACGGGTGACGTTGGTCGCCGGAGTCGCCAAAGGCTTGTTGGGCATGCCGGTGTTCGTCTTCTTCATCGCCGTGGCGCTCAAAGTGCTGGCGTGGCTTCTGGGCCGCAAAGCGTTAATCGCCGACACTTGGTCTGCCGCGTGCGTGGCGATGCTGCCCGTCGCGCTCTCATTTCTTTTGGCGGGGTTGGCGGCCACGACGTACGAGGCACTGACTCCCGCGCAAATTCCGCAGCTGTTGCCGTCTTCATTGGCGGCGCTGATCAGTGACGCGGGGCCAAAGTTGATGCGGGTGTGGAGCGCGGTCGACATCTTCGCGGTCTGGGCTGCGGTGCTCTTGGGCTTGGGCTTTGCAGCAGCCAGCCACATGAAACGCAGCGCGGGAGTCGCGTACGGGCTTTTGTTGTGGGTGCTTTACAGCGCCACTTTTCAAATTGGTTTGCCCGGGCTGATGGCCGCGCAAGGAGGCCGTTAGATGTTGTGGGCTTGGGTGGCTGTCTCGTGCGCTTCGGGCGCGCTCACGTTGGACGAAGTGCGTGCGGCATCGCGTGAGAATTTAGATGCAGTGCAGTCGGCGTTAGATCTTGAAGCCGCGGGTGAGGGAAGACGTCTGGCGCGCGCTTCGATTTTGCCGCAACTGTCGCTTTCGGCTTCAGCGGGCGTGGAGGCGGCCGGGCCGCAGCGTCGCTACACCACGGTGCCGAACATGACAGGTGATGGGTACGATCAGCAGTCGGTCGATACGCCGGCGGCGAACAGCGCCAACTTTCGCTTGTCATTGCAGCTTTCTCAGTTGCTCTATGACGGCGGCCGTTGGTGGAAGGCAATTGCTCAGGCCGGCGCGCAAGAAGAAGCGGCGCAAGGCCGGCTCGACGAACAACGGTTGTCGAGCGAGATGGAAGGTGTGCGCAGGTTTTACGAGCTGTTGCGAGCGCAAAAGACGCGCGACGTGTTGAACGCTTCGGTGGCGCGCAGTTTGTCGCAAGTCGAACGGGCGAACGCCCTTTACGAAGCGGGCCGCGGCAAGTTGGGAGACACGCTCGATGCGCAGATCAACTACCGCAACGACAAGATCTCGCTGTTGCGGCAGGGGCAAGCGGTGACGTCGGCGCAGAGTGACTTGTTGTTCTGGTTAAATCGCCCGATGGCCGACGTCGAAGCGGCCGAACCGGCGATGTTGCTCGCTCCGGCGGGTGAGTCTAAACCGGTGGCGCTCCAGTCTTTCGTCGATCGCGCCAAGGTGAATCGGCCGTTGCTCAAGGCGCTGGAACGGCAAGTTGCAGTGGCCGATGCCGCGGTGGGTATTGCTTCGGCATCGTACCTGCCTCGCGTGTCAGTGGGAGCGGGTTACACGCGCTTTGCTCCCTCGGCAGACCCGTTCTTCACCGACCCCACTCGGCAGAACACGGTGACCGCGGGGCTGAACCTCTCGTGGGACTTGTTCAACGGCTTCGAAACGAGCGCCAACACTGCGAAGGCACGCGTCAGCTTGCGGCAAGCTGAAAATACGCAGCTGCGTGCGACCCAAGAGCTCGAGGGGCAGTTGCGCTCGGCGTTGGGCACGCTCAACACCCAGCGCGAGATGTTGGTGCTTTCGAAAGAGAATTTGGAATTCGCTCAGAAAAATTCGGCGCTCGCTGAGCAACGTTTCTCGGCGGGAGCCGGCTCGACGCTCGAAGTACGCGATGCCGAGCTGAAATTGACGCAGGCGCAATTGGCGCTGTTGCAAGGCCGTATCGACGTCGAAATCGCGCGCGCCGCGGTGAGCCGGTTGACCGGCATTCGTTTGGAGGAAGTGCCATGAAGTGGTGGAAGGGTTTTCTGGCCGCGTTGATTTTGTTGGTCGTCGGGGCGATCACCGTGGGGGGCATGCGTGACAAGGCGCCGCCGGCGGTTGAAGTGCAGTTGGGCAAGGTGAAGCGCGCGGGCATTTCACGCACGGTGACTTCGGCGGGCAAAGTGCAGCCGGCGACCACGGTGAAAATTTCGTCGAACCTCTCGGGTGACTTGACCGAGCTGTTGGTGAAGCAGGGCGACGTGGTGAAAAAAGGCCAAGTGCTGGGCCGCATCGACCGGCGCAAGTTCGAGGCGGCGGCGAAGCAGGCGCAAGCGGCGGTGAGCGCGGCGCGGTCTGACGTGCAGGCCAGCCAAGTCGATGTCGATCGCACCACGGCCAACTACAAGCGTGTCGAAGCGTTGGTAGGCAAAGGCATGGC
Organism: Myxococcaceae bacterium; assembly: GCA_019694575.1. Taxonomy (GTDB): domain Bacteria; phylum Myxococcota; class Myxococcia; order Myxococcales; family Myxococcaceae; genus JAIBBR01. The sequence goes on from JAIBBR010000102.1 coordinate 13,694, forward strand.
GTCGCAAGCTGAGCTCGAAGTGGCGCGGGCTGATCGCGATGGTTCCACCGCTCGAATCGCAGCGGTTCGTGATCGCGCGGCGCAAGCAGTGGCCCGTTTCGAAGAGTCACAGAACGATTTGGCGCAGACCACGTTAGTCGCTCCCATTGACGGCACAGTGATTGAGACCTCGCGCGAAGTCGGCGAGCGCGTGCGCGGCTCAGACTTTTCAGAAGACGTGGTGATGACGATTGCCGCCTTGGCTTCGATGGAGGTGCGCATTGAAGTGGGTGAGCACGAAGTGGTGCATTTGAAAAACGGTCAGCGTTCAGACGTGAAGGTCGATGCGCTCGAAGGGCAAACCTTCGAAGGCGCGGTGACTGAAGTGGCGCAGAAGGCCACCATTCGCCAGCCGAACACTGAAGCCGAGACGACGACGTTCCCGGTGACGGTGGCGTTGACGGCGCGGCCGCCGGGCGTGTTGCCGGGCATGAATGCCGAAGTGAAAGTGGTGGCCGAATCGCGCGAGTCGGCGTTGGTGGTGCCGATTCAAGCGGTAACGGTGCGGCCTGAATCGCAGCTGTCTGATCGCCCCGCGTCGGTTGAGGGCGGCGCGTTGCAGGCTCCGAAGAAGACCGAGGCGTTCGCCAAGGTGGTCTTCGTGGTTGATCAAGAAAACAAGGCGCGCATTCGGCGCGTGCGCACCGGCATTTCGTCAGACACCGACATCGAGATTCTCGAAGGCCTGGTAGAGGGCGACCGCATCATCGAAGGGCCGTACCGCACACTGGCGAAAGACTTGAAAGAAGGCGACGCGGTCGAAGAGAGCAAGCCGGGCGATCGCAAAGGCCCAGGTCGCGGGCCGGGCCGCCGAGGGTAACGCGCGATGTTGATTCAGCTTTCTGGCATCGAGAGAACGTACACGGTGGGCACCGAAAAGGTGCATGCACTGCGCGGTGTCGATTTGTCGATTGACGCTGGCGAATGGGTGGCGATCATCGGTCAGTCAGGCTCGGGCAAGAGCACGCTGATGAACGTGATTGGCTGCTTAGACACGCCGACCCGTGGCACGTATTTTCTGAATGGCAAAGATGTCGCCCGCATGGACGACGACTCACTTGCCGACGTGCGCAACCGCGAAATTGGCTTCGTGTTTCAGAACTTTCAGCTGCTGCCGCGCGAAACGGCGCTGGCGAATGTCGAGCTGCCTCTGGTGTACCGCGGGGTGAAGGCTGCCGTGCGTCACGCCCGTGCCCAAGAGGCGCTGGTGAAAGTAGGTTTGGCCGACCGCGTTCATCACCGGCCCAATGAGCTGTCGGGTGGTCAGCGGCAGCGCGTGGCGATTGCGCGGGCTTTGGCGGGTGAGCCTTCGCTGCTGCTCGCCGACGAGCCCACCGGTAATTTGGACTCAGCCACCGGTGAAGAGATCATCAAGCTCTTTACGCAGCTCCACGAGCAGGGGCATACGATTGTGTTGGTGACGCACGAGCCTAAGTTGGCAGCGCGTTGCCCTCGCGCGGTGCGTTTGTCTGATGGTTTGGTGGTGGCTGACGGCCCCGGAAAAGAAGTGGCTTTGATTTCGGTCGCGGCATGAATGCTCGAATCGACATTCTTGAAGGCAGCCGCATTGCCCTCAAGAGTTTGCGCGCGCACCGGCTGCGCACTTTGCTCACCACAGTGGGCATCGGTATCGGTGTGGCCACATTGCTGGCGATTTTGGGCATCACCCAGGGCCTCGACACATCATTCGCCAAGCAGCTCGAATCGCTCGGCTCGTCGACGCTCTACATTCAGAAAAGCCCCTGGGTACAAATGGGCAACTGGTGGGAATTTCGCAACCGCAAAGATCTTACCTGGGCGCACGCCGAAGGGGTGAGGCGGCTTTCTACTTACGCCACCGCGGTCGCGCCGATGGTGTCGCGTAACGAAGAAGTGAAGTTTCACGATCTGTCGATGGCGGCGGTAGAGATCAGCGGCACCACCAGCGATTACTTACAGGTGACGGGCTTCGAGATTACCCGTGGCCGTTTTTTCGGCGAGTCTGATGACGACAGCCGGAGCACCGTCGCCGTGTTGGGTATGGACGTGGTGGACACGCTTTTTCCGCATTCTGACCCGATTGGCGCGCCGATTCGCATTGGCGATCGGGTGTACACGGTGGTGGGCACGCTTTCACGCAAGGGCAAAATTCTCGACGAAAGCCAAGACGAGATCGTGTTGATACCTTTTCACACGCATCAGTCTCAGTTTGGCGCGCAGCGCAGTATTGCGATCGGCGTGTCAGTGGCCACTCCCGATGCGTTAGACGCTGCCGAAGATCAATTGGTGGGCATCATGCGGCGGTTGCGGCAGACGCCTCCCGACAAGCCCGATGACTTTGCGATCAACCGCCCTGAACAGCTCGCCAGCACTTACAACCAGCTCACCGGAGCACTGTTCGGCGTGGCAGTTGGCATTGGCTTCATCACCCTGCTGGTGGGGGGCATTGGCATCATGAACATCATGCTGGTGTCGGTGCGCGAACGTACCCGTGAAATTGGTGTGCGCCGCGCGCTGGGAGCACGAAAACGCACCATCGTGGTGCAGTTCGTTCTCGAAGCGATGACAGTTTCAGCCGTCGGAGGTGCGCTCGGTACCGCGCTTGGTTTGGGTGGCGCGAAACTGGTGAGCTTGGTCACACCGCTGGCCGCGACCGTCAAACCAGGCACCGTCTTTTTCGGCGTCGGTTTTGCTGCGCTGGTCGGCTTGGTGTTCGGCATTTGGCCCGCTTTTCGCGCGGCGCAGTTAGACCCGGTAGAGGCGCTGAGGCACGAATGATTGCCGCCTTCATCGACAACATGCGCCTGGCGCTGGGTACGTTTCGGGCCAACCCGCTGCGTACACTTTTGACGTTGCTCGGCATTGTGATCGGCGTGGCGACGGTGATCACCATGATGGCGCTGCTCGAAGGGCTGCGCTTGAAGGTGAACAAAGATCTCTCGCAGCTCGGGGCGAACGTTTTTCGCGTCGAGAAGTGGCCTTCGGGGTTCAACTTGGGAGGCCGCCCGAACTGGCAGCGAATTTCGAAACGGCCTGCGTTGACGCTGGCTGACCGCAAGGCGATCGCTGAACAGTGCCCGTCAGTGCGCGTGACGTCAGCCAGCAGCGGACAACCGGGACAGAAAGTGGCCACCGCGCACACTGAATCGCAGGCCAACGTGTTCATCATTGGCGCCACGCCTGAGTACATCGATACCGCGGGCATCGAGATCGCAGAGGGGCGCTTCTTCAACGACGGCGATGACTCTGATGGCCGTCGCGTGGCTGTGCTGGGGCCAGACGTCGTGGACCGCATGTTCCCCAAGGTGTCACCGCTGGGGCAAGAGATACGGCTACGGGGCCGGCCTTATACGGTGATTGGCGTTCTCGAGCGGCGTGGCAAGGTGCTCGGCATGTTTAATTTGGACAACATGGTTTTTTTGCCGATGCAGACTTACCTGGGGGCGTACGGCAAGAGGCGCAGTGTGTCGATCAACGTGCAGGCGCACGATCAAGCTTCGATGGACAAAGCGCAAGAAGAGGTCACGCGGGTGTTGCGAGGCCGCCGCCAAGTTCCCAATGAAGAAGAGTCGAATTTCGAAATCTCGACCAATGAATCGACCGCCAAGACGCTCAACGAGCTTTCCAACGTGGTGACCGCGGCCACGTTCGGAGTTTGCCTGCTGTCGCTGCTGGTCGGCGGCATCGGCATTTTGAACATCATGTTGGTGGCGGTCACCGAGCGCACCAAAGAAATTGGCATTCGCAAGGCGCTGGGCGCGCGTAAACGGCGCATTTTGATGCAGTTCGCCAGCGAAGCGGTGGTGTTGTCGCTCGCGGGCGGCATCGTCGGCTTGGGCCTGGGTTACGGCTTGGCCTTCTTGGGCCGCTGGGCGCTCGATTTCCCCACCGCGGTGCCGGTCTGGGCCGTCGCCCTGTCACTGGTGATGAGCTCAGGCGTAGGCCTGGTTTTCGGTATTTACCCAGCGGCGCGTGCAGCCCGGTTAGACCCCGTCGAGGCGATGCGCAGCGAGTAGCTCGGCTAAAGGGTGCCGAAAGCACGACCGCAACAAATGCCATGAAGTTCAAAACGGCTTGAACTATATGAACGGGCATGGAACCCGGCGCCGTGTTCAAAGAATTCTTGGGCGAAGTGGAGTCTGGCCTGTTGAGCCAGTTGGGGGGCGAAACGGCCTCCGAAAATGACAGTCTGACCGCGGCTGCACGGCATTTGTGTTTGGGTGGAGGCGCCAAGCGTGCGCGCCCGGTGCTGGTGAAGGTTTTCGGCAATACCTTGGGCGTGAAGACGCCCGCCCTGGTCGACGCGGCAATCGCCGCCGAGCTGATTCATTCTGCGAGCCTGTTGCATGACGACGTGGTCGATGCCGGCATGTACCGCCGTGGCCGGCCGACGGTGAATGCCCGCTGGGGCAACATCGTGGCGGTGATGTCGGGTGACTTGCTGCTCTCGGGCGCGTTGCTGCGCTTGAGCCAGGTGAATTTGCGGCTCACCCAGACTGCGCTCGAGACCGTGGCTGAAATGACCAAGGCCGCGATTCATGAAGTGGAAGTGCGCGGCAACCTTGAGCTGTCGTTCGAAGACTTGGCGCGGGTGGCTGAAGGCAAGACTGGTTCGCTCTTTGGCTGGTGTGGCAAAGCCGCGGCGATTTTGGCCGGTGTTCCCGAGGCAGAAGGCCGCTTCGACGCGTTCGGGCGCCGCATCGGCGTGGCGTTTCAAATGGCTGACGACATTCGCGATGTGACGGGTACTGACGAGGGTAAGCCTCCGTTCGCCGACATTGCTTCAAAGTCGCCGTCGTTGCCGTTGCTCCTCGCGGCGCGCCGTGACCCTGCGTTGCTGCGCCGTTTGAAAGAAGCTTGGGCGTATACCGCGATGACGCCAGAGCGGGTGAAAGAGCTGGGCACGGCGGTGTTGTGCTCGGGCGTGGTCGACGAAGCCATCGAGCGCATGACGGTAGAAATTGACGCCGCTGTCGATGCGTTGGGGCCTTATGCGCAGAGCAGCCATGGCGCCGAGTTGGTGGGTTGGGCGCGCAAGCTGGCCATTGGCATCGCCCTCAAGGGCGCGGCGTGAAAGGCTATTTGTGGACCGAAGGGCACGCGGTACAAAAGCCTCTGCCCGCAGGCCAAGCCAAGCTCGCCCAGTGGGAAGAGATCGCCATCGAGGCGGTCGGCAATGTGATCGAATTTTGGGGTTTCAAACGCAACCAGGGCCGGGTGTGGGCGCTGTTGTACCTGCGTGACGAAGCGCTCACCGCCGCCGAGCTAGAGAAGGAGCTCGATCTTTCCAAAGGTGGCGTCTCGATGCTGATTCGCGACCTCGAGCGTTGGGGCGTGATTTTGCGGGTTCGCAACCCCGGAGATTCTGCCTGGCGCTACCGGGCCGAGACTGAGTTGGTGAAAATGGCGCGGCGCGTGATCGAAGAGCGCGAGTTCGTGTTCATCGCCCGCATTCGGGCTGACCTCGAAGCGGCGCAAGCGTCGGCGGCTTCAGCGGGCAAAGTGGCGAAGATTCGCTTGGAGCGCTTGGCGAAAATGTCAGCGCTGGCCGAGAACACCGAGAAAGCGTTGAAGCTCTTCTTGAAGACTTCACGCTTCGACGTTAGCAGCATGTTCGACGTCTTCAGCCGGAGCTAAACGGTGCCGGATTTTCCAAATTTCCAAACTTTCCCCCTGGTTGAACGGCAATGGACTCTCACTTCGATCACGTCATGAAGAAGCGCGCCGAAGCGGGCGATGGCAAGCGGCTGTATTTCGCCTATTCGACGATTTTGGACCGCGCGGCCTTCGAAACGTGGCGTACCCAGCATGGCTACGACAGCTTCGAGCTGCCAGAGGGCATAGTGGCGCAAGCGATGGACCTGACGCTGATCTTCGACTTCGGCTCGCGTTGGTGGGGTGGGCGTGTGGCCGGCTTGAAAGAGGCGCCCGGGTCTTCGGTGTACGGGTTGCTCTTTGAGATCAGCGAAAAAGACTGGCCGATCATCGCGCATAAAGAAGGCGCGGTGACGAACATGTGCATGGAGCGGCCGGTGAAAGTGCGCGTCAACGGCGAGATTATCGACGCCACGGCGTTCACCACGCGGCCTGAGCGGGCGACGGGTGACGGGCCAGTGAGCGTGCGCTTTGTCGATGCGATGAAGGCTGGTGCGAAAGCGGCGGGTTTACCCGCGCAGTGGGTTGCCCAACTCGAAACGCTCGCGCGGTAGTGGCTTTCTGTGTAGCGCTCAAACCACGTCTTCTCAGAGAAGAGGAGTCGCTTGGCGCGAGGTGTTTTCACCCCAGAGGTGCCGGGGACTACTTTTCGCCTCTATGGGACAAAACAATTTGACTGGTCTGGGAAATCATCGCCGCTCACCGACGTTGCCGCGTTCGGAAAAGCCAGCGAACCCGGCACCCGCTGCCGGCGTCGCGGACGAAGCCAAGAAGCCTTTCCAGCCAGGCGTTCGAGTCTCTGAGCCGGTTGAACGGGCACTGGCCGACAAAGTCGCTTCTACCGCTTCGCTCCAAGCCTGGGAGCAGTCGGCCAATGTCTTCACGCGCGGGAGCGAACGACTTGCGTATTGGACAGCGGGCGAAGGCAAGCCACTCATTTTGGTGCACGGCTTTCCCACGGCGAGCTACGACTGGCACCAGGTATGGCCTGACCTTTCGAAAGATCGAAAGCTCTACGCGATGGACATGCTCGGCTTCGGGTTTTCTGACAAGCCGAAGTCGGCCAGCTATTCGACCTTTGCCCAAGCCGATCGACTCCAAGATTTCATTGCCAGCAAGGGCCAAAGTGAAGTCGACCTGCTGTCACATGACTTTGGCGACACCGTGGTGCAAGAGCTGCTCGCGCGACAAAACGAGGGGAAGTTGCCTTTCAAGATTCGCAG
>JAIBBR010000006.1 GCA_019694575.1 Myxococcaceae bacterium
GGCGACCGCGATGGCGCTGGCTTTTCGGGGCACTTTCGGTGAATCTCAGCCCGTCACGCGGACCAGACCCCCGGGGTCAATGCTGGTGAGAATCGGGGGGTCAAAGATCGTGAGAACCGGCATTCAGTAGAAGCTGCCGCACCCAAGAGCATTTCACTCGGCAAACCAAAATTGATGGTGCTCGACCTCACCACGGCCGGCGGGTTGGACCCTTCAGTCGCCGCGACGATGACCGAAGCCGTGGCCACTGCCGCCACCCGCGCCAATTTTTTCGAAGTGACGACGCAAAAAGACATTGGCACCGCGCTGGGCATGGAGCGCCAACGGCAGCTCACCGGTTGCTCCGAAGACAGCACCTCGTGTTTGTCAGAGCTCGCCGGCGCATTGGGCGCGCCCTTCGCGCTCTACGGCAGCGTGGCGCAGCTGGGAGACGCCTACCAACTCAACCTACAAGGCATCGACGCCCGCAAAGCACAGCCGGTGGGCCGTTCAACCCGCATCGCCACTGACTTGAAAGCGCTGCGCAACGCTATTCCCTATGCGCTGGCTGAAGCGACGGGTACACCTCCTCCCGAGCCGCCGTCGAAGGTGCTGCCCTACACGTTGATTGGTTTGGGAGGTGCCGCAGTGGTGACAGGCGGCGTGCTCTTCGTCACTTCACTCACCCGAGAAGAAGCCGCGCTCAACGAGCTCAAGCTCGCGCAAACGCAGCCCACCTTTCAATTGAAGCCCGCCAGTTACTTTCGCGATGAAGCCGCCGCGGTGCAGCAGATGCGCATTTTGTCGATTTCGGTCGCCGCTGCCGGTGCCGCGGCGCTTGCAGCGGGCATTTGGTTGATGCCCACCTCCGACTCCGGAGCAGGTTTCGCGCTGGTGCCCACCGTCTCGGGCGCGGCGGTGGTGGGGGTGTTCCCATGAGTGCGCCGAAATGGACTTGGCTCGCTGCTTTGTCGCTTTTCGCTGCGTGCAGCCGCATCGACCCTGGCCAAGGCGCGCGGTACGTTTGCTCGCGCCAAGCCAGCGAGCCAGAGCGCGAATGCCCCGGCGGTTGGGTGTGTGGGCTCGAAGGCTTTTGTTTGAATCCCGCGACACCAGCCGCCAACCGCTGTGAAACGCAGAGCGATTGCTTTCAAGGCTGGCACTGCGGCGTCGAAGGCATTTGTTACAATCGCACCACCGCCACCGCCGTCGGCTGCCGCGACAACGACGACTGCGGCCCCGACTGGCGCTGCGGCCTCAACCGTTTGTGCCACGCGCGCGACGCGGGCGCCGCTTACGAATGCCTCACCGACGACGACTGCGAAGCACACTGGCGCTGCGGCCCCGAGCAAAAATGCATCGACTCGCAAAACGATGCGCTGCGCCCAAACCTCGACGCGGGCTTACCAGTGGGCCAGTTGCTGAGCCCCTTGGTACCCGGAGGAACAGCCGAGAAAGTGGCCATCTCTGACAAGTTCTACAGCTCGACCGAGTGCGACGGCGGCATTGACAGCTATTTCACGACCTCGTTTTCGTTGGTGGCCGACGGAGGCCTCACCAAGGTGCTGCGTCACGACGGCTTCTTTTTGGGCAAGCCGACCTATGGCCCCTCGTGTGAGCAGCTGGCGTCGATACCAATTCAAGCCCAGCACCTGCCCGGCGTGGCCCACGGCGTGCGCGCCCTCGTCGAAGAGCACGACAAGACATACGTGCTCTATCAAGACGGTGGCATCACCCGTTTTGTCTTGGGCGACGCAGGCATCGAGCCACAAGACATCGCTCCCCCCACGCCGGGCTTCGTCTTCACCAGGCTCAAACTTGGCTCAACGTCGAGCGGCGCTATCGTCGCTTCGAATGCCGACACCGCGGGCATTTGGTTGCAGAACGACAGCTGGTTGATGGCACCTCCGATTGTTTTGAATGACGGAGGCACCGCGGTCATCAATGACGTCGCGCTGTTGGGTGACTATCGGCGCGGTTATTTGGTTGCGGGCACCGAAGAGGGTCTTTTCGGAGTGCAGCTCGGCACCAACGGGCCCACCGCCCTATGGGAGCCGTACGAGCTCACTCCCCAAGAATGCAACTCAATGCGCAAAGACAATTTCGCGGTCGAACGTATCGACGTTTCGCAGGCCACTTCGCCAGCAGGGTCAATGCCCGTGGTGGCGCTGCAACTTCGAACACGGGCGCAACGCAACCAGCCCGCCCGCCTCGCATTGATGACCAAAGGCCAGGTGGCCGCGCCTCCTTGCCCAATGATGCGGTTCGAGCCTGGCGACATTACCGTCTTCGAGCTCTCGGCGTACTACAGCCGTACGTGCGAGGGCGACTTTACCAGCTACGCGGTGGGCGGCTTCGGAGACGGCGGCGTCGACGTGCTCGCGCAATGCCGTTACGCCAGCGACGGCGGCGTCAATACTCAGCTGGAGCGGCTGATTCCCTGGCAGAGCTTTCAAATCGGCGGGAGCAACGACGATGAAACGCCAGCGCTCGAGCTGCTCAAGCCCACCACCGTCTTCTCGGCTTCAAACCCCCGGCGCACCGCCATGCTCGGCGCGCACGGCGAATTGTGGTTCGACGACGAGCAGAACGTTTTTCCGCTCAGCAGCTTGGCGCTCACCGAAGTGCCTGACGTGGTGGGGGGCACCATCGACCGGCCCTTTGCCGCCCAGCCTCCGCTGATTTTCAACCCCCTCAGAAACGACAGCTTTCCCATGACGTCTTACGAAGTCAGCGAGTACACGAAAGGTGCCGGCTTTCTCAACCTCGCTGAAGAAGCGGCCCTGGTGACCCACGTCGAGGGCCAGCCCCATTGGCTCGTGGCGCAATATTCTCTGCCCGACAGAACCATGGCGCTGGTTATCGACACGCGCGGCAACGGCATACCCCTCGAGTCGCGACCCAGCGGCCTGGTGGCGACGTCTGATGTTTCGCTGCTCAAGCCAACCTTGGCGGTCAGCGCTCCAAGCGCAGACGGAGGCACGTCACTGGTGATGTCAGTACAAGACGCGTTGCTCGCGGCAGACATTTCGCAAGTGCCAGACGGCGGGTTGCCGTTCATCGCCGATTCACTGTCGCTTTTGCCTTCATTGAAAGTGGTGGCCTCTATTGTGCCTCGGGCCAACATCACTTCGCTGTGGGGGCTGCCAGCCGACCCTGACCCTGCCCGCACCGCGCGTTACGCCGAGGGTTATTTGGTTACCGCGGGCCGCGTGTTTCGCTACCACGCCGACAACCCCATTGTCTGGCGCAGCGAAGAGCTGGTGGTGACCGCCGCCGAAGCGGTTGAAGTGTGGAGCGACGGCCGCCGAGCACGCGCCGGGTTTCGCGATGGTGCGGTGTTCAGCTTGCCGTCACGGGTGCAACTGGCGCCGCCCATCGAGTCGGGCACCTCGTTGGTGACAGATTTCGCGCAGGCATGCGGTCATGCTTTCGCGCTCACCGCGGGCGGTTTGTACCAATTGGTGGCCGGCGAAGGCGACGTGGTGGGGCATTGGAGAAAAGTGCCCCTCGTCTCTGACAGCGCTCAGCCTGATTACGCTTCGGGGCGGTTGCATTCTGATGGCAGCGCCCTGCTTGTGTTTTTGCCGCATGGCGTGGTGGAACACGTCACCGGCTTTCAATGTCTGCCCTGATTCGACGCTTCAGCTTCGTTCTTGCACTCTGCGCTGTCGCCGCGGGTTGCTCTGCGCCCATGCCCGCGAAAGAATTTGGCGCGGTGGTTTTCAACGACCCGGCCTTCGCGGGTACGCGGCTGAATGCCTATGCGTGCTCGACGTGCCACACCGAGCGCGCGGGCGATACCCGCGTGTTGCCGGGGTACGCGATGACGGGGGTGACGAAGCGCACCGCTTTCTGGGGCGGCCAAATTGAACGGCTCATCGACGCGGCGAGTTTTTGTTACCAGCAGTACATGTTTGGCGCAGGCCCGCTCGATGCTGAAGACGTGCGCGCGAAAGCGCTTTATGAATATCTCGCTTCGCTGCCGGGTGAAGAAGGTGCGAAAGACGCGTTGCCTTTTACCGTCGTGCACACCGTCACGGTGCTGACGGGCGGAGACGCGAAACGAGGGCAGGCTGCTTATTCAGCCGCCTGCCGAGGGTGCCACGGAGAGGCTCATTCGGGCTCGGGGCAAATCACCTCGCGCGCCAACGTGCTGCCTGAGGTGACGAAAGACTATGCGCGGCTGTTCCCCGCGGTGGACCCGGCGCTGGTGGTGATTGAGAAGGTGCGTCACGGCAATTCGTTCGGGCTTTCGGGCACCATGGCTCCGTTTAGCCAAGAGGCGCTCTCTGACGAAGCGCTGGCCGATATTTTGGCGTACTTGGGTTTGTGATGCTCGCTGCCCGCCCGCACATTGAGCCGCACCGCGCGCCTGCGTTTGATTCAGTGATGGTGAAGGAAATCTACCTCTCACTGCAGGGAGAGTCTTCGCACGCCGGCAAACTGTGCAGCTTCGTGCGGCTCACCGGGTGCCACTTGCGCTGCACGTACTGCGACAGTGAGTTTGCCTTTCGTGGTGGCGCGCGCATGAAGAATGCCGAGGTGCTGAAGCAGGTGAAGGCGCTCGCTTCTTCGATGGTTGAGATTACCGGCGGCGAGCCGCTGCTGCAGCCCGGCGTTTACCCGTTGATGGAGGCGTTGCTGGCAGAAGGTTTGACGGTGCTTTTAGAAACGTCGGGCGCCGTCGATACCCGCTTGGTGCCGCCCGCGGTGCATAAGATTGTCGATTTGAAAACGCCGTCGTCAGGTGAGTCAGACCGCAATGATGAGCGGGTTTTCAGCTCGATGACCGAGCGCGATGAGCTGAAGTTCGTGATTGGTAGCCGTGAAGATTACGAGTGGTCGCGCGATTGGGTTCGCTCCGAGAAACTCGCCGGAAAACCGTTTGGTTTTCTCTTCTCGACTGTGTTCGGCAAGCTGTCGACGCAGGCGCTGGCAGAGTGGATTATCGAAGACCGCTTGCCGGTGCGTTTTCAGCTGCAGCAGCACAAGTACGTGTGGGAGCCCAATGCGCGCGGGGTGTAGCGGTGCTCGTTTCGCATTGTTCAACTTCACCGCTTCTGTCAAACGCGAGCCAGGCCGGCGACCGCGCTGAAATGCGCGTCACGCGTATAGAGCGCCAAGCCATGCTCGACAGCGATGGCCGCGATCCACAAGTCATTGGTGGGAATGGGCTTGCGGGCTGCCCGCAACTGCCGGTGGATTTGCGCGTACCGGTGTGAAACCGGGGCATCGATACCAAGGATCGTGACGTCATCTTGCGATAGAAACCAGGCCAACCGCGTCTCGTTATCGGCCGGCCGGCGGCCACCTAAGAAGCCAGAGCGAATTTCGCCCAGTGCGACAACCGGCACGGCGATGAGCTCAGCGATCTCGAGCACTTCGATGACCTCGTCAACTTGAGACAAAGCGTCTGACAACCGGTTGGTGTCGAGAAGTAATTTCATTTCCAAAGCTCGTCGTCGATGTCGCGATGCTCTTTGAGGAAGCGGTCGAAGCGACCCGCCTCTTGTCGAGACCAAGCGCCTGGCATCTCGCTCAAGTCGCGCCGGCGAATGGGTTGGCCGACGCTGCGCGCCAAGGCTTCGAGCGCCAGCTGGTTGACGCTTTTGCCTAACTGTTTCGAACGGTCCTTCAAGGCTTTGTCGAGCGCAGGAGGAATGTCGCGAATCGTGTATTGCATGCATAACATGCTAGCTCATGCATGCATTCTGAGCAATCGACCCCGGGCGGGCGTGCTCGCGTTTTACAAAATGCTGACTGGCATTCGCCACCGAACGATGATGGACGCGCTGCGAAGCGTCGGCGACCCGCTGTTGCAGCCAAAGCGAAAGCTTTGTGAAACGGTGCACATAAGGTGTGCATGGCTTCACTAACCTCACTGCTCCTCTGGGTTCAGCCGACGTATCCCGCCTGGGAGAAGAACTGGCGACAATGTGAAAAAGCCTTGAGGAGCGCGGGTGGCTCATTGCGTACCGGCGCGCCTTCGCCCGTTTTTGCTGAGGCTGGCTGTTTTCCCTTCGCCTTCAGGCTCTCGAAGGGGCGAAGGGGTTTCCTTTGTCAGACATCGGTTTTGCTCGCCCGTCGTGCTGTCACATTCATCAAGCCTTCTACAGCTCAACGAAGGCTCGCAAGTTCATGCGTCGATGAGAGCACGTTGGCAACCAGAACCTGGGGGGAGCGACAAAGCCCCTCGTCCCTCAAAGCCTCATCACTTTCGCCCATTTGCTCCATCGCTGATTTTCGCCCGTACCCGTACCCGAACGCCTCACCGCACGCGAACGCGGTTGTAGTTATCGCGGCGTCGCCCACACCTGCCCGTTCGCCACATCGAAGGTAAGCGCGTAGTTGCGCAGCGCAGACACTCCAATGTTGCCGTCGTAAATGAGCTCGCGCACATGGGGAGACAACGTCTGTGCGCCGAGGCCGGGTATGTCGAGGTTCAACGGCCCGCATGACTTGCCGTCGGCGGAGCAGTTGGCTCCCAACGCCTTGACGGCGTGCGGGGCCAGTATCAAGGCCGTGTCGTTACCGGTGTCTAAGATGAACCAGACTTTCTCTTCGCCGGTGGCATGGCGCGCGGCGATGAAGACGTCGAGCGCAACACCCGCCCCTGGACGAGAGAGCCGCACTTCCATCGGCTTGGCTGTGGCGATGCGCTGCGACAAGCTTTCGGCGCTTTCAAGCACCAACGTGCGCTTGGGCAAATCGAACGTGACTGGGGTGTGCGCGAAGGTTTGCAGCGAGACCACCCCGTCGACGACGGGAAATTCTTTGGGCGCCAGCGCGGCTAAATCAAAAACGCCAGCAACGGGAACGCGAATGTCTCGGCCACCGAGCGTCAACGTCACGTCGTTACACACCGGCATGTCGATGCGCTCGTTGGTCATGCGATGCGCGGTGAAGCGGCCGTGCGGCTGACAACCCAACTCGGCAGCTACGCGGGAAGAGACAATGGTGAGCCCGCCTCCCGAATCGAGCAGCAATGTGCGCGGCTTGCCTGCGATGGTGACTTGCACGGTGCGGTGCGGCGTGTCGGTGACCCCGGCAGGCCCGAAGGAACCCGTAGCCAGCTCGATGCGCTCGAGGTGAGTACTGTTAGCGAGGGTATTCGAGCCGGTCGCGCAGCCGAGACTCCCGGCGACAAGCAGCCAAAGCGAAAGCTTTGTGAAAAGGCGCACATTGGGTGTGCAGGGTTTCACAAACATAGGGCTACCGGTCTTTCTTGATACTGGGACCCCCTGGCCCCTTCTTCTTCTTCGTCAGCTGCAGCGAAACCACCGGGCCGATGCTTTCGGTAACTGTAATTTGCTGCGCTTCAAAACTTTCGCGCGAGATTTTCAGCACCGCCGGCAGCACCGTTTTTTCCAAAGAAACATCGACCGGAGTCACCCCGAGCGACTTGCCGTTCCATTCTACCGTGGCACCCGCGGGCTCGCTGTTCACTTTGAAAGCCAATACTTCAGGAACAGCAGGTTCTATGGCAGCCGCTGCATCAAGCGCCGTGCCTTTGGCCACGGGCGCTGGCAATGGCCGATTATCGATGGGCGTCGGCTCGGTTGAAATGGGCCGGTTCATCAACACCCAGCCAATGGCTCCCGCCGCGGCGAGACCAATGGCCCCGAGCGCATATTTCAGGTTGCCACCGCCGCGCTCGACGCGACTGGGCTGAGCGCCTTTGTGCGCTGCCTCGATTCTTTCATCACGCGGTATCAGCAGCGACAAGTCAGCCGCCTGCGAGAGCGTCAATTCGTCGAGCGTGGCCGGGTCAGCTTCTTTCGCCACCCGCTCGGCGTAAAGGTCTTGCATGAAGCGCGTGAGGTGCGCCGAGCTCGCGGCCAAGCCTTTCTTTTGAATGAATTCTTCGAGCGCCAACCGCAATGCACCGGCATCGGCGAACCGGTCTTTCGGGTTTTTCGAGAGCGCCTTCAACACCACCATGTCCAACTCACGCGGAATGGTGCTCACCAGCGACGCCGGCGGAGGTACCTGACACTGCTTCACCAACTTCTGCGAGACGATGTCGCTGTCGCCTTTGAAGAGCCGCCGGTCAGTGAGCAGCTCCCACAGCACGATGCCGAGCGAGAAAATGTCTGAACGCGCGTCGAGCTCTTCGCCTTCAGCTTGCTCGGGCGACATGTAAGGAAACTTGCCCTTCAAAATGCCGGTCGCGGTGTGCTGCGCGCGGCCGGCCGCTTTGGCCACACCGAAGTCGATGACTTTCACCCCGCCGTCGAAACCCACCAAAATGTTCTGCGGCGAAATGTCGCGGTGCACCAGGTTGAGCGGCTGCCCCTTCGAATCGCGCGACTTGTGCGCGTAGTCTAACCCCGCGGCCGCGTCGGCGATGATGCGCAACACCAACCCCACCGGTATGCGCTTGCCCGCCGCCCGCGCGGTTTTTTCAACCCGGCGCACGTCTTCGCCGGCCACATATTCCATCACGATGAAGTGCGTGTTGCGCTCTTGGCCGAGCTCGAAAATCTGCGCGATGTTGGGGTGGTTCAAACGGGCCGCGATGCGCGCCTCGTCCATAAACATGCTGAAGAACTCTTCGTCGTCGACCAGGTGCGGCAAAATTCGCTTCAGCACCACCATTTTCTCGAAGTTGGCGTTGCCCGTGCGCGCCAAAAAAACCTGGCCCATGCCACCGGCGGCCAGCTTCTTGAGCAGTTGGTATTTACCGAAGGGAATCGACATGTCGAAAGAGAAAGGCCTTAAAGCCTACCAAGTCATACCTTGAGCTTGTACCCCGACTTGAGCAAGGCGTACGCCACTGCGGTGGTGATAACCGTCAGAACCAAAAGCAGGGCCGCGCCAAAGGCCACCTGACCGTGGGCCAGCCCCAGCATTCCGTAGCGCAAACCTTCCACCATGTGCACTACCGGGTTGAACAGGCTCAAGGTACGAAAAGGTTCCGGCAGCTTGTCGACTGAATAGAAAACGCCTCCCAAGAAGGTCAGCGGCAACATGAAGAACGTGGGAAAAAAGTTAATCTGCTCGAACTTTTCGGCCCACAGCCCAGCGAGCAGCCCCAACATTGAGAACACGTAACTTGCGGTAAGTAAAAAGAAAATCGTCGCGCCCCAATGCAGGCTGGGCATGCCGGTGAAGAACAGCGCCACGCCCCAGGTGAGCAAGCCAACGAGTAAGCCGCGCACCATCGCGCCCACAATGAAGGCGATGAGCAATTCCATTGGTCCCAGCGGCGCCACCAGCAGGTCAACCAGCGTGCCCTGAATTTTGGTGATGAAGAGCGACGAGCTCGAATTCAAAAACGCATTGTTGGCGATGCCCAGAAACACCAAACCAGGCACGATGAAGCGAATGTACGGCACACCTTCTAAATCAGTCTGCCGCGCGCCCAGCGTGTAGCCGAACACCACGAAGTACAACGTGGTTGAGATGAGCGGCGACAACACCGTCTGGCCCGGCACTTTCAAAAACCGGCGCACCTCTTTGCTCAGCAACGTTCGCGTACCGACGACGTTCATGCTGACACCTCGGCTCCACCGCCGTTTTGCAACACGCGCAGCAGCACGTCTTCGAGCTTGGCGGCTTTGAGCGACACTTCGGCAATTTCCATATTCGCGGCATAGAGCTGGCCCAGCAGCGCCGGCGCTTTCGCCGTGCCGTGGCGCTCGATGAATGACGCACCCATTTGGTCAGCGCTGAGCACCATGCCTTGCTCCTGCAGCTTCGCCGGCAGCGCCGTTTGCGTTTGGCCGAAACGCACTTCGAGCCGCCGCTCGCCCAGCCGCGCCATCAACGCGCTTTTTTCTTCAACCAAGAGCAGCCGGCCTTTGTCGATGATGCCAATGCGGTCGGCGAGCTCTTCGGCTTCTTCCAGGTAGTGCGTGGTGAGCACCACGGTGGTGCCCTCGGCCTTCAATTTGCGAACGTAGCTCCACAAGTCGCGGCGCAGCTCGACGTCGACGCCGGCGGTGGGCTCGTCTAAAAACACCAGCTTCGGCCGGTGTACCAACGCCTTGGCGATGAGCAGCCGCCGCTTCATGCCGCCTGAAAGCGTGCGGGTAATGGTGTCGCCTTTGCTCGTCAGGTCGAGCGCGGCGAGCAATTCTTCAATGCGCGCTGGGTCGGCTTTTTTGCCGAAGAAGCCGGCTTGAAATGCGAGCACTTGGCGCACGGTGAAGAAAGGGTCGAAATTGACTTCTTGAGGCACCAGGCCCACGAAGTAACGCGGAGGCAACGGGTCAGTCTCGAGATCGTGCCCGAAGATGCGCACCGTGCCGCTGGTTTTTTTCACCAGGCCGCACACCGCGCCGATGAGCGTCGTCTTGCCGGCGCCGTTGGGGCCGAGCAGCGCGAAAATTTCGCCCTGGGGAATTTGGAGTGAGACGTCTTCGAGCGCGACCAGCTTGGGGAAACGCTTGGTCAAATGCGCAATGTCCAACACGGGGGTTTCTGGCACGGCGCCGACACATGCCACTTGTTGCCAGTGCCCGTCAGCTGCTTAAACAACCAGGGCAGCGAATTTTCAATGTCTGCGATTCGCGAAAGCCGTTCTAGAGATGATCGCGAGTATGGTGCGCCGCCTTTCGTTCAGTGGGGGTCGTCTCATGCGTCGCGTGCCTTACTTCATCACCTTCATTGCCTGGGGTGCCCTGTTCACCAGCTGTGAAGTGTCGAGCCGTTTCGATTGCTCGTCACAGCCTTGCCCGAGCGGCCAACGCTGCAGCGCCCAGTACAAATTGTGTGTCGCTGAAGAAGGGCCGGTGGTGACGGTGACTTCGCCTTTGGCCATGGCGGTGGTGCCGGGCAATGCGCTGAAAGTAGCAGGCACGGTCAAAGACGCTTCTGAAGGCGCGGTGACGTTGGTGATTTCAGGTGAGGGTGCGAATGTCGAGCCCGTCACCATCGACGCAGACGGGCACTTCGAGGTGGAGCTGCCCTTGGGCCCGATGGACTACGCGCCTTTCACGGTGACGTTGAAAGCCACTGACGCAACGGGCATTTCGTCGAGCACTGAAGTGGCGGTGCATGTCGACAACGTGAAGCCGCGCTGCGCCCTTCTCAACCCGACTGATGCGGGCTTTTTGAATGGCCGGGGTGACGCCGTCTTTCGCATTCAGTTCGATGACGGCTCGCCAAGCTTGAGCCAGCAGCAGCTCGCGGTCGACGGGTCGCCGCTCACCGCGACGCTGGCAAATGGCGTGGTGACGGCTGAGTGGGGAGCGGCTCCAGTTGAAAATGGTGTCGCCCATACGATGCGTTACCTGCTCGCCGATGCCGCGGGTAATGCGTGTGAAGGGCAAGGTTCTTTCTTGTTGGACAACGTGCCTCCGGTGTTGACGGTGAGTCAGCCAATGCCGAACGCGCTTTTGAACAACGCGTGGTTTACCAATACGCCGTGGGTGTCGGGGCCTGCGGCGACTGATGAGTCGAACCCTGCTCCGACGGTGACGGTGAATTGGGGCGACGGCGCAGGCGCCAAGCCCACCACGGCGGTTGATGGCGGTTATCGCTTCGTGGTGTCGAAGGTCGATGAAGACTTTCAGGTACACCCAGTGACAGTGACGGCGACTGACTGGGCGGGAAATACGACTGAAGTAGCGGTGCCGGTGACGGTCGACACGGTGGCTCCGCGGATTACATTTTTGAGCCCTGATGCGGGAGCGCGCTTCAACGCCGCGTCGTTTCAAGGAACGAATGAGGTGACGGTGACTGTCGACGTGCAAGACGGCGATGACGTTGTGAGCGCGTCGGTCAGCGTGGGGGGAGCCGCGTTCAGCCCGGTCATTGGTAGCTCGCTGAAGGTGCCCACCAGCGCCACCGATAACCCCAAGCTGTACCCAGTGAAGCTGCATGCGGTTGATCAGGCTGGCAATGAGAGTGAGCAGACACTCGAATTTTCTGTCGACCGGGTGGCTCCGACAGTGGTGAGCACGACGCCGGCCAACAACACCCGCAACTTCGATTATGAGCAGGGTGTGAGCGTGCAGTTTTCAGAGGCGATGGCGGTCTCGTCTCCAGCGGTCGCGGGGCTCACAACAGGTTCCAGCTGGACCAGCGGAGACACGAAGTGGACTTGGTCTCCAGCCGCCGACACCGTTTACGATTTCACCGTCGCGCCCATTACCGATGCGTATGGCAATGCACTCGTGACTCAGCCTTCATTTCGATTCATCACTGCACCCGCTCGCCCCGCCGCGGGCCTCTTGCTGAACGATGTTTCGGATTTCGAGGTTTCCACTGACCCTGATGGAGCAATTTCCCTTTTCACAGTGAGCACAGGGCCGAACAAGACATACACGTGGGGACGCTTCAACACCAAAACGGCTCAGTTCGAGGTGCTTTCAACCATTACATTTGTTCCCATATTGATGATTTCTTTAGAACGCTGGGCACTGTTTTCCTGGCGAAATGTGCTTCCAGATTTAACTGCCGAGCGCATCGTAGGGCTAACAACGAAATCAAACTTATCAGCATCAGCGTTTGAGTCGACCTGGAACATCAATGGAATGTCGGAGACGCGTGCGTCAGCAACTGGGTTGGTGCCCATTCCACCCATGGCAAATGAACCAGCTGGAAGCGGTCGTGTCGGGTACCTGAACGGCTCAAGCTACGAAAGAAGCGGCCGTCAACCAATCGCCTTAGGCGTGTCACCCAATTTCGTCGCATATACCGACAACCGCTTCGAAGCCATCGAGGTCAATCCACCAAACGCCAAGCTGCAAATATATGAGTGCCACAAGACTTCACAGGGAGACACCGTCTGCGACCTTCACGCCGTCGAGACACTGGCTACCGACATAAATACCGATCACGCGTTTCGGGCTGTATCGACATCTAGCTGCTCCGTTTACTCGTACCGAACGGCCGCGGGACAGCAAGATCAATTTATCTTCCGAGGCGTCTGCGACAATTCTCCATTCTGCGTTGTCAGGTACAAGGAGAACCCAGTCTACTCGACCCGATATGCACCTACTTCGGTCAATGACCAGTTGGTGCGCACTATCGGACTTTCAAACACTTTCTTCGTTCAGACGCGCACTTGTTACGGTGCTAGTAGCTGGACGCAGGTAGGAAACTCGTTCTTCGAAAATGGCATCCATTCCTATCGTCCAGTTGCATCTGGCCCTAAGTATGGCGCGTTGTACTTGACTCAGTTTAGCCAGCTGAAGCTCTATTGGGCCAACTGATGCGCCGTATTTCTTTGTCATTGCTGAGCATTGCGCTGTTGCTGCCGATTCCCGCGGTCGCCGCTGATCAACAACCTTCACTGCAAGCCCAGTCAACTCAGCAACGCACCTGGAAATCAGTCTTCGGCTTGTCACTCACCGGCGCGGGCCTGGTGTCAGCCGGCACAGGTATCGCCCGGCTGCTCCAAAGCAATGACTTCGCCTTTCGCGCAGGGCAGTACCCACAGGCAGAAGTGAACGTCAACGACAGCGACATCAACTGGCTCATCACCGAAAGCCGCGCCGCACGCACCCAAAGCCTGCTGCTCCTCACGCTCGGAGGCGCTGCGGTCATCGGCGGCGTTTTGCTCTACGCGCTCGACACACCGACTGACGTCAACGTGACCGTCGGCATCGCTCCCGGAGCGACAGACCTCGTTCTCACCTGGCGTTGGTAGCTGCGCCTTCTCATACATCAAGCTGGCTTGGGCCTCTGCCTCAAGTAGGCTCGCCCTCATGCCAGGAGCGCGATGAGCATCGACATGTCGCGATACCTCTCTCTTTACGTGGGAGAGGCCACCGAGCACCTCGAGGCCTTAGGCCGCGACCTGGTGAAGCTCGAGCCACACGCCCCGCGCGCGCTCATTGACGGCATGTTTCGGCACGCGCATTCAGTCAAAGGCATGGCCGCGTCGATGGGCTTCGAGTCGACCGCCAAGCTCGCCCACCGCACCGAAGACCTGCTCGACGCGTTGCGTGCTGACGCTTCGAAAGCCGACAAACGCACCGTCGACTTACTGCTCGCCGCCAACGACGCCATGGTGCGCCACGTGCGCGCCGCCTCTGAAAGCCAACCCTGCGAAGACGTCAACACGCTGCTCGAGCAACTCACCGCCCGCTTGTTGCAGCTGACCGGCTCATCAGGCTCCACCACCAAGGTCGCCCATGTGCAAGGCGCTCTCGCTGCGCCCGCGCCCACCAACAGCGCATTTTCCACTCCACCCCGCTTCGCTTTGAAAGTGAAAGTCTCGCCCACCAGCGCCACGCCCGGGGTGCGCGCGTTTCTCGTCTACAAACGCATGTCGATGATGGGCAACGTCTTCGACTTGAAGCCCAACTTAGAAGAGCTCAAAGCCGGCCGCATTTCCGAAGGGCTGGTGTCGCTCGAGCTCGAAACCAGCGAAGGCGAAGAACGCATCGCCACCACGCTGCGCACCATCGCCGAAGTGGAGCTGCTCAGCGTACGCAATGTCACCCATGAAACACAGGCACCCGCACCGCCACCTGCTCCCACCGAAGCGCCGACCGACGCGCCGCGCGTGGTGGGGCAAGAACCCGCGCGCACGGTGAAGGTGCGCACCGAGCTGCTCGACCAAATGCTCGACGGCGCGGGTGAGCTGTTGCTCGCCACCGCCCGCGTGCGTGAAGTGGGCAAGGCGCTGCCTGCCGCCAGCCGCGCGCCGCTCGAAGAAGCCGTCGACCGCCTGCACGGCTTGGTGAAAGACCTGCACGGCAAAGTAATGAAGGCGCGCATGACGCCAATTGCTGTCATCACCGACCGGCTGCCCCGCGCCGCCCGCGACATCGCCCGCCGCCGTGAACGCGAAGTCGAGCTCTCTATCGCTGGCGCCGACATCGAGCTCGACCGCTCCATTTTAGACGAGCTCGCTGACCCGCTCCTCCATTTGCTGCGCAACGCGGTAGACCACGGCATCGAGCCTTCGGCCGAGCGTGAAGCGAAAGGCAAAAGCGCCAAAGGCCACGTGCAAGTCACAGTACGGCGTGGGCGAGACCGGGTGATTTTAGATTTAGAAGACGACGGCCGCGGCATCGACGCCGAAAAATTGAAGACGCTCGCGGTGCGCAACGGGCTGCTCACGGCCGAAGCGGCGGCTACTCTGTCTGACCGCGCCGCGTGGCTGTTGTGCTGCTTACCAGGCATTTCTACCGCCACTGACATCACCGATATTTCTGGCCGCGGCGTAGGCATGGACGCCGTGAAACGCGCCGTCGAAAACGTGGGCGGCACACTGGAAATCGAATCGAAGCCGGGGCGGGGCACCAAGTTCAGCCTCAACCTGCCTCTCACCGTGGCGGTGGTGACGCTGCTGCTGGTTGAAGCAGGCGACGAAATTTACGGCTTACCCATTTCGAAAGTCGCCGGCGTGGTGGAAGCCCAGCAATCGCAACTCTCGCGCAGCCAAACCTCGACGCTCATTTCTTTCGGTACAGGGTTGGTGCCCGTCTACGGACTTTCAGAATTGCTGCAATTGCCCATGGGCGGGCGCGCTGACGAAGGGCCGGTATTGCCCTTGGTGGTGATGGAAGGTGAAGGCAGCAAAATCGCGCTCAAGGTTGAAAAGCTGCTCGGCCAAGAAGAAGCGGTGCTCAAGCCGCTCTCGCGCCCGCTCGACCTGGTGCCCGGCTTGTCAGGCGTGACTTTGTTGGGAAACGGGCGGCCCATCTTCGTGCTCGACGTGCCTCGGCTGTTACCGGCATAACCCCTTCGCTCACATACAGTCTTCACCCATGCGCGGCCCCACCGATTTACAGCGAGATGCTCTGTGCGAATTGGCGCACATCGGCGCGGGCAGCGCAGCCAACACCTTGTCGCGGTTGATGGGCGGCCGGCCGGTGCGCATTGACGTGCCCCAATTGGCGCTCGCTGACCCGGCGCAATTGACGGGGTTACTCGGAGGCCCCGGCAAACGGGTGATGGTGGCCGAGTTTTCCATCGAAGGCGGCGTTGACGGCCTGTTGTGGTGGGTGTTGCCCTTCGAAGACGCGCGGCGCTTGGGAGGCACGCTGCTGCGCAAGGCGCCCGCCTCAGTGCATTTTTCGCACGACGAAGTGGGAGCGTTGGCAGAAGCGGCGAACATCGTGGCGTCGGCCTGCTTGTCTTCATTGGGAGACATGGTGGGCTTAAAGCTCTTGCCTTCTCCGCCCGACGTGGCTGACGGCGACATGGGCACGCTGCTCAAGAGCAGTGGGCAAAAACGTTTCATCGCGGTGCACAGCGGGTTTCACTCGAGCGACGAGCCGCTCTTTCACGGGCACCTGCTCTATTTGCTGACGCCTGAAAGCGTGAAGCAGATTTTCAAGCAGCTCACGGTACGTCGGTGACCGAGCACGCCGGCCGTCAGTACCCCACGCCCACCTTCGCCGCCGCGGGCTTGAGCGCCGACATCACTTTCTCATCGAAGCTGTCTGCTTTCTTCGACGCATTTTTCGCGAGCCACGCGTCGCGTTGCTGGGCGAGGGCGGTGATTTTGGCCTCTAACGCTTTGCGCGTGTCGGCGTTCTTCTTCACCAGCGCCGCGCGCTCTTCAGCTTTCATGCCCTTCATCGTGTCGGGCATTTCTTCTTCACGCAGCGCGGCCAACTTCGCCGGCTCGGCTGTCAAGTCGAAGCTGCCCGTTTCAGCTGAAGGAGCCGCGGGGGCCGCACCGCGCGAGCCTCCCAACTTGGCAGCATAAGAAAGCCGGTCTGCCGCGGCTGACGCTTCCATCGAGGCCGTGCCGCGCGCTTTGCCTTCACTCGCGGTGCGCGCCGGTTTTCGACCCGCGTACAGCGTGGTGCCCGCCACGTCGGCGTTCAACTTCGCCAGCTCGGCATCAAACGGCGTTTCTACCCGCGCCATGCCGCCCGACTGCTCGATAGAAATGAAGTGCCCTTCGGCCAAGCGCGAAATCTCGCGGAACACACGCTCAGTGCTGCTGTCATTTCCACAGCGAATGGTGTTGACGATGATGCCTTTCTGCAGCGCCGCTTTGGCCATGGCCTGGGTGTTCCACTCGTCGCCATAGTCGTCATGCGCGGGCGCGTCGCCGACGACGAAAATCATGCGCATCACTTTCTTGCCGTCGCTCCAGCTCAAGCGTTTCACCGCTTCGCCCAGGCCTTGGCCGACATGTTCTGGCCCGTCGCCGCCGCCTTCGGCACGAAAGCCTTTTAGCTTTTCGTACACCGCGTCTAAGTCAGTCGTCAGGTCCATGCGCTGGGTGATGTACGCGTCGCCCCGGTCGCGAAACGCCACCAAGCCAATGCGAATGCGTGGCGAGGGTTTGCCTGAAGCGAGCTGCGACGCAATCGACCAAATTTTCTGTTTCGCGCCTTCAATCAAGCCCGACATCGAGCTGGTGGTGTCGAGCACGAAGGCCACTTCTAACGTCGGGCGTTCGGCCTTGTTTTCCACCACCGGTACTGGCTCAGGCGCACGGCGCTCATCGGCGTGGGCGAAAGAAGACAGCGACAGCGAGAACATGCAGGCGGCGGTGAAAATGCGTTTCATAGAGGGCAACCTTTCAAAAGCGGGTTCTCTTCATGAAACGAGCCACCTCACAGAAAGATCTGCCGCCGCCGAAAGCTTCGAAACGCCGAAAACCCGTCTAAAAATAAGCACCTGATGCGCGGAAGGCAGTGGTGGGTGCTGATGTGCGCGGCGGCGGTGGCCATGGGAGTGGCGGCCTTCGTGTTGCTCAAACGCAGCGCCGGCGCGGGTGGCTCACCTCGGGTCATGCGGTTGCTCGACGGCGGCAAAGCGTGCCCCGATGAAGACTGGGTGCCCTCGTTGCCTGTCTCTACCGATGAGCACGCACCGGTGGTGCTGTGGGCGGCGGGCGACGTGCGGCTCGTTTTCGACGGCAAGCCGGCCTATTCGAGCCCCGAAGCGCCGACGCGGTTTGCTCCCGGCGAGCATGAATTGCGCGCCGTCAATGGCAGTGGCCAGCAACTCAAAGTGAGGGTGCGGTTAGACCCCTTTACCCCCGCGGTTTTTCATTTAGAGAATGATGAACGGGTGGGCCTCACCCTGGTGCAAGCGGGCAGCGTTTGCCTTTCGTGTGAGAACGCGCTCAGCCCCGTCTCACTCAACTTCGCGCTTCCGTCGAAACCGGCGCGCACCCAGCTGGTTGAAGCCGCCGCGGCCGTGCGAAACAACGACTGGCGCAAAGCGGCTGAAGCGCTGCGCCACATTGCCGCGCAAGAGCGAAAGAGCACCGCCTTTCAACGCTTGGCCGCCACCACGCTGTGGCTTTCGGGGCAACCGTCATTGTCTGAACCTGCGTTGGCGCAGCTGGCTGCGAGCGGCAAGGGTGATTGGCAAATGTTGTGGAAGAACCATGTGAAGTTAGTGACGGCAGAAACCGCGCGGCAGAACCAAGTGCTGAACAAACGGTGGAATGCGCTGACCGAAAAATTCAACAACCTGCGCGCCGCCTTCGTCACTGATGCGCAGGCCGCTGAAGGCCAAGCCAACAGCCGGTTGATGGAGCTGTACCAAACATTCAACAAGGCGCAGACGACGAAAGACATACCTACGCAAGAGCAAGTGCTGCAGTCAGCGCACGAGGTGTTGGGTGTGTACGTACGGGCGTTGCGGGCGACGCGGCCGGGCGAGTGTTCCTTTCAAGCCCGGGTGACCCAGCGCATGTAACGGAAAAGACGGCGCTTCTTTTATTCTGAAATCTCGAGAGCCCTGGCGCTTTGAGGGCGCGCTTGACGGCCCGTTATGACTTCGGGTCGCCGTGGTGATTTCGCTCGAAGGTTTTCGTTCTGTTGCCGTGCTGGGGGCGGCTTTGCTGATGAGCAGCTGCGCCAGCGAGCGGCTGACCACGGCTTCGGCTGACTTTCACCTCGAGCCAGGGCAACTCTCTTTTCCCGCGACGCCGGTCGGCACCCAGGCTGCACAACAGCTCCGACTCATCAACGACGGGGTGGTGCCGCATGACGTTACGCTGTCGGTGGCGGCCCCTTTCAGTGTCGAGCCGTCGAAAGTGACGGTGAGCGGCGGTCGCGAAGCGCTGGTTACCGTGCACTTTGCTCCTACGGCGTTGGGCGACGTCAGCGGCACTTTGACACTCACCCTCGATGGCGTCGAAGCGCCGCTGCCCCTTGTCGGAAAAGGCAGCCCCAGCCTTGGCTGCCAAGCGTTGGTCGACGGCACTTGGTGTGACGACGTGTGTCTCACCACGGGCGTCTGCAGAGCCGGGGTGTGCGTGGGGCAACCGCTCGCCTGCGACGACGGCAACGCGTGCACGCTCAACGCCTGCGAGCCGGGCGTGGGCTGCGTTTTCCCCCCCGCGCCGCCACCGGCAGAACTTGACGGAGCATGCACGGTGGCAAGCTGCGACGCGGCGCGCGGCTGGTTTAACCTGGAGCTGCCCGACGGCACTGCGTGCGGCACTCGAGAATGCGCTCGGGCCCACATTTGCCTCGCGGGCCGGTGCGAAGAGCGGCCAACGCCCAACGCGCCGTTTTGCACTTCGATGACGCTGAGCTCTTCAGCAGTAGGTACCTGCGCGCTCAGTGCTGACTCGCATGTCAGCTGCTGGGGCGGGTGGAACCAGCTTTTCTTGAGCCCTTCTTCTTCGGTGGTGCCCATTCCGCAGCGCTTGCCCGGCGTTTCGAACGTGGCAGGCATTTCGACCCGGTGGTGGCATGCGTGCCTGGTTACCCATGACGGAGCAGCCCAATGTTGGGGCGACAACAGCTGGGGCCAATTGGGCGTGGCACCCACCGGTGCGCCGCTGGGTTTGGTCGACGTGCCCGGGCTGTCGAGTGGGGTGCTCTTCGTCGACGTGGGCAACATTCACAGTTGCGCATTGCTGAAAACGGGGGCGGTGAAATGTTGGGGCCACAACGGTGACGGCCAAATAGGTGGAGGAACGAGCGGCCTCATCGTCGCTCCGACAGACGTGCCGGGCCTGCAGCGCGGCGTGCGCTCGTTGTCAGTAGGCGGCAACCATGCGTGCGCGCTGCTCGACGATGGCCGGGTGAAGTGTTGGGGCAGCAATGCGAACCAGCAAGCAGGCCCGGGCGAGGGGCTTGAGCCGGTGACGCCCCAACCCATTCCCGGGTTGGAGCCCGAGATAACGGCGCTGGCGGCCGGTGACACTCATACCTGCGCGCTGAGCCGAAATGGCAGTGTGCAGTGCTGGGGTTTGCGTCAGCTCGGCAATGCGTCTGGCGCTGAGGGTCGCCAAGGCGCGACGTGGCCTCCCCACACGGTGCTGGCCAAAGGCAGTGGCGCCGTGGCGTTGAGCGCGGGCGAGTGGGCAAGCTGCGCGGTGCTCAAGAGCGGCGAAGTGCGCTGCTGGGGGCGTGACTTTTCTCAGCAGCCCTCAATGGGCGAAACGTTTTCTGCGGTGCCGGTGAAAGTAGCCGGCGTCTCTGACGCGGTTTCAGTCAGCGTCGGGGCACACCACGCCTGTGCGTTGTTGAGCAACGGCAAGGTGCAGTGCTGGGGTTCGAATATCAACGGCCAGCTGGGCCGGGGCACGGTGGGGGGTGTGGGAGTCAACGCCGCTGAAGTGACGGGGCTGTGAAAAACACTCGGCGTGCGCAAAATGCGATTGGCGTGTGTCGGGTTGATGATCGCCAAGTGACAACGGTGTGACACTTGAAGCGGAAAGTTGATTTTCTCGTGCGCTCAAAGCAGCCGTTCGCGGCTTCACGCTCTACGTTGCTCCGTGCTCTAAGATCGAGGCCATGAAGCTGGTTCCGATGCGCACGGGTGTGAAACAGGTACCAAAGTCGTTGTCGCCGGTGCGAGCGCCGTTGACGAAACAGGCTCCGCACGCGGACTATCCGCCGCGGAGAAACATGCAGACGGCCGCTTACAAGCCGGTCGAGTTCACGCATCTCAAGGTATTTGAGCAGGACGCTAAGCGGGGGAAGAAGGGCTGGGCTGATCCGATCGACCCCGTGCTCGCGCTGAAGCGCAGAACGCTGATCACTTTGACGGGCAAGGATATCGAATTCACCCGCGATGGTCGTCCCGTCAATCCCATCGAGCGCACCGGCTATTCCGGTCGTGGCTTACTCGGACGTTGGGGTCCCAATCATGCGGCTGACCCGGTCATCACACGGCGCAATGGCGAAACCGGTCAACTCGAGATGTGGGCGATTGTTCGTGGCGATGCCCGCAAGCACTACGCCGCTCCGGGTGGCATGTTGGACAAAGGTGAAGCGCCGGTCGCCGCAGCGGCCCGTGAGCTGAGGGAAGAGACGGGCGTTCGATTGAACCTGTCGAAGGCCAAGGTGCTCTACAGCGGGTACGCCGTTGATCCGCGCAATACCGACAACGCGTGGATGGAAACGACCGCCGTGCACATTCACGTCAGCGAAGGGGTGGGTAGCCGGTTCAAGCCGCGTGCGATGAGTGACGCGCACAGTGTTGGCTGGCTGCCGTTGACCGAAAGCAATTTGAAGAAGCTCTACGGCTCACATCAGCGATTCGCGCGGTTGGCGATGGGCAACGTTCCGTAGGGTTTCTTGGTGAACTGGTAAAGACCATCTGGCACAGCCTTAAGCGTCAAGGCCCGACGGCTGGGCGCGAAGGGGGCCCTCTACCGATGCGCGAGCATCGTCCCCACCAGCATGGTCGGCCGTCACAGGCAATACTGACTGCTGGCAATACTGCCTGCAGGCAGAGTTGCCGACATTCGGCGTTTGGGCCTAGGTTTACGTCATGTTCCGTACCAGCACGCCCGCGACCGATCACGCCTTTTGGGATCGAACTGAAGAGCTGAAGTTGCTCGGTAGTGCAGTCGAACAGTTGCGCGCCGGCAACCCTCATTGGATCGCGCTGCTCGGTGCGCGAAAGCTGGGAAAGACGAGCCTGCTACTTGAGTTGACCCGGCGTAACCCGCATCGCGACGTTCGATTCGTGGTGCTCGATTCTTTTGAAGAACAACCGTTGAGCTTTGAGATTTTTCGACGCCTCGCCCTGCGAACACTCGACGCCTTCTTTGCCGAGGAACTGGGGGTATCTCTCGAAGACCTCAGCCGTCGCCCCAACGAGTATCGGGCGACGATTGTCGAAGCAGCGAGATTTACCTCATTCGAACGCGCATTACGGGCGCAGGTGTTGGCTTTATGCGAAGCGCCGGCTGACCGACAGCTGGCAGAGTTCGCGCTCGGTTTATCTGAGCGACTCGCGACCGCTCTGAAGCTTCATTGCATCGTCGCTTGGGATGAGTTTCAAGAATTGGCGAAGCTCGATTCGAGTCGAGGCAAAGGCGTGTTGCCACTGGCGCGGGCGATTTGGCAGAAGCACCGAAGGACCGCGTACTTCATCTGCGGGTCGGAACGCACCTTGCTCGAGCGCTTGGTTCGGCACGAGAGTTCGCCCTTCTTTCAGCATTTCACCCTCGCCGAGCTTGGTCCGATGAAGCCTGACGACGCGGTGAAGCTTCTGACCCGAAATGCCCCCCCTGGCCGCTCGATTCCCCTCGCCGTGGCGACCAAGCTGGCCGCGGTGCTGGGCGGGCACCCTTTTTACCTGCAACTGTTCGGCGAAGTTCTTACCAGCAAAGAGCCACCTTACGATGAGGCCTTGGTACGGCAGGTGTTCTCAGAGGTGTTATTCAGCCGCACCGGGCGGTTGGGGCTTTATTTCGAAAATGAATTCAATCAGGTGGTGGGCAACGCCGCCACGCTGGCGATGGTGCTCGAGGCACTCAGCGACGGGCCTGCGCGCACGACCGACGTGGCCAAGACTATCGGAGCGTCAACAGGGTCGACGTCTCGCTACCTGATGCGTCTGGGCGATGTCGTTCAGCACCAGGAAGACGGCCGCTATGCCTTGAGTGATGGGGCTTTCGGGTTGTGGCTGCGTTGGAGAAAACCAGGTGGCACGGTGGTACCGATGACGCTGGTCGGTGACGATGCCGAGCGCGAGGTGGCCAAGCGACTTGCTGAAATGGGCTTTGAGCTGGTTTACCAGTCTCGGGCTTCGCGAGGGGCCTTCGACCTGCTCGGGGTTCGCTCTGGGCTTCAGCTCGGAATTCAAGTCAAGCGCTCGACGTTGCCATTGCGCTTCAGCCGCGCGGCGTGGAATCGGTTGCACGCCGACGCCAAGCGTCTCGACTGGCAGTTCGTGGTGGCGGCGGTGTCGCCCGCTGGCCCAGTGACATTTCTCGACCCGGGCAAGGCCAAGGTCGGCCGGGCGGTGGCGCTTACCGCGGGGGCTCAGATCAAGAACTTGCTGGCGTGGCTCGAGCGCAGGCGAATGAAGAACCGAATCGGGCACAAGGCCAGACGTGACGAGGCCCACCCCGGCGCCTAATCTCACCGCCCACGTGAAACACGCCCTGCATCTGATTCGCCTTCGCCTCGCGCGAACCTGGCAGCTGATGCTGCTGATTTCTATCGGAGCGACGGCCATCGCCATCTTCTGGTGGCAAAACAACTTTCTCGACATTCGCTCGCAAGAATGGGCGTCGTACGACAGCGGGCTGCAGCTCTTCATTCAGAAGCTGCCGGGCGACTTCGCTAAACCCAAAAAAAGCGACGACATCGTCATCATCGCCATCGACGACACCACCTTCGACGCCATCGACGCGTCAGACCGCACACAAGTCGACTGGAAAGCACGCTATGGCTTGTGGCCGTACGACCGGCGCATTTGGGCCGACGTCATCGACTACCTGTCGAAAGCCGGCGCCCGCCTGCTGGTGATGGACATGGTGCTCGACACCGCGCGCTCTGACGAAAGCGGCGATGTCGCGATGGCCGAAGCCATGCGCACCACGCGCTTTCCCGTGTACTTGGGTTTCAACGTCATTCCAAAAGGCGACACACTTTTTCCCGGCCTGCCGAAAGTAGAACCGAAAAACCGACCGATGCTTTCGCGCACTCCCGCGCCGGGGCCGTCTCTCGAAAAACCCGCTTCACCGCCGCAAGATGATTCTGCCTTCGAAGAAGCCCCCGAAGTCGACTTCGCCGCGGCGATGAACGAACGCCGGCAGCTCGCGGCAGTGGCCTACGCATTTCCCCTCGAAATGAAAGGCGGTCTCGAAGCGCCAGTCTTCTCGTCGGCAGGCGAGCCCCGCTTTCCCAAACCGGCGGTCACTCCACTGCTCACGCCCACCTCAGGTTTCGGCAGCGTGGTGCCCGAATTCGACGACGACGGCAAAATGCGCCGCACCCGCTTCGTGTGGAGCGACGGCATCAACCCATACTTAAGCTTGCCGGTGGCCGCCGCGGCCGACTGGTTCAACGCCGAAACCGTCACCGTGCAGCCCGGCCTGCTCACGCTGGGCACCCACCCAGTGCCCATCAACCCTGACGGCTCGGCAGAAATCAACTACGGAGGAAAGCTCTTCGAACGCTTCCCCGTCATTTCTTTGGTCGACGTGCTGCGGCACCGTGGGGCCAACGACGGCTACGAAAAATTCAAAGACAAATTTGTTCTTATCGGCGGCATTTCTTTGGGCACGGGAGACACCAAGGCCACTCCGCTCGATGAGCAAAGCCCGGGCGTCATCAAACAAGCCGCGGTGCTCGACAACCTTTTGCACCGCCGTTTCATTCTCGAGGCGCCCTTCTGGGTCTCGTGCCTGGTGGCGTTGGCGCTGGCTTTTTTGTCTATCAGCATCATTCTGGTGGTGCGCTCGCCCTTCGTAGAAATCGGCTGGCCCCTCTTGCTCTTCGTCACGTTCTTCGTGGTGCCAGGCTGGGTCACCGTCAGCACCCACATTCACGTGCTTTCAGTCATGCCGTCACTGGCAGGCACCTTCGCTTCTGTGGCCGGCACCGTCTTCAACCACTTCTTCGCCGAGAAAGAGCGCGAACGCTTAAAAGCCATGTTCGCCAGCTATATGGAAGCTGACCTGCTCGAGCAAATGGTCGAAGCGCGCGAGCTGCCCAAGCTCGACGGTGAAAAACACCACATCACCGCGTTTTTTTCAGACATCAAAGGCTTCAGCACTTTCTCAGAGCGCTTTCGCGAAGACCCCAAGGGGTTGATGCGGCTGATGAACCGCTACCTTTCTACCGTCACGGCCGTACTCACCCACCACGGCGCCTGCATCGACAAATACATCGGCGACGCGGTGGTAGCGCTGTTCGGCGCCCCGGTGAAGCACGCCGACCATGCGTTGCGCGCCTGCAAAGGCGCACTCGACGTGCAAAAGGCCATCGCCGCGTTGCGTGAGGCATTTCGCGCTGAAGGGTTGCCCGACGTCTACACCCGCATTGGCCTCAACACCGACGACTTGCTGGTGGGCAACATCGGCAGCGAGCAGTTGATGGACTACACGGCCATCGGCGACGGCATGAACCTGGCCGCCCGGCTCGAAGGCGCCAACAAGGCGTACGGCACGCTGATTATGATGGGCGAAAACACTTACCTGCAGGTGAAAGACGACGTCGAAGCGCGAGAGCTCGACACCGTGCGCGTGGCAGGCAAAACCCAAGCGGTGCGCGTGTATGAGCTGCTCGCCCTCAAAGGCCAACTGCCCGCGGCCAAGGCGCTCACCGTGGCCCACTATGCCCAGGCGCTGGCGCTTTACCGCGAACGGCAATTTGCTGAAGCCTCAAAAGTACTGCACAGGGTGCTCGACACCGACCCCGCCGACGGCCCGAGCCAACATCTGCTTGAACGCTGCCAGTCACTGAGAGACGCTCTTCCCGACAGCACATGGGACAGCGTGACGTCGCTCGACAAATAACCAAAGGGGTATTCATGCATCGAATCGGCAAGGGTTTGCTGGGCGCGGTTTGCCTTGTCTTCTTGGGCGGCGCGGCACCCAGCACATTACAGCTCTACATTCGCAACCGTGAAACACCGCTGCAGAAGCAGCCGACGCTCAGCTCACCGGTGTTGACGCGCATTCCTGCTGGAGCCACCGTCACCTGGTTGGGGGCAGGCACTCCCAAAAAAGACTTCGACAAGGTGCGCTTCGGCACCCAA
Organism: Myxococcaceae bacterium; assembly: GCA_019694575.1. GTDB lineage: Bacteria > Myxococcota > Myxococcia > Myxococcales > Myxococcaceae > JAIBBR01. Next base: position 25,822 of record JAIBBR010000006.1, read on the forward strand.
GAAGGCTTCGTGCCTCACGCCTCGCTGAGCACCCGCCCACCCAGCGCCGAAGTGAGCAAAACCGACGGCAAACCGATTACCGCGCAGGCCTTTGCCAGCTCGGGCGCGGCCACCCGTGGGCTTTCAGAAGCGGGCTTGAAGTACGACAAGACGAAAAACCCTCATGACCCCAAGCTGGCCTTGAGCGTCATCAGCGTTGAGGGCATCGCCCGGCAAGTGCGCGAAGAAAAAGGAGGTGCGAAATGAACGCCCGTTTCGCCGTCGCTTTTCCCCTCGTGCTTGGCGCTCTCAACTTGCCCTGTTTTCGCGCACCTGACGCCAACCTGGCCGCCGACGCCATTATCGAAGCGGGCAGCAAAGTGGCCGCGCGGGCACCCGAGTGCAAAAAACTCGCGAGCCAGCAAGTCGCTTTCGAAGAAGAAAAAGCCTTGGGCAGCGCGGTGGCGCTCAACCTCGCCAAAGCCGAAGGCGGCCTGTGGGTCGACGTACCGGCGGGCATCACCGACGTCGCGGCCTTCAACACCCAGGTGAACGGAGCCACCATGGGCAAGGTCACCTTCGCAGCCACTGGGCGCAACCAGTTAAACCGCTATTTGAACAAACTGGGCAAGCAACTCACTCAACATTCTACCCGGCCCGACATCAGCTGGACCTTCGGCGTCATCGACGCGCCGAGCGAAAACGCGCTCTCGACACCGGGCGGTTACATTTTCGTCAGCCGTGGGCTGCTCAAAAAATTGACCAGCGAAGCGCAATTGGCCGGGGTGTTGGCGCATGAAATTGCCCACGTCACCGAGCGCCACAGCTTGAAGGCCTACAGCGATGCCAAGGCCAACCAGTGCTACATCGCGCTGGGCGTTTCTATCGGCGCGGGCGTGGCCAAAGACGCGGTGGCCGACCAAAACAGCTGGGTGAAGGTGCTCGACAACGCCGGCGCGCTCGACTTAGACGCCGCCGACGTCTCGGGTGAATTGATTGCCAAGCTGGTTGACGACACCGTGGGGCGGTTGCTCGCCTCGGGCCGCGCGCGTGAAGACGAGTTGGCGGCTGACCAGCTGGCCATCGAGCTCTTGGTGTTGGGCGGCTTCAACCCCAACGAGTACGTGAATTTGGTGAAGGGGCTGCCCGAGGGCGCGCCCATCGTCTCGCACCACCCCAAAAACCAAGAGCGCGTCGAAACGATGCAGAAGCATTTAGAGCAATTCGCTGCCATGAAGCCCGACAGCTTGCCCAAAGGCGACGTGGCGGCGCTGAAAGCGGCGTCGACTCCGTAACGAGAGGACAAACAATGCGCGCCGTACGCTGTCACGAATTGGTGGGGCCTGCCGGCCTGAAAGTCGACGAGCTCGAAGCGCCGCAAGCGGGCGTGGGCGAAGTGCTCATCGACGTGAAGGCCGCGGGGGTGAATTTTCCCGAGGTGTTGCTCACGTACGGAAAATACCAATTCAAGCCCGAGCCCCCCTTCATTCCCGGAGGAGAAGCAGCGGGCGTGGTGAGCGCGGTGGGCGACAACGTGAGCGGCCTGAAAGTAGGCGACCGGGTGGCGGCCACCATGGTGAACGGCGCCTTCGCCGAAAAGGTGGTGGTGCCCGAATTCGCCGCGGTGAAATTGCCCGACGGCGTTTCATTCGAAGTGGGCGGCATTACCCTGCTCACTTATGCCACCACGTACCATGCGTTGGTCGACCGGGCGCATTTGCGCCAAGGCGAGACATTGCTCGTGTTAGGCGCCGCGGGCGGCGTGGGCGTGGCGGCGATTCAATTGGGTAAGCACTTGGGCGCGCGCGTCATCGCGGCGGCCTCGACGCCTGAAAAAGTCGCCTTCTGCAAGCAAATGGGCGCTGACGAAGGCATTTGTTACGGCACTGAAGACTTGAAGGAGCGCATCAAGGCGCTCACCCAAGGCGAAGGCGCCAACGTCATTTATGACCCGGTGGGCGGCCCCTATGCCGAAGCGGCGCTGCGCGGCATCGCTTGGGAAGGGCGCTATTTGGTGGTGGGCTTCGCGGCGGGAGACATTCCCAAATTTCCGCTCAATTTGATTTTGCTCAAAGGCTGCCAAGTGGTGGGCGTGTTCTGGGGCTCTTTCGCGATGCGCGCGCCCGAGTTGAATCGCGCCAACGCCGAGCACATTTTGAAATGGGTGGGCGAAGGCAAATTGAAGCCACACCTCGACGCCACGCTGCCTTTTGCCCAAGCGGCTGACGCGCTGCAAAGGCTGGAGCAACGGGCGGTGCGCGGCAAGTTGGCCCTCGTGCCGTTTCTCTAAACAGGCGCTGACGGAAATGGCCGGGCATTCCCAATGAGAGGCATGACGCCAATTTCAATGAGGAGCACCCGCCGCAATGGGCCTGGACTGGTTACTAGAAAGACGAAAACCGAAGAAAGGCGCCGAAGCCAAGTTCAAGGCGCTGCAAGAAAAGATGCACGCGCTCGAAGCGCAAGACGCCCCCTCGTCAGAAGAAGCCCAAGCAGCGCTGCTGCTGCAACTCGACGCGCTTTCTCTGCGCGCTGAAGACGACATCGGTGCGCCGCGAATTGGCATCGACGACGACGCCACGCGGTGGTGCTTTTCGACGAAGGCCAGGCGTTAATGCCGCCGCGCTTCGAGGTGCACCGCTTTCCGACGCCGCGAGAGCTCGCTTCACTGAAAAAACAGCATGCCTTCAAGAACGACTCACTCACGCTCTGCGGGTTCGGCTAAAGCGTTATTGCCCGGCGATAAGCGCAATTAATTTTTCGAGCTCAACGCGGTGCGCGGTGGCGGGCGTCTGGCGCAGCGCTTCACGGGCGGCCGCCTCGGCCTCGGCCAGCCGCCCCAGCTTAAACAACGCCACCACGCGGTTGTAACGCGCGTCGTCAGCCAGGGGAGCGTCGGGGTACGCTTCGAGAAACCGCGCCCACGCGGCAACGGCTTGCGCGTAATCATGGGCCGTGAAGTGCGCGCGGTTGGCTTCTTCGAAGAGCATCAGCGCAGTCGGCGGTGAGTCGACCCGTGCCACGGCGCGAAAAGCCACTTTCGCGGGCAACTTGGCAGGCGCTGGCGCAGGTGTGACTTCAATAGCCACTTCTTTTTCGACGTCAGGCACGAAGGTGTCGGTGTGAATGCGCGGCAACACCGGGGCCGCCGGCTTCGGCTTCGAATCGACAAAGTAGCGGTATGCCGCGTACCCGGCGGTCATCAGCAACGCCAAGGCGGCGAGAATCAGCCAGCGTTGCTCGAGCAAACTCTTCAACCGCTTGCGGGCATGAAACGCACGGCTGCGCACAGTGGCTTCGGGCTGGCCCAGCAAGCGGCTGACCTCGGCGGCGCTGGCTCCGTCGTTGAGCTGCAAAATCAGCGCGCGCTGTTCTGGGTTGAGCTGGCCAATGGCCCACGCCAAGTCAGCTTCGATTTGCTGACGCTCGAAGTGCACCTCGGGGCTCACGTCGAAGAGGGGTACGGGCTCAGCGGCCACCGCTTCTTCCAACCGCTGGGTGCGCTGTCGCCTGCGGGCGTGGTGGCGCGCCACGTTGGCGCCGACTCCGAGCACGAAGAGCCGCTCGTCAGCCACGTCTTTCGCTTTGCCACGCGCGCGTACCAACACTTCATAAGTGCTGGCGACAATGTCATCGACGTCGACGCGGTTGTGCACCAAGCGGCCGACGAAGACACGCAAGTCGCGCTGGTGACGGGCCCACGCTTGCGCAGCCCAAGTGGTGGCATCGTCACGCATCGGTCAAAACCCGTAGCCTGCGCCCACGCTGCCGTAGAGAAGGCCCCGGGGCAAATTGCTCGCGTCGAGGGCCAAGGTGAAGCCGCAACCCAGCTGCACATCGAGCTCAGAAGCCACTGCCACCGCAATCACCACGCGGGGGCGAAAAGCGAAGAGCACTTGAAAGTTGTCGGAGTCGCCCACCGAAGGTTCGCGCATGAAGAGCGGCCCCGCCCCCACGAAGAGGCCAAGCCGCAATGGCCCTGGGCCTCCATAAATGCCGGCCTCGGGAAACAATTGAAAGCGCGACGACGGCTTGTTGGTTTCGATGCCCATCGAATAGCTCACCGCCAAACCGGCCCTCACCAGGCCAAAGCGCCGTTGCCCTTGCAGCTCGAGGCCGCTCAACAACAGCCCCATGGCGGTGAGGCCGAGCGCGCCCGAGCCATTCACCCACCAAGCGGGAACTGCAGCGGGTTTCGTTTCTTCGACCGGCGGCAGACTGGGCGCGGGTGCGGCCACGGCCGGTAGCCCTCGCAAGTGCGCTTCGAGTTGCGCTCGCAAAAGGCCCGCCGCCAGCAACACGCTTTCGCGCACCACCTGGGTGTTGCCGGTACGGGTGAGCAACCGTTTCTGCTCGTGACTGCCGCGCGCCCGCACGGTGAGAGTTACCACGCCTACGTCCACCACGATGGCCACTTGGTCGCATTGCGGCGCGCCTTCCAGCACCACTTCGCGTGCCAACTCAGCGCTTAGCGCTTGGCGAAATTCAGCGGCGCTTAACGTACTGCCGTCGAGCACCGACGCCTCGAGCTGCACGGGGCAGTCAGCTCTCTGCGCAGACAATGCTGTCAGTACCAACCACGCAATCATGAGGCGGTGGGTATCACGGCGTGTGAAGGGAGCAAAAGTGCACCCCTCGTTAAACGGTTTGACCGTCGCTGGGCATTCACAGGTCAGTACTCATTTCTCGAAGGAGTTTGCATGTTTCGCAAGATTTGCGCTGTCGCTCTTATTCTCACCGCCTGTGGCGACCCTTCGATGGGCACTGACGGAGGGGTGGACGCTGGCGTCGATGCCGGGCCCATGGCGTTGACGGCCTCGGGAACCGCCACCGGTACTTACGGCTTCACGGTGAAGACAGCCTTCGCGGTTTCACCAGACGGCGGCGCCCCGGTGGCCGTCTTTTTGTACGACGCGGTGCTGCCTTGCCCTGCACGGTTCGATGAAGCACCTTCAGTAGAAGGGCAGGGGTTATTGATGCAGCAAAACAGTGGCACGTTCGCACTGGGCACTTATGCCGCACCGAACCAACTCTTCGTTCTCCGTGGGCACTTTCGGCCCGACGCCAGCTTTCCCGAACCGGTGGGCGCCGACAGCCTGACGGGCACAGTCACCGTCACCTCTGTCAACCGGGGCGTGGTGGGCACCTACCAATTCACCAACAGCGACGGTGGCACCCTGTCAGGGCAATTCAGCGCGCCCACCTGCGGCGCACCTTAAGTAACAGACTGTGGGTCAGTTGATGTACCCGCGCGGGTACATCAATTGACCCAGCTTTAAAAACCGCCGACGTTGCGCCCTTGGTAGGTGCCGGTTTTCGCGAGCCTTTCTCTAAAAATGAGATAACTGATGATTTAAGGGCCATGGTTTGCGCATGCTTCAAGCGGTGAATCACCCTTTTGTCGTTCAAAGTATCTCTTGCATCGCGGCAGTGCTCGCGGCGTGCGGAGGCACAGTCAACCCGGGCATCGATGCCGGCCACCTGCCCGATGCCAGCGTAGACGGAGGCACTTCACCCGACGCGGGTACCGACGCCGGCACAATGTCTTCACTGCCGCTTCTTCCCCCCGGTCATCACCTGGGCCTGGTGACGACCTACGAGACACTGCCCACCACGACGGGCAACGCGCTCAACGCCCAGCTGCTCACAGCCATCGATGCGGGCATGGCGGTGGCACGACTGCATTTGGCATGGTCCGAGCTCGAGCCGACCGCGGGCACTTTCAATTGGGCCCCGCTCGATGACGCGCTCGACAAGGTCGCTCCTTCTAACGCTTCGCTGTTGCTGCTCATCGAGTCGGTCGATAGCGAAGGCTTTTCTCTGCCCGCCGACTTGATGAACCCCAACGACCGTTATGGGCTGGCCCAAGAAAGACAGCTCGACGACGCGGTCATTCTCGCTCGTTACGACGCCTTGGTTGACGCAGTCGCGGTGCGCCTTGCGGGCAAACCCGTGTTTGCCTTTTCAGTCGCCAACGAGCCCGACAATTACTTCGACGATTACCCGCCGTCGTCCACCCAGGGGCAAGCCTGGCTCAAGGCACTGGCAGGCTTCATGGCCCATGCCCGGCAAAAAATTCACACTGCGATGCCTTTCGTCGCGGTGGGGCTGACGCTGACACAGCGCGGGCTGGAGCAGAACTTCGACTTGAGCACCCTCATCGACTCGAGCGACGTGGCCATTTTCAACTACTACTGCCAGCGCCCAGACTTCTTCGTCGACGACCTCAACCGGGTGCCCGACGAGCTGAATCAAATGCTCGCCGCCGCCGGGGGTCGGCCTGTCTTGTTGCAAGAGCTGGGTTGCCCGGCGGGCCCTCCCGTCGGCACTCCCTCGGTCATCGGCGCTTCAGAAGCGAAGCAAGCTGCGTTTTTCGCCGCGGTAATTTCGCGCATGCAGACCGAAGCCCAACTGCGTGCCGCCTTCATTTTCACCGCCGTCGATTGGTCACCAGAACTGACAGCTCCCTATGCCGATGCGCTGCGCAACGAGGGTTACCCCGCGCTGGCTGACCGCTTTTACGAAACGCTAACCACGTGGGGCTTGCTCCGCTACGCAGACGGCTCAGCGCGGCCCGCGTGGAGCACCTTCGTCAACGGCGTCGATGCGCTGCGGCGGTAACGTGCCCGGCAAACCGGTGTCCTACCGCGCCGCGGCGGTACTCAACGCGCGGTGCACTGCTTCAAGGGCTTTGCGCGCTTCGAGCAGCTCAATGCGTTCTTTCGTCAAGTCAGACACTTGCCGCGCCAACGTGTCGCGCTCGCCCCGCAGCGCGTCAGCCGTCTTGCGCAGCGCACTGGCATTTTCATGCGCCGACTCGAGCTCTCCGGCCAAGCGCTCTTCTTCTGACAAGCTCTCATTCAGCGCGTCTTCACGCTTCTGAATTTCACCCTTGAGCACGTCTTTATCGCGCTCCATCGCGTCGAGCCCTTGCCGCGCCTCTTGCAGCGACAACAACGCTTCGTTGCGTTCTGCCTCTAACGACGCGAGCTCTTTTTCTAACTCAGCCAGTAATTTGGCCCGGCCGTCCATTTCTGCCGACAAGCGCCGCGCTTCGTCCATGCGCAGGCGCGCTTCTTCAGTCGCCCGCTCAGCTTGCCGTCGCGCGGCTTCTAAGTCTTGCGACAACGCCAAATTCACGGTGCGGTACTTCAGCACTTCAGTCTGCAGCGCCGAAATGCGCTCGACCGCCAGCACGCCGGCCTCGGCCACTGTCTCGGGCAACGGCTCGGGGCGCGGGTTCTCACGCACCGCCGACAAGCGCTCTTTCAACCGGGCGCGGCGCTCTTGCGCTTCAGCTTCGACATCTAAAGGCTCAGGCATGGGCACGGGCGCCGTCTGCACTTCTACCACTTGCCCAGGGGGCTCTTTGAACGCCTTCACTTTCGGAGCCACTGCCACGCGAGCCACCGGCGCTGGCACTGCCACCGGCTCAGGGGCAACTTCAACCGGCGGGGTAAACGCCACTGGCTCGTCAGGCGCTTCCAACACTCGGGCAATCGTCTCTTGCACTGGCCCGCGCGGCTCCTTGGCTTTCTCAGACTTGGTCTTCACCGTGTCAGCCAGCGAGGGAACCACCGGCGCCACCACCTCTTCGGCCAGCGTCTGGTGAGCCACGGCTGTTTCCACCACGTCGAGCGCGGGGCCCGCTTCAGTGAAGACCGCGCCTAAACGCATGCGTGGGCGTGAGCGAGAAACGTTAGCGTCGAATGCCTTTTTCATGGCTCCTCCAAAAATCGTTACGCAGTCTTCGCGGGCAGCGGAGCGCGGCCCTTCTTGTTCAGACGCGACAACACTTCGTCAATCAAACCCTGCAAGTCGTGCGCACCTTTGCTCTCGCGGTCAGCCAAGAAAATGGGCCGGCCTTCACTCGAAGCCTGGGCGAACTTGGTGCACTGGCGAATGATTTGGTTGAGCAAATATTCGGGGTAGTGCTCTTTCAACGCGTCGACCGCTTCGCGCGCCAGCTTGTACGACTGGTTGAAGGCATTCACCACGATGAGCACGTGGTCTAAAATGTGGCCCAGGTCTTCTTCTAGGCTTTGCACGGTCTCGAAGAGCAGCTTCAAACCGTGAAACGAAAGAAAGTCGGCCAGCACCGGCACCACCAACGAATCGGCGGCCATCAGCGCATTCAAGTTGAGCAAGCCAAACGACGGCGGCGCATCGAAAATGATGAAGTCATAATGCGCTTCAACTTCGCGCAGCGCATTGCGCAATTTGAATTCACGGCCCGCCATCGGCATCAACGCCAGGTCGACGGTGCTCATCGACAAATTCGAGGGAATGAAGTGCAGCGTGGGCAACTGCGACTTCTGAATCACCTCAGAAATCGGGTCGCGGTTCACCAGCACATTGAGCAGCGTCTTCTCGAAGTCTTCGCCCTCGTAGCCCAGGCACTTGGTGGCATGGCCCTGCGAATCGAGGTCGATGAGCAGCACTCCGTAGCCCATTTCAGCCAGGCGCCACGCATATGAAGTCGAAAGCGACGTCTTACCGGTGCCACCCTTGAAATTGAGAAACAGCTGCTTGCGGTGGCCCATTTGCGGCGGCCGCTTGTGCAGCTTGGTGCGCAGCGTGGCCACGTCTTGCGGCGAATAGCTGTTTTGCTTCAACGCGCCGGCGAGCTGCTTCAAGTTGATGCCCAGCATCTCGGCGGTGACTTTGGGGCTGTAGCTTGGAGTTTCCATCGTTCTCTCTCGTCTGGCGTAACTACGCCACGAAAAACTTCGCTCCCCGCCGCACGGCTTGGCCACGTGACTCGAGCAGCGCACACGCCCGCGCCACCACTTCAGGCGTCTCATGCACCGCGGTGGCCAAGTCACCCAACGGCTTACCGCGAATCGCCGCACGCAGCTCAGTGATGATTTGACCGCACAACACTTCGGTGACCGCCACTTCGCGGCGCGGGGGAGCCGCGACTTCCAGCACTGCCACCTTTTGACCCGTCTTCACCGCCGCGCCGTGGGCCACCGCGTGCACCGGCGCCGTCACCGCTTTGCCCAACACCGGCTTCGACGGCAGCGACGCCATGCGGCGCACTTCGCGGCGACGTTGCGCGTCTTCCATGTCGACGACGTTGCTCACGTCGTGCCCGAGCAACCGCGACATGCTCTGCGCCGCGGCCCGACGCACTTTGATTTCTTTGTCGCGCATCGCGCCGAGCAGCAACGCCCGCGCTTGCTCGGCTCCGCTCGCGCCCAGCACCAACGCGGCCAACGAGCGCACTTCGACGTCGGGGTCATGAATCGCCTGCTCACCCAATGACAGCGCCTCATCGCCCTTCAACCCCAACGCGAGCAGTGAAGCGCGGCGGCGCACCGCCCGGTCGGGGTCTTTAATCGCCGCGGCCAAGTGTGGCCCACCGCACGCGGCGTCGAGCATGAGCAGCGCCTTCAGAGCGGCAATGCGCACGTCAGCATGGGTCGAGCTCAGCAGCGGGCTCACCACTGCCACGCCTTCACTCTTGGCGAGCGCGGCAAACGTGTTGAGCAGTGAGACCAACACCTGTGGCTCGGTCTCGCCGTGGAGCGCCGCAGCCAACGCCGGCGCCGCGGCGGGGTGCCCCAACGCCAACAGCCGCTCTGAAGCGCGCAACCGCGATGGCACGTCGGGCGCTGACAATTCACGCACTGAGAAGCCAAACAGCGTCTCTTCAGTGCGGCCGGGGAAGGCGTAGCCTGCTTCGAGGGCGTGCACTTCGGCAGGCTGCACCGACAGACGGCCTGACTCTTTGAAGGCTTGCGCCACGGCGGTGACTTCTTTCGCCGTGCGCTGGGCGGGCGTTTCTTCTGCCGCCACAAGAGCCACGGGCTCTGCCCGCGCCACCGGCAAGCGGTGGGTCGGCACCGGGGCGCTGGTAATCACCGCGCTGCGCAGCTCAGAAATGAAACGGGCCAGGTCAAACGCTTCGGCGGCACCCGCCGAGTCACCAGCACCATGAATTTGCGAGGCCTCGAGCATCTTGCCAATCAGGTCGGCGCGCTCACGGCGCAGCGCGTCGGCCACGCGGGCAATTTCTTCACGCTCAGCATGTGCGCGTGAAGCCCGCACTTCGAGCTCAGCCACCATGCGGCGCAGCTCAATTTCACGTTGCGCGGCTGAAGACACGTCGAGCCGCAAGCGGTCGACTTCGGCGCGGGCCGCTTCTAAATCACGGCCGAGCTGCTCGGAGCGGGCCTCGAAATACACGATTTTTTCGAGTGCGCTTTTGAGCAGCACTTCAGGGCGGTGATCAATCAAGGCTCTCTTCAACTCCTTCGACTGCGTGTGCTCCACTTGCAGCCGTCAGCAGCCTACACGCCTGTAGCAACTTGTCTTTTTTCTGGCCGCGCAAACTTAAACCAAACCCCTCGACAATGTAAATCATTGAAAAAACTGGCTAATTCAACCCATTCGCAAAATCGCCGCGCAGGCCGATTTACCGGCTTGAGAGCGATTTTTGAACCCCTAAAACCGATAATTTTTCAGCGTCTGGGCGAAGGCTGCGGCGTCTGTATAAACGTGTGCATTGAGGCCCTGGCGTTGCGCGGCCTGCACATAGGGGGCAAGGTCGTCGAAAAACACGCATGCTTCAGGCGGGCAACCGGCCAGCTCGACGGCCCGGGCGAATATTTCTGGCTCGGGCTTCACGCACCCCACTTCGCAGCTCAACACCACGCCGCGAAAATGTTGCAGCACCGGCAGTTGCGGCCGCAAAAAGGTGAAGTGCAAGTCATGCGTATTCGACAGCAACACCAACCGCGTTTGGTCTTTCAACGCGTCGACCAACGGCAACATCGGCACATTCAAGGTGAAATGGCAGCTCCACACCCTCGTAAATTCTGCCGCAGACACCTGGCCGCCCATTCGCTCTTCCAACGCCAGCCGCAACGCATCGCCCTTCACCTGCCCGCGGTTGACGCGGTCCCAAAAATCAGGCTCCAGCTTGGCTTTGAATTCTTCTTTGGAGCAGCCAAACGTCTTCGCCATTTCGGTGAAGAGCTTTTCGTTGTCGTGAAACACCAGCACATTGCCCAAGTCGAGAATCACCGCCCCAAGCTGTTTCACCTGCGTCACTGGCCCAACCTCCGCGAGCGCCCGAGAACAATGCCCGAGCCGCCGCGTTTTTTTCGCCCCTTCACCGCCCGCGCCTGTGCCCCAATCGGGTCGGGGCAGAGCTCGTACAAGCGGCACCGCGCGCATTCGGCACCACTCCAAATCGACTGGTACAGGGCAGTGACGCGGTCGATGGTGTCGAAATCTTCGCTCACGAAACCAAGCTCGAAATTGCGCGCGTCTTTGTGTTTCGCGCCCAGGCCCGCGCCGGTGAGGTTGGCGCTGCCCACGTACAGCCACGCCCCGTCGATGAGCACACACTTGAAATGCACCCGCGGGCAAATTTTGAGCTGCAGACCGCCGCGCACCAGGCTCTTCTTGGCGTCGAAGAATTTTCGAAACGGCCGCGAGGGCAGCTCGGCGTGCAGCAACTTCAGCTCGACGCCACGGGCCGACAACAGCGCGAATAAATCAACCAACGGGCGAAAGCGGCCTTGGTGCTCAACCAGCATGGCCTTGACGTTGGCCGTCGCTATCCACACAGATTCGCGGGCCTGCGCCATGCGGTGCAGCACCACCTCGCGGTAAAGCGCTTCACCTTCGAGCATTTCCAATGAAACGGTACGCGGCCCACCCATCAGCACCTCGTCGTATGGCGATAGCCCAACGCTTTCTAGAATAGTCTCTTCTCTTTCAAGCGTTCATGGCCTGTCTGCGCGACCACCAACTGCAAGCTTTCGCTGAACAACTGGCGAAGAAACAGCCCGTTGATTTACAGCACCGCGACCACCTGCGCGGTTGCGCGCGTTGTCAGGCCGAGCTGCGCCGCTACACCATTACCGACCCTGAAACGCACGAAGTGCCTCCAGGCAGCCAAGAAGCCACCACCGCGCTGCAAGCGCCTTACGTGCCCACCCCTTTGCTCGACGACATCGACCGGGGCGTGGCCATTGGCCGTTACGTGGTGCTGAACAAGCTCTCGCAAGGGCCCATGGGTGTGGTCTTCGTGGCGTACGACCCTGAGCTCGACCGGCGCGTGGCGCTCAAGCTGTTGCGCAACGACGTACAAGGCGTCGACGACGCCGCCCGCCGCAGCCGCTTTTTTCGCGAAGCCCAAGCGCTGGCCCGCGTCACCCACCCCAACGTCATCACCATTTTCGACATTGGCAGTTACGGGCCGTACGCGTTTTTGGCGATGAACTTCGTCGAGGGCATCACCCTCGCGCAATGGCTCAAAGCCTCACCGCGCAGCGCCGACGAGGTGCTCGCCCTTTTCGAAAAAGCGGGAAACGGCCTGGCCGCCGCGCACGCCGCCAATTTGGTGCACCACGACGTCACGCCCCACAATGTGCTGGTGAGCAACACGCACGAAGTCTTTGTCACTGACTTCGGCCTGGCCCGCGCCATCGACAGCGGCGCACACCCGCCCATTACCGTGCCCCAACCTGCACTGCAGACCGACGATTTTCCCAGCCTGCAAATGCTGGGCACGCCGCGGTACATGGCGCCCGAGCAGCTCGACGGCCAACCGGTCGACGCGCGGGGCGACCAATTCAGCTTCTGCGCTTCGCTCTTCGAAGCGCTCTTTGGCGAAGTGCCTTTTCCCGGCGCGACGGTGCCCGACATTCAACAGCGCATGGCGAGCAACGCGATGCACGTGCCCGCTTCGCGCAAGCATGTGCCGCAACGCGTGTGGCAAGCGCTGGTGCGCGGCCTTTCTACCCACCCGGCCGCGCGTTTTCCCTCGATGGAGGCGCTGCTCGACGCCTTACACACAGTTCCCCAAAACCCTCGAAAGCTGCTCTACATGCGCGCGGCAATGGCGGTGCTGGGCGCGCTGGCATTGGGCACCTGGGCGGGCGTGGCGGCACGCTCGCTCACCACCCAAAAATGCCAAGACGCTTCGGCCCGCTTCGCCGCGTGGGACGACGCGCGAAGAAAACAAGTGCGCGACGCGTTGGGCACACACAAGGCAGAGTACGCCCCAGAGACCGCCGGCAAAGTCGACGCCGCGCTGACTCGCTACGCCGAGGGCTGGGCCCACACCTTCACCGAAGCGTGCATGGCCACCCGCGTGCGCAAAGAGCAGCCGGCCACGCGCTTCGAATTGCAAACCGACTGCCTCGAAAAACGCCGCCGCGAATTTTCGGCACTGGTGACGCTGCTCGCCGACGGGCAAGTCGACATTTCCAACGCTGTCAACGCCACCCAAGAGTTGACTCCCCTGTCGGTGTGCGCAGACGGCGCCGCACTCGAGCAGAATGCGTCGGCCCAAGGGCCAGGCACCAAGGCCGTGCCAGCCGCGCTCAGCGATGCCTTGGGTCAAGTCAAAGCGCTCTACAGCACAGGGCAATTCGCCGAGGCCCAGAAAAAAGCCTCGGCACTGGTGGCACCCGCGCGCGCCGCCGACAACGCGCCCTTCGCCGCCGAAGCGCTCTACTGGTTGGGAAAATTGCAAAGCCAGTCGGGCGAATTGCTTGCCGCCGAACCGATATTGCTTGAAGCGTCGCTCACCGCCCAAGCCTCACACAGCGACCAAGTGGCGGTGCTGGCTTTGAGCCAACTCGGGCGCAACACCGGCTCTGGCCGTGGGCTGTACGAAGAGGCGTCGCTCTATCACCAGCAAGCCAAAGCGCTGCTCAGCCGCACCAACGACAACGGCGAGCTCACCGCGCGGCTGCTCTATGACTGGGCGGCCAGCTTGAGCGCGCAAGACCGCGACCCCGAGGCCATCGGCCTGCTCGAGCAAGCGGTGGGCATTTCCAACCCGCTGCAGGGCGACGCAAACCTAGACACGCTGCTCTATCTCGACGCACTGGCAGACGCGCTGCGCGACAGCAAACGCGTCGACGACGCACTGGGAGTGCTCCAACGGGCAAAAGAAGCACGGGTGCAGCTCTTCGGCAAAAGCCACCCGCAGCTCACCTCGAGCTATTACCGGCTGGCGGTGGCGTACGCCGATTTGAACCGGGCGGCCGAAGCCGAGGCGTGGTTTGGGCGCGCGCTCGAGCAAATTCGTGCGGTCGACCAGAAAGACTTCATCAGCGCCACCACTTTCACCAGCTATGCGCAGTTTCTGTTGCGACAGAAAAATTTTTCAGCCGCCCGCACGATGATTGAAAAAGCCCTCGCTCAAAAACCCGGGCTCTGGCTTTTGACACCCCCTCGTTCGCCGATGAGCCTGAGCCAATTGGGAGACGTCGAACAAGGCGAAGGCCGGTACGACAAAGCGCTCGCTTTGCATACCCAAGCGCTGGAATTGAAGCGCAAGACGTACCCCAAAGACCCCCGCCGCCAAGCACGCGAGCTCGAAGGGCTGGGCCAAGACTGCGTCGGGCTCAAAAAGACTGAGCGCGCCATCGCGTACTTCGAGCAGGCGTTGGCGGTGCTGCCCGACAACATCGTCAACTGTGAGCAACGCGCCGAGGTGAGCCTGCAACTGGCCGACTTGCTGTGGAGCGCGCCGAAACAACGCACCCGCGCACGCGCGCTGGTTGAGCAATCAGCAACCAGCGTCAAGCCGTTGCATGCTTCGAATGTGCGCAACGAACTTGACGCGTGGCTTTCGTCACACCCCGCTACATCGTTGCCCCACTGAAGTTTTTCTTTCCCCAACTCGCCGCGGTTTGGTGGAAACTGCCAGCCGCGAGCCCACAGGGGGCCTTCTTGGTGACGAAAGAGCCCACGCCTACATCAGAGCTTCTCTACTTCGAGAGCGCGCGTGACTTTCAGCAAGCGTGGGAAGCCAAGCTTCACCGCGGCACGTGCTTCATTGCCACGGGCAAGGTGTTGTTCGCGGGCGCTCCCTTCAACGCCCAGCTGAAAATCAACGGCGTGGCCGAAGCGCCCCTGGCCGGCCACGTGGTGATGCGCGACACCGACGCCCAAGGCCAGCCCGGGTTGATTCTTGGGTTGTCGAAAGACTGCATCGCGCAGCTCAACGCGCTGTACCAGCGCACCATGGCGCCCCCCGAGCCCGAGAAGCCAGCGCCCGAGCCCGCCGTGATGTCGTCGGCCACTTATTTTCCCCCGTCAACCGCGGCCAGCCCCGCGACGGTGCCGGCGCCGCCCGCCTCTGCCCCGCTGCTGCCCGACATTCCCGAGGTGGCTGAGCCACCGCCCGCTCCGGCGCAAACTTCAGCCACCCAGCTCATACCCGTCGCCGAACCGGCCGTGGGAGAACCCGGCGCCACCAGCACCGGCGTCGGCTTGCTCGACACGCGCATGTTTCAAGGCAGCGCGGCGCCCCAAGCCAAGACGCTCCCTGAAGCCAAGCTGCCCGAAGGTTTATTGGCCACGATGATGGGGGCTTCTGCCGCGGCGCCCGAGCCGGCCGCGTCGGCCAAGCCCACCACGCCCGCGCCGTCAGCGGCACCCAACACGCCGTCGCCTTCTGCGCCTTCACCCACCGCTCCTGGCGGAGAAGACCGCATGGAGCCCGGGTCGGTACTCGACAACCGTTTTCAAATCGAAGGCCACCTGGCGAGCGGTGGCATGGGCGACGTCTACCGGGCGGCGCACATTTATTTGAAGCGGCCCATTGCGTTGAAGCTGCTCAAGCGTTCGTTCGCCGGCGACCAAGACATGTGGGCGCGCTTTCAGCGTGAAGCCGAGCTGGTGAGCCAGCTCGAAAGCCCATTCATCGTGCGCGTCTTCGACTTCGGCCGCACCTCGTCAGGCCAACCTTTTCTCGCGATGGAATTGGTCGACGGCATCACCCTTGACCAATTGCTCGAGCGCGAAAAGCAGCTCACCCCCGAGCGCGCCATCACCTTGATGACGCAGGTATGCGAGGGGCTGCATGAAGCCCACGCCATGGGTATCATTCACCGTGACTTGAAGCCGCCCAACATCATTTTGGGCAAGCGCCGCGACGGCTCTGAAGTAGCGAAGATTTTAGACTTCGGCATCGCGCGGTTGGCCGACACCACCCAGCAGCAGGCCAGCCTCACCCAAATGGGCATGGTGGTGGGCACCCCCGCGTACCTCGCTCCCGAGCAGGCGTTGGCCGACGTGCTCGACGCGCGCACCGACATTTACGCGTTGGGCTGCGTGCTTTTCGAGTTGCTCACCGGCCGGCCCCCGTTCGTCACTGAAAACCTGCAGAAGCTGGTGGCGATGCACTTGACCGAAGCGCCGCCTGACCCAGTGGCGTTGCGGCCTTCGCTGGCTGAATACCCCGCGCTGTGCGCCGCGGTGCTCAAGGCCCTGCAAAAAGACCGCACCCAGCGCTTTCAAGACATTCGCGCTTTTGCCCAAGGCATTGCCGCGAAAACGATGATTCCCGCGGTACCCCCGCCTTCTGCTCCGCCACCCCCCGCTTCGGCACCTCAACCACCCCCCTCGGTACCGCAACCGCCGCCGTCGCTGCCCGCGCCTTTTGCGTCATTGCCGGCGCCACCGTCAGAGCCCACCGCGCCCGCAGGGCCGCCCTCCACGGCGGCACCGGTTCTACCGTCGGCCCCCACCGCACCCCAGGTGTCTGCCGCACCGTTACCGCCGGCACCTGTTCCGGTTGCCGTCGCTGCGCCTGCCCCCGCGGCCGCCTCACCTTCGGCGTTCGACGACTGGGGAGCCCCCGAGCAAGGCGCCCCTGAATCTGCGCCGGTTCAAGGCAAGTCTGAAGAATGGCCTCCGCCTGAGGTAGCGCAGGTACAGAAGTCTTCGCCCAAAGGGCCGGCGAATGCATCGTTCGACTGGCCCCCCCCCGAGCAGTTGGCTGAGCTCGAACCCGAGCCTGACACCGAAGCCGACAGCGCGGCCGACACCGAAACGCCCACCGCTGCATCACCGAAAAAAGCGCCTTCGCTCACCGACGAGCTGCACGCGCGTTACGCGGGCGACGCTTTTTACCAAGCTGAATCAGCCTCACCGAGCAAAGCCAAGCGGCTCGAAGCGGCCTTCAAAGCGCTGAAGCTGAAGTTGCCCAAAACCCTGGCTGACGGGTTGATGAGCGGCCGCGCAGCTTTGGCGGCAGGCTCAACCCGCGGCGTGGTGCTGCACATTGAAGTGCTGGGCATTAGCCCTTCTTCTGCGCTGGCGGCGCGCTGCTGGGAAAAAGTGCTCGCCGTCGGTCACGAGCACCAAGCAGTGCTCGACGCAGTCGACGAAGACGGCGCGGTGTGGGCTTTCGCCGACGAGCAACTCTTTGGCGCGGCAGGTCGAGCGGCCTTCGCGGCTTTGGCGATGCGCGAGGCGGTGCGTGAAGAAGTCACCGGCACCGAAGCGCAAGCCTCGGGCTCGGTGCGCGCGGCTTTGGGCGGCGGCAAAATGGCGGCCCATTTGAGCCCCGACAAACCGCTGCAAGGCGACTTGACGCAGCGACTGCGCACCCTGGTAGCGCGCGGGCCCGCGGGCAAAGTGCTGGTTGAACGTGCGCTCGCGGCCGAGCTCGAAGACGTCACCGAAGTCAAGTCGCTGTCGCTGACCGGCTTCGACGTGGTTGAAGCCGTCGACCGCAAGCTGCTGCTCAACCCGCAAAACGCCAAGCTGGTGGGCCGCGACGCGCAATTGACGCAGCTCGACCGCCGCTTGCAGAGCTTGGCGCAAGGCGTGGTGGCGCCGGTGTTGCTGGTGGGCGCTCCCGGTTCAGGCCGCTCGGTGATGGCGCGCGAATTGGCACTGCGGGCCCGGCAACACCAATTCGTGGTGATGATGGCGCGTGCGCTGCCTTCGCTGAAAAACGTGCCCTACGGCGCATTCATCGAATTGGTGTGCAACGCGTGCGGGGTGCCGAAAGAAGACCGCGCCACGCACCTGCGCCCGGCGCTCGAGGCGATGAAGCTGGGGCCTGCCGAGCTCGAGACGGCGCTCGTCATTTCGGGCATCAAGCAGCAGCCACAACCCTTCACGCCTGGCCAAGCCATTCTCGCACTGCGCATGGTGCTCAACGCCGCCGCGCCGCAAAAACACATTCTCTATATTTTCGACGGCCTCGAGCAGATGGACGCCTACAGCGTCGACGCCTTTCGCGAGCTGTGCGCCCGGCCGCGCCCCAAAGAGCTGACCGCTGGTTTCACCGAAACCAACTTCGCGCGCGAGAAGCTACCCAACGTGCCCACCATCGAGCTTGGGCCGCTGTCGCCCTACGACATTGAAATGTGGGTTTCGACGCAGCTCGGCTCGTTGCCACCGTCAGAAAAGCTGCTCGATTTGCTCAAAGACCGCTCAGGGGGCATGCCTGCCAAGCTCGTCGACTGGCTGCACGTGCTGGCCGACATGGGTTACCTGCGCTTCAAGGGCGGCGGCATTATTCTCTCGGGCGAACCGGGCGACTGGGACGACGCCGAGCTCACCCGGCTGCGCGTGCGCGGCGTGGGGCCCGACGGCGCACGGCTCTTCGAAGCGGCGGCGCTGGCAGGTGACACTGTCGACGGGCCGCTGCTCGGCACGCTGGTACCGCAAGCCTCGCAGGCGGCTTACCAGCGCTTGGTGGCGAGCCAGTTGCTGCGCGCATTGGGCGGCAAGCGTTGGGCCATCAGCAGCGAACGGTACGCGTCACAAGTGATGGCCACGTCGAGCCCCCAACGGGCCGCGCTGCACCTGCGCTTCGCCTCGGTGCTGTGGGAGCAAGCGCGCACCCAAGGCAAACCTCCCGACTTGCCACGGGTGGCCGAGCACCTCACCCAAGCGCGTGAAGCCAACAAAGCCCTGGCGCTGTGGCGCACCGCCGCGGAGTCGGCCATCAACCGCAACGCCACCCGCGATGCGCTGCTGGCGCTCAAAGGCGGTGCCGACTGCTTGGCGCAGCTGTTGGTAGGCCCGGCCGCCACGGCAGAAGGCGTGAAAGTGCGTGTCGACACCCTGGCGCGCGCCGCGGCGTTTGCATTGCTCGCGGGTGACCCCGCGTTGGCCCGCGTGCTGGTCGACGAAGCAGAAGCGGTGGGCAAAGAAAAAAAAGTCGTCTCGCCCGAGCTGGCGCTCTCACTGGCGCGGGTGCTGCGCTCTGAAGCCCGCCGAGCGCGCGCGGCCGAAGCGCTCGACAAGGCCGAGCAGCTTTCGCAAGGCACCCTGGTTTCGGCATTGTGCGCCGCTGAACGCGGAGAAGCGCGCGAAGCCGAAGGTGACTTGGGCCGGGCCCAGGCGGCGTTTGAAAAAGCAATGGCTGAAGCGCCGGGCGCGGCTGACTTGGCGCGTTGGCACGGCGAAGTGAATTTGGCGGCCCGCGTACAGGCCCGCTTAGCCAGCGTGCTGCTCTCGAAGAAAGACGTGGCCGCGGCGCGCAACCACTACCTGGGCTCGCTCTCGGCGTACCGCCAAGAAGGCTACCCGTACGGAGAAGCCCGGGTGCTCGCCAACCTGGGCGCACTCTGTGCGCAGTCGAAAGAAAACACCGAAGCGGCACAATTTTTCGAAGAAGCCGCGGCCACCGCGGCCAAGGGCGGCGACTTTCTGTTTCAAGCGCGGCAGTTGATTTACTTGGCCCGCGTGCAAAAAAAGATGAACCACATTCCCCTCGCGAAGAAGACGGCCGAAAACGCCAAGCGGCTCGCCAACGCCCTGGGGTGGGAAGAAGGCCGCAAACAAGCCGAGGGCATCTTTGGTTGAAACGCTTTCGGTGCGTTGCTTCACCCAGGTGTCTGACATCGACGCCCACGCCGCCGCTTGGGAAACGCTCAATGTGAAGTCGCGCCGCAAGGGCTTTTTTCATTCGTGGCCGGCACTGAAAGTGCACATCGAGGCCGACGCTTCGTTCGAAGGTTACACGCCGTGGTTTTTGGCCGCCTTCGACGGCGACACGCCCAAGGGCTACCTGGCCCTGAAATTCAAAGACGGTGTCGTCACTTGCCTGCGCGAGCTCGAAGTCGACATGCCGGGCGTGGTGGGAGCACCCGAAGACGAAGCAGCGTTGGCGCGAGCGTTCTACCAACACCTGGTGAAGCACCGGGCCGACTGGCAGTTGCTCGAATTGACGCAGCAGCCAGTGGCGGGCAGTGCGCTGTGGCCGGCTCCGTCGGGGGTTGACTTGAGCCACCACCACGCGCGCACGCTGGAAGACCGCGAGAACTTGCTGCTCACCCGCCCTTTCGCGTCTGCGGCCGACTATTTGAAGGCGTTTGACTCGAGCCAACGCAGCAATGTGCGGCGGCAGTCGAAAATGACGGCCCAAAGCGGAGACCTGTCACTGCTGCTGAGCGACACCGCGCAAGCCAAGTCGGCGATGTTCGACATTTATTTAGACATTGAGCGGCGCAGCTGGAAAGCGCGAGGCCACGGCACGTTGGGCCCGCGCGAAGCGGCGTACCGTCGGTTTTTCGCCGCAGATTTTCCGTTAGACACGGTGTTTCTGGTGTTGGTGCGCGACGGTGTACCGGTGGCCTGTTTCATTTGCTTAGGTTACGCGGGCACTTGGTACTTGCTGGCCACGGTGTACGACGAAGCGCTCGAGAAGGTGGGCCCCGGTGTGCCGATGAATTGGCTGGCCATCACCGAGGGCATGCGGCGCGGCTTCACCACGTTCAACTTCATGCCCGACTTCGCGTATTACAAAAAACGCTGGCTCTTCGACGGCGTGGCGACGCAAAAAGTGCAACTGTTTCGCCTGGGCAGCAAGCTGCACCTGAAGGGGTTGCTGGGTGACTTGAAGCGCGCCGCCTTCGCCACCAGCAAAGCCAAAGAACTGGGCAACGCCAACCGCCAGAGCGCGGGCAAGGCTGCGACGCGGGTCGGCACCACGAAAGAAAACGCCGAGCCACTCATTCGCGCCGCGTTGGCCGCGGGTGCGCAGTGGGTGAAAGGCGAAGCCTTGGCCGAGCGGCTGCCGAAATAAGGTGTCGTCGCTCAGCGTCGGCCGTGAAAGATGATTCCACCGACGATGCCGCCGATTGAATTTTTCTTTTGCCCGACTGCGAAGAACTCGTCTTGGTTGGCAAACCAGATGTCGTACCAGTCGACGCGATTTTCCCATGAGCTTTCAACGCTCCAGGTACCGCGGTAGCGGCGCAATATTTGCGAGTTTACATCTGAAAAACCGACCGCGAAGACTTCGTCAGGGTGCGCATAACCGAGGGCGTAGGCTTCACCGGGAATGTCAGACGTAAAAACGCGGCTGGCGGCGCCACTGGGCAGGCGCTCCACCGCCGACCAACTGCTCGTCAAGAGCAGGGTGTTGCCGACGGGAGCCAGCGCGCGAAACCAGGCCGAAGTCGAGTAAGGCCAATTGTCGGTTTGCAAAGGGTCGACGCGCGTACCGCCGTCAGAAAAGACCATGCCCACTTCGCCCTCACCGGCGACGAAGACCGTGCCATCAGCCGTCACCGCGCACCCGAAAATTTGGGGCATCGAAGGCAAACCTGCATACCGG
The DNA here is from genome assembly GCA_019694575.1 of Myxococcaceae bacterium. Taxonomy (GTDB): domain Bacteria; phylum Myxococcota; class Myxococcia; order Myxococcales; family Myxococcaceae; genus JAIBBR01. The sequence continues at coordinate 47,141 of JAIBBR010000006.1, forward strand.
CGCCATTGGCCACGGGGGCCTGAGCGCCACAGCACGGCATCAATGCTGCTATTTTCTTCACCCAGCGCAAATGCTTCGTTCTCGCTGGCGCAGGCATACCGAAACAACGTCTGTGGTGCGTAGTCAGTTTCGTAAGCGCCACCGTCGGTGCAGTGGCCGCGGCAGTATTGAAGCTGGAACTCAGAAACAATCGCCACCGCGCCGCTGCCCGGCAGCGCTTTGACCGCCACGATGGCCGAAGAAGGCGTCGACAAAATGGGCGCCCACTCTTCTTGGGCATTGCCGTCGTAGTGAAGCAGCACATTCACGCTAGAGCGTGTCACCGTCGTCAGGGCGTACACATCGTCGCGGGCAAAACCCGACACTGAAGCCACCCGGCGGTAGTTCGAGTCGAGCAACATGACCGACCCACCAAAAGGGCCTCCGTCGCTCATATAGCCGGCGTCGAAGCGGCCGGCGTCGGTGCCGGCATCGGGCAGAACACGGGTGTCACCGGCATCGCCTCCGTCGAGCAGGCTGGCGTCTGGCCCAGCGTCAGCGCCTGCGTCATTGCCAAGAATTTCGCCCGCGTCGAAACGGCTGTCAGGCAGCGAGCCCAGCAAGTTGCCACAAGCCGTCACCAGCAGCGCTCCGGCCACGAAAGACGTCAACAATGCAAGACGAAAACGCTGCACGCGAAGGCTTCAATAGCACCAGTCGGGTTGAACATTCAGGGCAGGCCACGGCGGGCCAGGCGCAACCTTTAAGAGCGCTCAACCGGCCGGGAAACCTTCGTGAAAACAAAGTAGTGCTCACTGCCCTCACGCTGTCGCGCGGCTCGCGCTCGCGGCGTGAACGGTTACTGTTTTTTCTGCAACGGCGGCGGCGAGCCTGCGTCGTCTCGTGTAAATGATGATTTCATGCATGCTGGCGCTCGCGATTTTGGGCACAGAGCCAACCGATGATGTCTCACCATCGACTCCCGTCGCAGAGGCTCCGACACACGCCGCTCTGTCTTCACCGCTGAGTCTGCACAAGGGGCAGGTTGCAGCCTTCGTCACCGTGGTGGGCCGCCCTTCACCTGTCGACTTGCTCTCTCCCGATGGCGCGACCGCAGTGAACTCGGCCTACCTCGATATGGGGTTTGCGCTGAGCGACACCGTGGTGGTTCGCGTGCTCTTCGGCGGAACGTTGTTGGCATCGCAGTCGATGGCGTTGTGGGGCTTTAACGTTGGCGTGGGCGGAGACTTCTACTTCCGCCAACCGACGGACCGCGTTCGGCCCTTGGTGGGCGCGCTGGTGCGTGCTGAAAAATACGCTTCAGCCGAAGCTCAAGACTTCGCGCTCAATGTCGGTGGCCGAGTGGGCGCGGCAGTGTTTCCTTGGTCTTTCCTCGCGGTGCGGGTGACGGGTGGCATTGATGTGCCGATGCAGTTGCGCCATGGTGTCTTCGGTTTACAAGTGGTGCCCTTCGAATTGGGCATCGGGGTGTTCTTCTGATGCGGCGCGCCTGGTTCTCTCTCGCGGCGGTGCTGGCTTGTGCCTGCGGTTCCGAGGGCGACACGTTGGTCGCCAGTTACAATGCGCGGTACGAAGCCGCCAACGGGTCAGGCTCGCCGGTCACTCCCACCGAACGCCCCCGCAACGCCGTCTGCGCTCGCGCCGCCGCGTGCGCCAAGCGAAGCGCAAGCAACTCAGCGCAAGTAGAGAGCGCGATTGGGGCTTGCGAAAGCGGCGCCGAAATCGACCAGTGCTGCCAATTCGTATTCAACGCCTACCGCAAGGTCGCCGAAGCGCAGCAGATGTCGTGTGATTAAAAAAGAAACTGGTGATTCTTCTTGAAGGCCCTTCGTGGTGGACCGCATTTGCCCACCCGGTTACGGCTGCGCCGCTGGCCGGCAACCCTCAACCGGCCGAGAACCCTCGTGAAAACAAAGTGGCACCTTGCGCTACATACTGACCTGAAAGTGGGAGTAAACAAACCGCTAGCCTTGTCAAAAGTGCAAAGAGGACCCTTGGGAATGGCCAGTCTGCTGACGGTGCGGCCGCCAGCACAACCTGCTCTTGCAGAGCGACGCACCCCTGTACCCGCGAAGCCTATGCCTGTTGAGCTCATCTACTTTCCGCCCAATCGGGTGAAGCAGCAGGCACGGCGCGCGCTCTTTCAAGCCCAGGCAGCGCTGTTGCGGCACGTCGAGTCTGAGATGGAAGCGCTCATTTTGCCCGAGGCGATGGAGGAGCTTTCTAAAGCGCTCCAAGACTTAGACCCCGACGCCATCGACGAGTCGCTGGCCAAACTAGACGCCGGGCTCGAGCCTGAAGAAGGCGAAGTAGAAATCGAGATTGTGGAAGACGTTTTTTTGAAGTGAGCGCTGCCCCGTTATTTTCCGCTGAGCAGCGCGGCGTCTTCACGCAGCGTACGAATGAGAAAATCGAGCAGCACTCTGATGCGCGGCGTGTTTCGCAAGTCGCGGTGCACGGTGAGCCAGACGGGCTCTACCGGCGCGTCAGGCATGGGTATTCGCACCAGCGACGGCTCAGCGTCGCCGAGGTAGCGAGGCAACACGGCGATGCCCGCCGAAGCCCGCGCAGCGCCCGCCAACGCCAATGAAATGGTGCTCACGAAGCTGGGCCGAATCGCCGGGTTCAATTGCTTTACCCAGGCCGTCTCAACCACGTTGGGCCCGGGTGGGCAGAGCAGAAAGGGGTGGCTGCTCAACGTGCTGGCTGATTTTACCGGCCGACGCGCAAGGTGTTGCCAGCGTTTCACTTGAATACGCGCCGGTGCATTAGGCGGCGGGCAGGCCGCCTCGCGGGTGCGGAGCGGCGACACTGCCTGCATCGCGCGGTTGCTCGCCTGCCCACGCGCGCTGTCGTTTCGAGACACCCGTGATGGCGCCGAAAATCGCCGAAATCATGCCCAAGAACAGCGCCCCGAAGACACCCCAGAACGCTTTGCCCGTCACGTCAGCCGCTTTGAGTGTGCCCTGCTGAATCGTCTGCTTCGCGCTGTCCATCTGGGTATTCATTTTCGTCATTGCGGCGTTGAACTGGCTCTCGACCCGCATCGCCACGTCTTCGGCGTCGGCTGGTGACAGCGCCGTGCTCTGGGCCACGTTCGAAATGAGCAACTGCCGGTCGATACGCCCTTGCCGCAGGCTTTCTTGAATCACACTTTGGGTCGCTGCTCGCAATTGCTCGGCAGTAATGACTGGTTTGCCTTCTTCGCGCAGGCGTTGGTTGAGCGGCGCCAACGCGTCGTCTGCGTCGAGGCCGAAAGTGCGCGCCAACTCACCCAAGCCGCCTGATTCGCGGGCCGCGCCTGACACCACTTGCGAGCCCGCTTCGACGGCCGTCTTACCCACCGACGCCACCCCGCTCACCAGTGTTCCCACCACGTAACTGAGCAACCATGCCCCAACGAGGGTCGTTAAGCCCCACATGATGAGCCCGTGCAGCGCGCCACCCAAACGCGTCATCATGCCCGCGCCTCGGCTGGCCACCATGCCTCCCAAAAAGAGCGCGATGAGCGGCGAGAGCAGGCTCCAGATGCCGGTGAAAATGCCTGACGACTTCACGCTGCCAGGGTCGTTCGGGTTAACGGTCGAAAGGCCCAGCGCCAGACCGAACGTGTAGAGCATGGCCCAAAGGCCGAGCGCCGCCACCGCGCCTCCGAAAATGGCCGGCCAGCTCAGACGAAGCGGAGGGCCAAAAACAGCGCTCCCACTGCTGAACAGCTCGCGTTCACTCAAGTGTGCGCCTTCGAGCTCTGCATCAACCGCCGCTTGTTCTCTGCTTTGGAGGTTTTCGTTCGCCATGGTGTTCTCCTTGGCGAGGGTGCGCAGCAAGCGCTGTGCCTTGGGCAAAGCCGGGTGTGCGCGCCGATGTGTCACGCGGCAATTCGTCGCTACGGTAAAAATTTGCTGCTTTATTTCTTCGGCTTCGACGGCGCCCAGTCGATGGCCTTCACCTTCATTTCAACCTCAGGCGAGGGGAGTTGAAACACCTTGCTGCTCTTCTTTTTAGAATTCGGCATGGGCATCAATTGCGTCTCAACCACGGGAGCCAACGCCGAGGGAACGAACGGCGGAGCCTCACCCATCACGCGTGGAGTCGCTGGAGAAGACACCAGCTCGACAGCGCTCGTGATTGCGAGCACTGCCGCCACGAAAAGAGGGAGCAGCCGAGAGCGGCGTGGCTCAAGCAGCTTCAGCGCGGCGTGGGCATCAGTCGGTCGGCGCTCGCAAGCCTCTTGCAACAGCGCTTGAACCAAACGCCGCAGCGACCGCGTTGTCGTCGACGGCAGCGAAGCTTGCCCCGGCACATCGCCCGCGAGCGCTTCGTGAAGCACCACGCCCAAACTGTAGAGGTCTGCCTGAGCGCTCGTCTTGCCCGCTCGCTGCTCAGGCGACATGTACTTCAGCGAACCCAACAGCATCGATGACGTCGTCAACGTGGTGCTGCCATCGAGGTGGGCAATGCCAAAGTCACACAACTTCGCGCCTTGGCTCGACAGCAAAATATTGGCGGGCTTGAGGTCTCGGTGAACCATGCCCGCCCGGTGCACCGCGGCGAGCGCCGACAACAGCCGCTTCGCCAGCGCTTCGACTTCGTCATTCTGCAGCGGGCCCCTCTCGAGCCGGCGTTTCAAGTCACTGCCTTCGACGCGCTCCATCGCGTACCAACACACGCCGCCAGCTTCGCCCTCGTCGACAATGCGCACCACCGCGGGGTGCACCAGCTGACGCAACGCCTGCGCTTCACGCCGAAAACGTTGTCGCAAGGCAGGCTCGGCGGCGAGAAACGACGACAGCGTCTTCAGGGCCACGGCTCCATTCGGCCCCTGGGCTTCGTACACCGTGCCCATGCCTCCGTGCCCCAACACTTTCAACACCCGGTATGCGCCGAGCTGCTCGCCGCTCAGCTCGAGCTCGGGCCACAGCCGCGCCTGCCCAGCAGCTGTCTCTACCCGCGTCAAGTCGACTTCGACCGCGCACTTCGAGCAAACACAAATTTTGCCGTACGCCGCCCGCGACAATGGCGTTCTGCAGGCGGGGCAGAGAAAATTCATCGGTCAGTCCGCAGGGGTGGCGAAGACGTCAATTCGGTGCTCCGCGATTTTGCGGTCTAACGTGGGGCGAGAAATGCCGAGCGCCGTGGCTGCCGCCACCTTGATGCCACGGGCCTGCCGAAGCGCACGGCCAATGTGCTCGCGTTCGAGCGCGGCGATGCGTTCACCCAGCGTACCTTTCGAAGACACGAGGCCCACCGAGCCCTCAAAAGCGTCAGGCGGCAAATCAGCGACACTCACCGCCGCAGCGCTCCCTTTCAATACCAGCGCCCGCTCGAGCACATTGCGCAGCTGGCGCACATTTCCCGGCCACGCGACGCCTTCAAGCGTTGTGAATACCGCCGCATCGACAGGCGGTACGCTGATTTCCATGCGTTGACACAATTCGAGCAGCAGCGTTTCTACCAGTGGCCGAATGTCGGCCTGTCGCTCGCGCAAGGGAGGCAACGAAAGCGGCACCACGTTGAGCCGCCAATACAGGTCTTCTCGAAAAGCACCGCGCCCCATTTCGTCGCTCAGCGCTCGATGCGTTGCAGCGACCAGGCGAAAATCGACTGAGAGCGGCCGCGCACCGCCGACGCGGGTGATGATGCGCTCTTGTAGCGCGCGCAGCAGCTTGACTTGCAGCGACGGCTCGAGCTCGGCGATTTCATCGAGAAACAAGGTGCCGCCGTGCGCTTGCTCGAAGACGCCGCGGCGCAAGGTGACGGCGCCAGTGAAGGCACCCCGTTCGTGGCCAAAAAACTCTGACTCGGCAAGTGTCGCGCTCACCGCGCCGCAATTGAGCGCCACGAAAGGCCCCGCCGCGCGCGGGCTGTTGGCGTGAATCAACCGCGCCAGCTCTTCTTTTCCCGTGCCGGTTTCTCCGGTGATGAGCACGGTCGACGAGGTTCGCGCCGCCGCGAGCGCCTGGGCCACTGCCTGCTTCATCGCCATGCTCTCGGCCACCAGCCGCTTCGGTACCACGGGCCGGGGCGGCTTCACGGTCTGGGCCAATGCGCTGCCACACAAAAGCCCCACGGCGGCAAACCGCGCCGCTTCGTCGCCCGAAAACGGTTGTCGGCGCATCGCCACCAGCCAGCCCCACAGCTCGCCATGTTTTCGCAACGCGCAACACAACAACGCCGCTTCGCCCGAGCGCACTTGGGTGACGTGCTCGGCGGCCACCGCTTCGCGCTGCACTTCAGCCGTCATGCAAGCGTTGCGGGTGTGCGCCGCATGCTCGAGCAATGCTTTGGGCAGCGCGATGACTGCCGTTTCGGGGGCTGCGGCACATGGTTTGGCAAAGGCGTGCTGCTCGAGCACCACCACCTGCGCCGCATTGAAGAGGGAGCGCGTGCACGCCGCGAGGGCGCGGGCGGCAGCATGGGGCGTGGCCGCACCATGCACTTTTTCGAGCGCATGAAGCAGCACCGTGTCGGCCGCCGCGGGGGGCAATTCTTCGATGCCGCGAGAATGAGACGAAGAGAGCAGCAGCGTGGCGTCGGTTTCAGCGCCGCGCAGCACTTCGAATGAGGGCGCGAAAATGAGCACGCTCTCGCCAACACCGAGTTGATCTTCAGCTTTCAACAGCACCGGCCCAGACAGTCGCTGACCGTTGACCCACGTGCCGTTGCGCGAGCCCAAGTCGACGACGTGGTAGCCGCCCGCCACCGGCTCGAGACGGCAATGCGCCCGAGACACCTTGTCGTCGACCAACTGCAACTCGGCTTGCGCGCCGCGGCCAATGGTGACGCTGCCTTGCAAAATTTTGCTCAAGCCCCGCTTGGGGCCAAACATCGCGAGCAGCGAAGCGCGTGAGGGCGCTGCGGCCATTTCAGTTCTCCTGAAAAGAGAGCAACGCCGCATTCGACATCGTAAAGAAGCTTTACGTTCCCTCGGGCTGCCGCTTCGTTGAACGCCAGCAAATGTGGCCAGTTGCGGCACCGTGTCGATGGCCTTCGCCTTGGAAAGGCGAGCCGCCATGGGACCTCTCGGTGGCGTGGTGTTGTTGTTGACGGCAGCGCATGTGCGAATCGCAGGCAGCAATGGGCCGATTCACGTGTGGTGGCCAGAGCGAGAAGCTGCTCCGACGCAAACAGTGGCGTACGTGCACGGTTATTTCGATGACGTCGATGAAGCGTGGGCAGCGCATGGGCTGGCGAGCCAATTCGAGCGCAGCGGCGTCAACGCGGTGTTCATTTTGCCTGAAGCACCCACCGGGCCGAACAAGCCAGTCAACTACCCGCATGTGGAGCGCCTGCTCGATGAAGTCGACCACGGCTTGGGCTGGAAAGTGCCCAGAAAAGAGCTCCTCGCGCTCGGGCACAGCGGCGGCTACCGCACCTTGAAAGCGTGGACACGCTCGACCTTGCTCCGCCGCGTGGTGCTGCTCGACGCGTTTTATGGCGAGGCGGCGACGTGGGCGAAATGGCTCGACGGCGATGCCCGCCACCGTCTGTTGATTGTCGCGGCCATCACCCGACGGCGGTCTGAGCCATGGGCCGTAAAGCGCGGGGCTGTTTCACTCACCCTCGCGTCACTCGCTGAGGGTGGGTGGCCCGAAAAAAACATTGTGCATTTGCTCGTCAACGCAGGCCACATGGAAGTCATCACTGATGGCGAAGTGATTCCCCTCGTGGTGCGAAGCGGGTTGCGGCAACACTAGCCCGCATATGTCACCGGTCTCTCGTAGCGAGACTGACAGGCTGTCGGCAGATTCGTGGTGGCGCACAGCGAGGGCGCACTTGTCGGTGCGCTTCAGCGAGCACGCCGCGAAGGTGCCACAGACCGTCAGTCGCAGTAGTGAGACCGGTGACATATGCGGGCTAGGCTTCACCGGTTCAATCAGCTCTTTTTTTCCGAGCTGCGCCTGAGCCGATATTTTGTTTTCGGACTTCTGGGATCCTCTTCTGTTGCCTCGATGGTGCGCTCTCGGCGCATTATCGCAAGCCAATGCCGAACCGCCGTTGAGGTAAGAACAAGTTCTTTTGCAATGTCCGACGTCGTCAGTTCGGTATTGCTTCTCAAAAGCTCGATAATTTCTCTGCGGCGATCACGGCGGCTAACAGGTTGCTTTTTATGCTCGACCAATTGGTAAGTCGCCCACCTCCGTGAGCCTGTTTGAGTAACCAGGCCTCGTTGCACAAGAACCTGTAGGTCTCGCGTCACGACGCGACTGTCGAGCCCCGTAGTCTGACGCAGCGTCGCATTGCTTAGAACCTCTCCGTGGCGCATCAGGGCCAGCGCCATTCGCTGCGCGTCTGTAAGGTCTTCGACACGCAATGTTCCGAGCCAGCGAACAGTTTCCCCATCGAGCAGAGTGTGATTGGGAAAGGTGACCGAGAACGTCGACACGCGGTCCTCGAACGTTGGCGGGCTCATTCCCGCAAGCCTCAAGGAAGCCAACATGGCCCCGATACCAGACCCTCGATTTTCGCAGACGGCGAGTGGTTCTCCAGGCCCTGCAATGTCTTCGAGGAGTTTCATCAGAACTTGGTTGCGAGCCGACGAAATTCCGGTTTCACCCAGCTGCTCAACCGTGACTGGACCGTGCAACCCACCAGGGTTGGTGATGGTGAGCCGGTCAGGGAACATTTGAATTTGAACGGGCGAACCGCGCGCTGCGCCGCTCAAATCACGGTGGACGAGTGCATTCACGACAGCCTCGCGAATCGCCAACTCAGGATATTCCCATGATTCCTCACGGGCAGCTCCCCGCACGACGGCGGTTTTCTTCATGTTTCTTTTGAGTGCACTCAAAATCGGGCCGACTAAACGCGGTATCGGCCCATCGAAAACCTTGTCATCGAGAAACCGCTCACCATTGGGGCCCGGTTCTCCGACGTAGTTTGTCGGGTAAACAACCAGCGTCGCGCGAAGGGCTGGAAAGAATTCTTGAGGATACTTTCCAAGAGTCAACATGCCGGCCAGCGTGGGGTAGCGTTTACCTTTAATGGTTTGCACGGCTCGTAGCGTTTGGAGCGCCCGTTCGTCGTTGATGGTCTTGAAGTAGCTGCCATCTTGCGAACGCAAGCGCTTCAACAAGGCCGCAACCAGGTCCGAGTCAAGGTCATCCTCGGTGGCCTCTTTCACGACCATCTCGTCTTCTCGTGGCTGCCCTCTGCCTGCGATCAAAACTTGAACTTCATACGGAGTCAGTTTTCGGTCTCCGTCGGCGACACGAATGAATGCGCCGTTGGTGAGTCCGGCCGATTTGTGGAAACACGGCTTAGAAGAACTGTCGACTTCGGCGATCTCGACAACAATGACCTGCTTGCCACGCAACCGATGAACTTCAATTTGGGGGCGAAGTGGGGGCTCCATGCTGTCTGCGACAGAAGCAAGATCGGCTTGCATCTTGCCGGCTGCCTCTACACCGGTAACTTCAAAACCCGTACTCTCGTCGACTCCTAAAAGAATGGTTCCACCTCCTACCGTGTTGGCGAACGCAGAAAACGTCTGCCAAAGCCGTTGGGGCACTTCCTTGGAGGCTCGCTTGACTTCGACTCTCGTCATGTCACTTTCGACTGCACGAAGTTCTTCGAGCAATTCTTGAAGCTCAGTGGAGGTCACACAGACATGCTAAGCCACATAACAATAAGCATGTCAATTGTCATGTTAGTTGTTATGCCTTGACGGGTGGCGCCCCTACCGCCCCGGCTCAAACACCAACCGCCCACTAAAGCCGCCATCGCGCAATTTATAGAGCAAGTCAGGCGCTTCACTCATCGGGTGGCGCTCTACCGTGGGCACCACCACGCCCGTGCGCGCCAGGGCCACCACCTCTTGCAAATCATTCAGGGTGCCCAAAAAGCTGCCCCGCACATTCAACCCGCGCGTCACCACGTCTTGCAGTGGCACGTCGATGCGGGTGGTGGGCGCATGGCCGAGCAGCATCACCGTGCCACCCGGGCCCACTGCACGGCACGCTTGGGTAATGGCTTGAATCGACGGCGTGCAAACAATGGCGACATCGAAGCCGTCCCACACGGCCTGGAGCGACTTCGACACTGACACCGCGTCAACCACCATTTGCGCGCCCAGGGTGATGCCAAATTGCGCGCGCGACTTGTCAGGGTCAACCACCGCCACCGCCGCACCCAACGTCTTCGCGTATTGCACCGCCAAGTGGCCTACGCCGCCGACGCCGAAAATCACCACCCGCATGCCGTCTTTCACCCCGGCCGCGCGCAAGGCGCCCATCGCGGTCCACCCTGAACCATAGAGCGGCGCCAACTGCGCTCCGGTCAGCACATCGGGAGCGGGAATGAGCTGATCAGCCACGAAAAGGCCCACGTCACACAGCGCCCCGTCGACATGAAAGCCGTGAAAAAACGCGTTGGCGCAGTATTGCAGTTGGCCGCGAGAGCAAGCGTCACACGTGTCGCAGGTGGTGGAAAGCGGTGTAATGCCCACCCGGCTGCCGATAGAGAGGTGCTTGACGCCGCGCCCCACCACTTGCACCCGGCCTACCGCTTCTTGGCCCAACACCAAGGGGGTACGCGGCACCGCGTCGCGCATCGCCACGTTCCAGTCGGCGAGGCCCAACCCACAGGCTTCAATGCGCACGTAGACTTCGAAGTCACCCAGGGGCAGCAGTGAATGATCATAAAGGCACAAGGGCTCCTTGGCCTTCATCAACGCCACCGAAGAGCTCATCATCGTGAGCGCCCTCGCGGTGACAACCTGGCGATTGGTTTTGCTTGTGAGATGCTGCTGCCCATGGCACGCGCCTACCTCATTTTTTTCATTTTGCTCAATGGCTGTGGCTCTGTCTGTAACCGAATTGTCGCGGCTGACGAAGCGGCGGTTCAAAAGGGCAAAGACTGCGGGGCCCAAAGCAGCCACTACAACGCCTCAACCTGCAACAACAACCAGAACAAGTGCTCGACTGACGACGTGCATTGGCTCAACACCTTCGCCGATTGCATCGAGAAATTGCCGGTGTGCCTCGACGGCCAACAAGCCGCCTGGGCCACCCAACGTTTCGCCTGCAGCCAGTCACTGCTCAAAGTAAGCGCGACTTGTCTGGTGGCCATACAGTAAGCAGGCCCCTCATGAGCGACAAGTCAGCCTTCATTAGCCGCGCGGCCGCCGTTTGGGCGCGCATCATCGTCACCTACCCTGCCCGGGTACTGCTGCTGCTCACCGTCTTGGGCGTGGGCTCTGTCTACCTGACGACCAAGCTCACCATCGAGTCTGACCAACTCGCCTTGATTTCGCAGGACCTGCAAGAAGTCAAAGACGTCAAGCGCATCATCGACATGGTGGGCGGCTCTGGCTACCTGATGCTGGCGCTGCGGGCCGACGACGCCGACACGCTCAAGAAAGTGTCAGACGACTTGTACGAGCGAATGGTCGCCGAAAAAGAGAACGTTCGCTTCATCACCTACAAAGTACCCGTCGATTTCATTCAAGAAAACATGGTCTTGTTCATCAAGACCGAAGACCTGATTGAGGGCAAAAAGCGCATCAACGCGTATTTGAAAGATCAGATTCGCCGCTCCAACCCTTTCTTCATCGAAATCAAAAAGACCGAGCCGGTGAAGCTCGACCTGCAAGACCTCATCGACAAGTACAGCTCGGTCGGCAACAAGTCGATTCGCGACAGCCATTACATTTCAGACGACCGCAAGATGTTGCTGTTGCTGATTAAGCCGATGTGGGGCGGCACCGAGCTGCAAAAGACCGTCGCGTACATCGAGCACCTCACCGGCGGAGCCAAGCCCGGCGAAGCGCCGACCCACGGCCTGCTCGCCGACTACGCCAAGGCAAGCGGCATTTCGTTCATCGAAGACTACGAAAAGATGGGCGACAAAAAGACCATCTATTTCGGCTTCACGGGCTCGTACAAAACCGCGGTCGACGACTCGTACGCCATTCAAGAATCACTCGACGACGTCTTCTTCTGGGCCTTCTCGTTCATCTGCATCATCACCATTGCCTTTTTTCGCAAGTGGGCGCCGACGGTCATCGTCATTTCAGGCATGGCCTTGGGCACCCTTTTCACCATGGCCTTCGCCAAGCTGACGCTGGGCCAATTGAACATGGTGACCAGCATGATTGGCGCCATTCTGATGGGCTTCGGCGTCGACTACGGCATTCACTTCATTTACCGCACGCGCATCGAGCTGGGCTTGGGCAAGCGCTACGACGAAGCCATTACCGACGCGCTCATCAACGCCGGCCGCCCCGCGCTCATCGCCGCCATCGTCACCGGCGGCTCGTTCTTGGTGCTGCTCGTTTCGAAATTTCGCGGCTTCTCGCAGTTCGGTTTCTTGGCCGGCTTCGGCACGCTGATTATCGGCTTCACGCTCTTCTCATGGAGCCCCGCCATTCTCGCGCTGCTCGGCCAGAAGAACCCCGAGCTGCCGAAAAAACTCATCGGCGTGATGTCACCTCCCGACGAGAAAGTTGCCCACTGGCGCCTGCCCAACCCCATGCGCATGTTGGTGGCGTGCATCGTGGGCGTGGGCATTGTCTGCGCCTTTTCAATACCCTGGGTTGACATGGAGCTGCCCAAAGACCGCCCGCCCACCCTGGTGGAGCGCTTCTTGGGCGGCGTGCACTTCAACTACAACACCCGCGCGTTGGTGCCGTTGGGCCAGCCTTCCATCAAGCTGCAAGACGAAATCAACGAGCGGTTCCGCATCTCCTCAGACCCCACCGCTATTTATTCGAAGAACCTCGAAGAAGTGAAAGAGGTGTGGGACGAGCTCACCGGCCACCCCGAGAAATACCCGTCGATTTCACAGGTGGTGTCGATTTATTCCTTCGTGCCTCCGCCCGAGGTGGCGGCGAAGAATGCCGCGGTACTCGCTGAGTGGAAAGAAGAGCTCAAAGACGTCGATGCCTCGGCTTTTCCTCCCGAGATGCAAGAGAAAGCCGCGCTCTTCAAACGCATTTTAGAGAAGAAGCCCTTCGGCGTGCATGAAGTGCCCAGCGTGTACGCCAAAATGTTCGAGCATTTGCCGACGACGAAGCCCGAGAACCACGGCTATTTGACCTTCGTCTACCCCAGCGTCGACCTGTGGGACGGCAAGAAGATGCTCAAGTTCGTCGACGAAACGACGGTGATTAAAACCGCGTCGGGCAAAGAGTTTCGCTCTGCCGGCCCGCCCATGCTCTACGCGCGCCTCGCCCGCATTGTGCTGTTCGACGGCAAGCTGACGGTGCTGCTCGCCGCAATATGGATTTTGCTGATGCACTATTTAGACTTTCGCAACGCGAAGTTGGCGCTGGCGTCGGTGATACCTTTGGGCGTCGGCTTGTGGATGATGCTGGGTTTGATGTCGATGACCAACGCCCAGCTCAACTTCATGAACCTGGTGATTCTGCCCATTCTGTTGGGCTTCGGCGTGAGCCACGGCCTCTACTTGCTCCATCGCTTCTTAGAGGGCACTTCACCCGCGGTGGCTTTTCGCTCTGTAGGAGCCGCGGTCGCTTCATCGACGCTCACCGCGATTGCCGGTTTCGCTTCGCTCTTCTTCGCCAGCCACCAAGGCCTGCAGTCGATTGGTTACGTGGCGTGCTTGGGCTTGGCGACGACGCTGCTCGTTTCATTCACCGTGCTCGCGGCGGTGTTGCAGCTCATTTACGACAAGCGCGGCACCGAGGTAACCATCGGCGCGCACGACTCGAAACACGAGGTGAAGTAGCGCGTAGAATGGCGACGGTGAATCAAGTGACGCGCCAGAATCTTCGTGCCTTCATGGGCCGCGACTGGGCAGCGTCACGCCGCTCCAAAGACGCCGCTGTCGCTCGGCGCGTGCGTCTTCGAGGCGCCTCTGAAGCATTTCGCCTTGCACAGTTGCTCATCGCTCCCATTTGGAGCCAGCTTCTCGACGACAAACGAAAAGAAGGCTTCGCAGGTCTCATCGAGATGAGAAAAAAGCTGTCACGTGCGCACCCGCAACACCAGTCACCTAGAGCAACCGGCGAAAAATCGCGGCCGTCTGGTCGGCTGATTTTTCCCAAGTGAATTGCTTCGCCGAGCTGAAGGCGTTCTCAATCAACGGCTTCATCGCCGCCGGGCCCTTGGCGTAGAGCGCGCTCGCTTCGAGAAACATCGGCAACGGGTCATCGCCGGTGAACTTGAAGCCATTGCCGCTGCCCGTCGAAGGGCTGTACGCGGTGATGGCTTGGTCTAACCCGCCCGTCGCCCGCACCAGGGGAATGGTGCCGGTGGCCAACGCATAAATGTTGGGCTGCCCTCCCGGCTCGAAGCGCGACAACATTTGCAAAAAGTCACCCCCCGCAATGAGCTGGTGCTCACCCTCAGGCGTGAACTTGGGGTCGAACGCCACATGCTGCGGGTACTGCTTCGCCAGCGCCGCGGCCTGCGCCATCAACGCGCGGTCGCCCGTGCCCATCAGAATGAACTTCGCCTTCGGACCCTTGGTCATCGAGTGGGCAATGACCTTGAACAAGTCGTCGTAGCCCTTCTGCGGGCCGTCGATGCGACCGACGCTGACGTGCAGCGCGACGCCGGGCTCGTCGGTAAGGCCGTACTTCTTCAGCAACGCCGCTTTATTGGCCGCCTTGCCCGCCAGGTTCGACACGTCGAATTTGTACGGCAGCGCGGGGTCGGTCTTGGGGTTCCACTTCGTTAAGTCTACCCCGTTCATGCGGCCAAAATACCGCTCGCCCGCGGCCTTGACGGCGAGCACGCCTCCCAGGCCGGCGCCCTTGTCTTTCAAGGTCAGCGTCTCGTCGCGGTACTTCTCGCTCACCGTCATCACCCCGTCGGCTTGGGTGAGCCCGGCCTTCATCAAATTGAGCTGCCCGTAAAATTCAAGGCCACCCATGGGCCCAAAGAGCGCGTCATTCTTGCTGTCACGGCCCACCATCAACTCGGTTCGCTTCGGCATGTCGAAGGTGCCCTGAAACGCCAAGTTGTGAATCACCATTGTCGTCGCGGTTTTTTTGAGGCCCGCTTCTTTCACGTAAAACGGCACCAACCCGGTGTGCGAGTCATTGGCTTGAATGATGTCAGGCTCTTTGCCCTTCAAAATTGCCTTCTGTGCCACCACCGCGGCGCGGGCGAAAAAGTCGAAGCGCGCCGGGTTGTCGCCGAACTCGCCATGGGCGTCACTGTAAACACCCTGTCGGTTGCTGAAGAGCGGCTGGCGCGGGCCCGCCACGAAATCATCGACGAAGTAGTAAGGCACGCCTCCCCGGTAAGTCTTGAGCAGCCGAAAGCTGCGCGGCCCGTCGGGCGTGTCGAGCGTGAAGTCACCCAAGCCAGAGTCCACCAGGCCGTGCGTCTTCGGGTCGATGTGGCCGTGGCGCGGGGTAATCACATACGTGTCATGCCCCTTCGCGAGCAGCGCTTGCGGCTCGGCGCCCATCACGTTCGACAAGCCTCCCACCGCTGAAAATGGCGTTTCCATCGCCACTGACACAATCGTCATCTTCGAGGCCCGCTTCACTTCAGCCATCGCCTGCTTGGCCGCGGCTGACACGGGCGCGCTCTTGCTCGCGGCGAGCTTCTTCAACAGCCGCAACGAAGAGGCGTCGGCCGACTCACCTAGCCGCGACACCATGTTCGCCTTCAACCCTTCGGGCAGCTTGAGCTCTTTGAGCTTGCCCCGCGAGCTGTGAATCAGCGCCAAAAGCGCATTCGCGCGCCGCTGGTCTTCGTCGAACGGGCTGAGCACCTCACGCGCTTCGGCAGCGCTCAATTCTTTGGCAGAGACCGAATGCACGCGGCCCAGCGCTTCACCGACTTGCGCGTGAAAAGCGTCGTCGACGCCGGGGCGGTTGAACAACCGGTAAACCTCGGTGAGCGCCACCTTGTGCAGCTCGCGCTCTTTGCGCGGAGGCAAGCCTTTGTCGGCAAGCTTCGCCACCAGCTCTTTGCTGACAGTTTCTGGTGGCGGGCGCTTGGCGCGCGTTTTCTTCGCCGTCAGCGCGGTGTCGAGCGACTTGAACGCGTTGGCTGAATTCGCCGTCACCGTGGCGATTGCTGGGGTCAGGCTCTTGTCGCCCACCAAGCCCGCGCTGCGGCGGCCAATCAGCGCTTTCAATTCTTCGAAGGCGCGCGAAGACGCCGTTTTCGCAGGCGCCGCTTGAGAAGGCGCAGTCACCCACACCGTGGCCTTGGCGAGCGCCGGTTCTTTTTTCTGCGCCGGCGAAGCGTGCCGCGAAGGTACGGCTGACAAAGGGTTACGGTTGAGGCCGCGAATCGGAGGAGGTGGCTTCATGGGTGCTTGCTCTCAAGGGTAGTGGCGGTTTGTAAACGCGACGACAGCCAGCCCACCAAGGTGGTGTCTCCCATGACTTTGAGGCGGCTCGCGGCCAACGCGCGTTCGACGTCGAGCTCAGAGCGGCTGAAGGCGGCCAAGTCATCGGCCGCGAAACCGAGCGTGAGGTCGACCTTGTCTGAGACGCCTTCGCCCACGCGCAGGGTCTGATCATCAATGGCATAGAAGCGATTGCAGTCTTCGCGGTCAGTGACGACGAATTGAATCACCACTTCTTTGCCCAAGCGCGGCGTGTGCGAGCGCTGCAGAAGCGCCGGCAACACGGTGCCCAGGTACTCGCGGCAGTCAAAAACAATGCGCGTATTGTTCATGGTCAGCCATAGGTCTTACCACCCAGCCGCAGCTGAAACCCAACGTGCGCGCTTTCAAAAATCTCAGTGGCTGGCGCAAGGGCCGGCCGCAGACGAAAACGTCAGCATCGCCATCTGCGAAGGGCACGACTGAGCGCCGATGTTTCTGAGAAGCCGAGCAAAAAAGCAGTCTCGGTCACGCTGTGCCCTGCTTCGAGCAACTCATGCGCGGTGGTGCGGCGCACGTCTTCAAGAATCACGCGGTAGCTCGTCTTCTCGGCAGCCAGGCTTCTTCGCAGGCTGCGCTCTGACGTTCCCAAGCGCTGTGCCAATTCGCGTGCAGTGAGGGCTCCCGACGAGAGCTGTTGGGCGAGCACTTCTTTGAGCTGGGCTGACACCGGTTGCTTCTTCGCTGCACGCCGGTCGAGTACCGCGCCGAAAAAACGGCTCATCGCCGGGTTTTTCAATTGCGACGGCATGGCCAGCATGTCGGCCGGTAAGTCTACCCCTTCGGTGGGCTGCCCAAAGCGCAGGGGAGCGTCGAAGAAGCGCTGGTGGGCGCTCAGCTGCGCCGGAGCCGCGTGACGAAAACGCACACCTCGAAGCCTAAGCCGCGAACCGAAAGCGCGGCGCAAACCGTTGACCAACTCGGCCACGGCGCATTCATTGGCAGCGCGGTGACCGAGCGTGCGTTCGCCAAAGCGAACCCAGTCGAGTTGGTGGGTCTCGGCTTTGAAACGCCATGAACCTGAATCAGTCATCAAGTGGCCGAACCGCGCGAGCCGGCCGAAAGCTTGGTCGGCGCTTTCGCTGACCATCAGCGCAAAACCGAGCACTGCATAGTCTTCGAGGGCAATTTCTTTCGCCGCCTGCAGCGGAAAACCCGCGTCTTGCGTCTGCCGCATGCACAGCGCGAAACCGTCGTAGAGCCGCGCCACGGGAATGCGGGCGTCATCGGTAAGACTGCGACGCGAGCGACGCAACACCTGGGTAAGCGCTTGGGTTGATACCCCTCGCCGCACCCCAACATCGAAAACACGCCCCGCGACACTCGCTACGATGGTGCCCGCCATGCACCGACGCATAGCATGCACGTTTCACTGAAAAACGTAGCCGAGCGAAATGTTCACCAGCAGCGGTGTGCCCGCCATGCCGATATTCGCGGTGCGGTGGGTTTCACGGCGGCCCGTCAATGCGTTGTCGTACTCGACTGCGTTGCCCGGCAGCGTGCTGGCGATGTTTGGCCAATAGCGCACGCTGGTAGAAAGGTTCAGCCCACGCCAGGCGTCGACCCGGCTCGCGAAGGGTACGAACGTCCAATACGCGCCTGCCCCCAACGTCATTGTCGTGTACTGGGTAATGGGCACTGAAGCGCCTTGCCCTGTCAGGTACGAAACTTCGAAGCGATGCACCTTCGGCTCGAGCCGCAGCTCGAAGAATGAGTTGAGCGTCTGCGAATAGAACGAGCCGCCAATGCCCAGCCCCGTCGAAAACGGAAGGCGAAGCTCGATGTTCTGCGCTTTGGCCTCACCCACCACGGTAGCGCCACCCATGTACAGGCTCCAACCGTGTGAATAGCTGATGACGACATACCGCCAGCGAAAGTCGACCTCGACATTGGCGCCACGCAAAAGCAGCGGCTGTATGAGCCCGGCGTTGATAGACAGCGAGGGCTTCGTCGAGTCGTAGGCCTGGGCAGGCGCGGTGGCAAAAAATGCGGCGAGGGCGACAAGAGAGAGCGCTTTCATGCTCCTGAAAATAAGGGGCTGCCTTTGCGCATGCTCGACTGCGGCGGCCAATGAATTGACTCAAACGGCCAAGGCGGCCAATTGGCCATTCACCCCACCTTGATGCCGTCGCGCTGCAGCTCAGCTTCTGTCGCGTAGGTAGCGAGCGTGCCCTTGGGGTTCTCATACCAACCCGGGTCTTCATAGCTCTTCAAGCCCTGGCGAACCTTAATCACCGTGAACATGCCGCCCATGGTGATGAAGTCGTGCTTGCCCTTTGCCATCACGATGCTCACGCTGTTCGGCGGCACCGGCATGTTCTGCATGTGCGCCATTTCACCCATGCCGGCTTGACCCATTGTCATATACCCAGGCAACAGCGGCATCGCCTTCGCGTCTAACCCGTGCGGCTCGACGCCCATCATGTTGGGTATGCCGTGGCCCATTTGGTTCATCACGTGGTGCGTCATGTGACAGTGAAAAGGCCAGTCACCGTCATTGTCGGCCACGAATTCAATGGTGCGTGTCGAACCGGTGGGCACCAGCACCGTCGACTCGGGCCATTGCCCACTTTGGGGAATCACCCCGCCGTCAGTCTGCGTCACCCAAAACCGATGCCCGTGAATATGAATGGGGTGATGGTCCATCGCGCTCAAGTTGCCCAAGCGAATGCGCACCTTTTGCCCGCGCTCAATCACCAGCGGCGCCGTACCGGGAAAAGCCTTGCCATTCATGGTGAGCAAATTGAAATCAGTCATCTCGTTGGGGTCTGGCCGTTCGGTCCCCGGTACGACTTTCCACTCGTGCAAGAGCAACGCAAAGTCGCGGTCGACCCGTGACTGCGGCGCGCGAGGGTGAATGACAAACAGCCCCGTGAGGCCCATGGCCATTTGGGTCATCTCGTCGTGGTGCGAGTGGTACATCAACGTGCCGTGCTGCTTGAGCTCGAACTCATAGCGGTACGTTTCACCCGGCAAAATCGACTTCTGCGTCAGGCCTCCCACGCCGTCCATGCCGTTGGGCACGATGGCTCCGTGCCAATGCACCGTCGTCGCGGCAGGCAGTTTATTCGTCACGTAAATGCGCACCCGGTCGCCTTCTACCGCTTCGATGACCGGCCCGTGCACGCGCCCGTTGTAGCCCCAGCACTTGGCCTTCAACCCCGGCATGAATTCGTGCTCTACCTCTTCGGCAACCAGGTGAAACACTTTCGCCCCGGCGGTTTTTTTCCACGGCAGCAGCGCACCGTTCGGCACCTCCAACGAATGGGCAGAGCGCTCGGGCAGCGCGCCGCTCGCTACCGCAGGAACGGTCGACAACAGCGACGCCGAGAGCATGCCTACGCCAGTGCTGGCAATGACTTCGCGCCGGCTCACGCCTTTCTTCACCTCGTCATCGTCAGGGGTGGCCATGGTGCTCGTGCTCCTGCGTTTTTGTTTTCGACGGCTCGGGCAAAAGGGGAACTTTCGGCTGGGCCTCGGCGCGGCGGCCTCCGAGAGCACGCGTCAATTCAACCTGCGCCACCCAATAAGCGCGCAGCGCTTCGACGTATTCTAACGACGCCTCGAGCTGGTGGTTCTTGTTCTCGAGCAGCTCGTACAGGCCAATCAGCATGCTGTTGTACTTGCGCAGTGACAGGGCGTTGAGCGCGTCTTGCGCCGGCAACACCACGTCGCGGTACTTCATCGCCACTTCGCGTGTGTGCTTCGTTTTCGCTAAAGCCACCCGCGCTTCAGAGCGCGCCTTCTGCAGCAGTGCATTCAAACGGCGGTCAGCTTGGCGTTGCTCTGCTTCGAGCCGGGCGATGAACGCCTGCCGTTGGTCAAATATCGGCAAGTCTAACGTCAGCGTGGGGCCGACCAATTCGGGCCCATTGGGGTCTTGGTGCAGGTGCGCACCCAATTCAATGGTGCCGAACCAGCGCCAGGTCTTCGCCAAATCGACGCCTTGCAAAAGCAGCGCCTGGTGCTTTCGCGCGGCCGCCACGTCGAGGCGCCCCTGGTCGACCAGCGCTTCGACATTCGTCACCTGCGGCTCTTCTGCCGGCAACACCGGTAGCGGCTCTTTCAATTGCCACCGCGCCTGCTCACCTTCTAGCCCGAGGAGCAGGTTCAACCCTTCGCGCGCTTCCACCCACTCGAGCTCGACACGGCTCAATTCAACTTGCGCTTTCACCAGCGCATTGAGGTGCTGCGTCAGCGTGTAGTCATCGATGTTGCCGGCCTTCTTCTGCGCTTGCGCCAACGTGGCGGCCACGTCGTAGCTCTGCACCACCACCCGGTGCACTTCGACGACACGCTCCTTGGCTTGCACGTCAATGAAGGCCTTGCCACATTCTGCCGCGACCTCGAGCGCTTCATGCGACACGCGTTGTACGTCGAGCAGAAATTGTTCTTTCGCCACCCGCTTGCGTAACGGGAGCATGAATAAGTCTAAAAATTCCTGCACGACCGAAAATTCCATTTCTAAATGGCCAGCGCGGCTGAGCGGCAACCCGAGTGAAAAACCGAGCACCGGGTTTTTCAACAACCCCGCCTGCACCATGTCGGCCTGGCTGATGCCCAAGTCTTCATAAGTGGCTTGCAGCGCGGCGTTGTTCACCAACGCAATTTCGATGGCGTTCTTGAACGTCAACCCGCCTTCGAGCAGCGACTTCACCCGCGCGTCGATTTGCTCCTTTTCTGGAGTGCCCTCGTGCCAGCCCGTCTTGGCTTGAATGCGCGCTTCTACCGCTTGCGCCAGTTCAGCGTGGCCCTTCGCTTTGTCGATGACCGCGCAGCTCGCCGCGGCCAAAAGAAACAGGAACAAGACATTTTTCATCGCAGCACCGCCATGCCCTCTTCAAACCAACAGGCGATGGCCCGAAAGGTGACTTTCAGCCGCCGCGATTTGTGCAACGCGTTCGAACATTGGGGCGCGTCAGCGCTACTTCTTCTTTTCTTCTTTCTTCGCCGCCTCAGGAGCCGCCGCCGCGTCTGCCATCACCGAGCCATTCTTCGCCTTGCATTCAGCCTCGGTCATCATGTTCCACCCTTTGCCTTTGCACTCGTTGTTGCCCGCGCAACCATTGCCCATGCCGTGGCACGCGCCCTTGCCCTTGCACTCGTTGGCGTGCGCGCATTTCACCTGCGCCGCGGCGGCTTTGCCTTCTTTCGTTGGCGCCTTCGCGTCAGCTGCATTGGCCGAAACCGCGAACAGACCCGCGACGGCAGAAGCAATGGCCATACCTTTGAACGACTGTTTCATGTGTGTGCTCCAAAGGGGAGTGAGAGGGAAAAACAATGTGGGTATAGCTCTATACGCGGGGCGCACCAATTGACGTTTCGCTTTCGTGGCTACCCACCTTGTCTTCACTTGGTCTAGGGTCCGCTCGTTCGGCCGGCTGCTCCAGGGTGGGCTTCTCAAATGAAAATGCTTCGCTTCTTCGCGCTCGCCGCTTCGTTCGCGGTGTGGACCGCTTGCTTCACTCCCGTCAACGAGCACATCTGCGACGAGCGCACGCCGTGCGGCTCGGGTTACATGTGCGTCAATGGCGTGTGCTTGCCTCCGGGCGGTAACGGAGGCGGCCAAGGCGGCGGCATGGGCGGAGGAGACGGCGGCGGCGCGGGCGGCTCTTTCGGAGGTGGCCCCGGTGGCGGCGCGGGCGGCGGCGCGACCTGCTTCGATGGCTGCGTCGATTCAGTCGGCCAATGCCGGCAAGGCAACACGGCGTCGCAATGCGGCACCCAAGGTGACCTCTGCACCGCCTGCGGCACCAACGAGCACTGCGAAAACGGTACCTGCGTCGGTGGGTGCGGTGCGCAAAGCTGTTCTGGCTGCTGCGCCGGCGGCAACACGTGCTTACCCTTCTCTCAACAAGGCGAGGCCCAGTGCGGCAACAGCGGAGCCACCTGCGCCGCTTGCCCCACCGACGCACGCTGTATCGCCGGCCGCTGTGTGGGCGGCACCTGCAACGCCACCACCTGCCCCGACGGCTGCTGCCAAAACGGCTTTTGTCTTGGCCAACGCTTTCAAAGCGCCTTCGCCTGCGGTGACAACGGCAACGCGTGCAATGCCTGCCCCCGCGGTGAAACCTGCACCAATGGCGTGTGTGGGGCTTCTCAACAATGCAGCCCCATGACGTGCCCCAATGGTTGCTGCACGAACGGCTTTTGCGTACCCGGCTCAATGCAGAATCAATACATCTGCGGTTCCGGCGGCAATGCGTGCATGCGCTGCGGCATGGGCGGCACCTGCACCAACGGGGCGTGCTCGATGCAGCCTTCGTGCAATGCAAACAATTGCGCGGGGTGCTGCGAGGGCAACAACTGCCGCATGGGCACCACCCATAACCGCTGCGGCGCCAAGGGCCTCGCCTGCATGCAGTGCCAGCAAGGTGAGTCGTGCGAAATGGGTACCTGCCAAACCCAAAGAGCCGAGGTGGGCAGCGCCTGCGCGACCGATGGCGATTGCGCGTCACTCGGCGCGGCCGCGTATTGCAAGTTGCGTACGTCGAGCGGCACAGCGAGCTACACCGGCGGTTACTGCACCTTGCGCTGCATGGGAGCGCCCTCGCAGAGCAACTGCCCGCAGGGCTCATTTTGCCTCTCGGTGCCCAACCGCGGTGAAGACGACAATTTCTGCGCTGACCGTTGCGGGTTTCAAGACAACTGCCGCAACCCTGGCTATGCCTGTTACGGCATTCAAGGTCAGCAGGGCACCAATGTGTGCTGGCTGTTTCCCGCTCCAGAGGTGCAAGGGGTTGATGCAGGTACCGGCGGGGGTGGCGGCGGTGCGTTTGATGGTGGCGGCTTCGGCGGTGGTGGAGGCAGTGCAACCGATGCTGGCGTGCACAGCTTGGGCAGCGCGTGCAGCAGCAGCGCACAATGCGCGGGGTTGGCAGGGCCAGTGTGTATTCCCGCTTCGGTGCCGGGCTTCGGCGCCACCGGGTATATCGACGGGTACTGCACGACTTCATGCGGCGTCGGCGGCTTCTGTCCGCAAAACGGCATGTGCGTTTTCGAGACATTCTTCGGCAACAACACCAGCACCTGCAAATCGACCTGTCCCGCTCCTGGCATGGGCCAGTCGACTTGTCGCGCTGGGTACTTGTGCCACTTCAGTACAATAAGCGCGTTGTTCGACGGAGGGTTTCCTCCCGGTTGGTGCGGGCCCCGGTGTGACGCGTTGCTCGGGCAGTGCAACCCCGGCACGAGCTGCGGCATGGACGGGTACTGTCACTAAAGCTCAAAAGGGAGCGGACACAGCCAGAGGTGCGGTGCGTGTCGCCTTCTTCCGCCTTTGCTCGGGCGATGCCCTGCTCCTCGCCTTTGAGCCGTCTCTCTTCTACCCGTCAACTGCTTCAACCAAACCCGTCTTCACTTTGTACCAGCGCGTGTCCGCTCCCGCCGCGCTGCGCACCAGCTGCGCGTCAGTCGTGGTGAGCAGCACCTGCGCACCACTGTTCGCCAAGTACTGCATCAAGAAGGCATTGCGCTCGGGGTCCAACTCGCTCGACACGTCATCGAGAAGTAGCAGCGGCAAAAAACCACTGGTGCGCTGCAAGTTCTCAATTTCGGCCACTTTCCACGCCAGCACCAACGCGCGCGACTGGCCTTGCGACGCATACGCGCGGGCCGAGTGCTCTCCCAACTTCAATTCCACATCATCGACGTGCGGGCCAACAGAAGTGAAGCCGCGCTCCCAGTCGCGCTGCAGCCGCGCGTCCAGCCCGGCGGCCAGAGCGTGCATCAATTGCTCTTCAGAGGCAGTGGCGAAATCAACACCTGCCAACCGCTCGGGGGCGTAGAGCAGCTGCGCCGGAGCCTCGGTGCGGCCAATGCGCGAAAACGCTTCGACAACTCCGGTAGCGAGCTCACCCAGCAACGCCCGCCGTCGCACCCACAACCGTGCGCCCACTTTGGCCACCGTTGCGTCCCACGCTGACAAATGCGCAAACGGAGCGCGGTCTTTGAGCAACCGGTTGCGGCTCTTCAACGCCCGTTGGTACTCGCGGCTCTCGTCGAGAAACGCGGGAAAACGGTTGAACACTGCGCGGTCTAAAAAAGTACGCCGCCCTTCAGGGCTGCCTTTCACCACCGACAAGTCATCAGGCGTGAAGGCGACCACTGAGACACCGCCGAAATATGATTCTAGCGACTGCGCGCGTTTACCGTCGACGAACGCGGTGCGCACGCCGTTGCGAATTTCAACCGCGATTTCGCGCTCGGCGCCACCCAACGAAAAACGACCCGATACACGCGAAAATGTCTGCCCAAAGCGCACCAGCTCGAGCAGCTTCGACGCCCGCAGCGCCTTCAACGTGGCGAGAAAATAAACGCCCTCGAGCAAATTGGTTTTGCCCTGGCCGTTCTCACCCACCGCCACGGTGGTGTGCGCCGACGGCTCGAGCGTCACCTGCGCCAAGTTGCGAAAATTTTCGTACGAAAGCGAAAGCAACTTCACGGGGAGTCAACCAGCCTATTGCTTGACGACGTCGTTGTTGCTGCGCGTCAAGGTGCCCACTTCGTACACCGCTTCACCCACGAAAGCGTAGAGCGTGAAGCGCTGGCGCGTCGGCTGCGACACCGGGCCGCCGTCACGCAAGCTGGACGTGGGAGTCAGAAACTCCACCGGGCCTTCACGCACGAAGAGCCGGCTGGGCCGGCCTTTCCACGGCGCGGCGCCCCCCGCGAGCGTCACTTCGTGCCAGGGCATCGGCAGGGTCAAGTTGCCGCTCAGGTCTTTATTTACCAATTCGAGCTTGCCGTCGGGCGTGGTGGTCTGCTCCCAATATGCGACGTAGAGACCGTCGTTGGTGAGCGCCACCGGCCAGCCGCCCAAGTTTTCGTAGTCAACCACTTGCAGCCGCGTGCCACCGTCTGCCAGCAGCGGCTCAACCAACTTGAAGCCGCCGGGCAAGGTGAAGATTTCGCCGTCGCGGTAACCCACGCGGCCCAAACCGCCACGGGGGTTGTCCATCCACACCTCGACTGGCTCGCCCGTGCCCAACACAATGGGCTCGGCGTTACCGCGAATCGGAGTGCCGCTCATTGAGAACGCGTACAAATTGCGCGCAGTGACGAGGTAGCCGCGCAACCGGTCGACGCCGTTGGTGGCCAGCGCTGAACGCTCTATCGCCAGCGAACGAATGGGCGACGAAGGTTCAGGCGTCAGCACCGGCACCGCGTTGCCCAACTGCCCCGGCACCACTGTGCTCTTCGGCGACGGCAAAAAATAAAGGCTGTCGTCGGCGCTCGCCACCAGCGAGAGCACACCACCGTCTAAGCCCGTCAGTGCTTCTCCGAAGTACGGGCCTTGCGCCCGGTCGCCGCGGGCGGTGAGCAACGTCGGCCCAAAGGTGAGCCCCAAAGCCGCGTTACCGCCGTCACCTGCGCTTTCAGCGAAGCGCGCCACGTCACCGGTAGAAAGCAGAAACCACCCCTGCCGTCCTCCCAAAACACCTTGCACGGTGACGTCATCACCCAGCGTCACTTGCGAAAAAGCGTTGACGTCGACACGCGCCAAACCATTTTGCGAATAGTCGGCAAATACACCCACTTCGGTGAGCGCCGTGAGGCGGCTGCCGCCGAGGGCAAAGCCTGCATCTGAAGGCACCGTGACTTCGCCCACTGCGAATGGCGTACGGTCGAGAAACACCGGCTTCAAAGCGCCCAGCGACGTACCGCTCCACACTTGCCCGTGCACGCCACCGACGGTGAGCCGGTCGCCCTGTGTTTGGTCAACCACGGGCCGCGAGAGCAAGTCACCCCGTTTTTTGAAGCGACTCACTTCTGACAACGCGAACGGCGCGGGCAAGGTGCTGGCCTGGCAAGCGCGCGAAGGGTCTACCGCGAGCGAGCCCACCACGCGGGTAAGCGAAAACCCTTGGTCAGCAATGGCACACCACACATCGACCGCGGCACCGGCGTTGCTCACGGTGGGCGTGAAGCCGACGATGACGCCCGAAGGACACGGAGCGCAGTCGTTCCACAGCCGCTTCAACGACACCGCGTTGCCTTCGCGAGACATGGTCCACACCGAGAGCGCATGGGCAGGCGCGCGCGCGGGGTTTACACCGCCGTCGGCGAATTGCTCCAAATGCACATATGACGCAGCCCACATCGAGCCGGTTGAGTCATGACGCAACAAAGGCTTCGCCAACGCCACCGACTGCGGCGGCAAGGGGCCAAACGCTTCGCTGTTCAATTTGTCGACGGTGAGCGGCCCCGGCACCCACGGCGCGGCTCGGCCATAAAAACCGTCGGCGGCGAGAAAGAGCGGGAAAAACTGCGGCCGGCGAAGCACCCAGCGCATGTCGAGCGGCTCGACCGTTTCACCCGCGTCAGTCGACAGCACCCCGTACGTCACTTGGGGCACACCGAAGCCCGACCTCAAAAGCATGCCGAAACTCGCCGGAGCCGACACATTCGCGCGCAACACGCCCACCACCGGCGAGCCGTCGTCTTGGTTCGAAGCCACGCGCAGCGACAAACCGACATTCGTGGGCTGGGCCGGCGTTTCGCCCGCGGCTACCAACGTGCCGTCAGCGCGCACCAAACCCACCCGCTGTGCTTCACCCACCGCTTGCTGGTACATCGCAAAAACCACTGCCTGGCTGTCGAAAACCAACTGCTCACTCTCAGCGGGAACCTGCGGCACGGCTCTCATGGCGCCCGAGTGCTCGTGAATTAAAAACGAAGAACCGCCCGCCTTCACCCAACCCACCGTCGACGAATCATTGAGCGCGCTGGTGGTTTGCGCCGCGCTCTCGCGCAACACGAGCGGGTGAATAAGGGCGCCCCCGTCGAACACGGGCAGCGACGCTGGGCCTTCGAATTGCGGCCCTTCGTATTGAAAGCGCTGGCACACGCCGTTGACGTTGCACACTTCGCCCGGAGCGCATTGCGCCGAATCGTTGGCCCGCACGTCACACGGAAAAGCGTTGCCTTTGTCGGTGAGCAACTGCGTGCAGGCCACGCCGAGCAGCGCCGCCCCCAAAAGACTCTGCCAGCCTTTCATGGCCACCCCCCCACCAGGGCAACACCTTGCGTGCTCGGCACCACGCGAAGCGATACGCGCGGCCCCGCCTCGAGTGGAGGCATCAAGTACACGCCGAGCACTGCCAGCGCGGCGCCTGCTGCGAGCAAGCCAATAGAAATTGATTTTTGCGACGAAATGTCACCGTTTTGCTGCAAGTAAAAACCACGCGACTTGAGGCTGGTGCCGGTGCAGCGTTGCCCCTCAACCGCGCCCGCAGGGCACAGCTCTTCATTGAGCACCGCTTGCCGTGAAAGCGCCAGCATGCCCAACACGCCGCCGGCAAGAAGGCTCGCGCTGCCGGCCGAAATGAGCGCAATCGGCAACACGCGAGAAGGCGGTGGCGGCAAGGGAGACCCCGTCGCTTCGGCCGCGATGTACGGCACCAAGGCTTGCAACGTTTCTAGGTTTTTGGCGATGCGCGCGCTGCGGGCCACCGCCTGGCCCTTCTGCGAATCAACGCATTGGAGCAGCAACTGGTACGCGCCGCCCACCGCCGACAGCTGGCCCGAGAGAACGAAGCGCGCCTTCAACGCGTCGCCAAGGCTGCTCGCGCAGGCGGTGGAGTCGCTGTCACACAAGCCGTAGAGCTGTTTCTGTCGCTCGGCGCCCAGCAGCGACTGCATGTCTTTCGACGACACCACGTCAAAAAGCCCACGCGAGGCCAACGCGTCGACCACCGCGTCGGTGAGCGCGGCCGCTTCGGCGCTCGACACCCCTTGCGCGGCGATGTCTTGCACCAAAAGCCGCGGTTTTTCTTTCAAGGCCGCGCCGTCGGCCGCGTGCGCCGCCACCGCCCAACCAACCGCCAGCCAAACCCATTTGAGCGTCTTCAAAAAAGTGACCTCACTGGCAAGAAGAAATGGGTACGCGCCAGTAGTCACCCCAACGGCCGAAAACCCATAGCTCGCGGGTGCCGGGAAAAATTCGACCATTTTTGAGCACGCCGGGCCTTGAAAACAGCGGCAGGGCCCACGCGCCGGTGCCGTCGCCCTGTGGCGCCAAGGCATAGAGGTTTTCTTCGTCAATCATGAACACCTGACCGCAGTACTGCACGTACGCCTGCGCGGTGCCCTTCAACGCCGCCCCAGGCTCTGCCAACTTGAGGCCGCTTGGCAGCGAGTAAATGGTGCCGCTGCTGGTACCCACGCGGCTCTGCCCCGTCGGCGTCACCCACACATCGCGCACGAAGTCGGGGAAAGCGAGGTGGCTCGGCTGTGCCTGCCAGCGGCCTTGCGCGTTTTCGCTGACGCGAAAAATATCGGTGCGCGTAGCCGCCCACACTTGGGGAGAAAACCCGCCGTCAGACAATTCAGCCAGCGAGATGATGTCGCTGCCCGGCGACGGCACGAGCAGAGGGGCTATTTCGGTGAAGCCTCCGTCGGGCATCACCGGCCCGAGCAGCAATTGGTCTTTCGAAGAGACCAAAATCACGTCGCCTTTGGAGCGACGCACCCGCGTGGCGTGTACCGGCTCTCCGAAGTCAGCGGCCGAAATATTCAATTTGCCGACGATGCGAATGTCGGGGAAGCCCTGGTCAAAATTCACGTCCATCACGTTGCGTGAACTGGTAATCGCCTTGAGCGCGAAGCCTTCGACCTTCGCCATCGCTGACTGGGGGCTGCCGGCAAGAACGGGGTTCGCGTAAAACTGGCCGTCGGTCGCCCGCTGACCAATGACAGACGACGACAGCGCGACTTGACCCAACCCGGGTATTTCGAAAAAGAGCGTCGGTGTTTGGTCGAGTACCCACGGCGAAGCATTCGCCACGTCGGGGCCTGCCACCACGTTTGCACCCAACGCGCCAGGCGGGTTTACATAGCGGCCAAAGCCACCCGCCATCACCACCGGTGTCACCGGGCGTTGCAATTTTGTCGTGCTCTGCCGTTGGTCTCCGACAATCGACGGCTCGGTGCGCGCGCCATAGACGACTGACGCACCCTCCAATTCCAAACGCTGGCAGGTGTTTTCATTGGTGCTCGACGCCGAGGGCACCAGCCGCGACCACACGCGCTGCCCCCCTGGCCGCTCGCACGCCACGTCGAAGCCAAGCTGCGCGCCAACCCGCACGGGCACGAAGTCGACCAAATTTTCAAAATCTTCACAGGGTCTGCGGCACTGCACTTCGAACGTTTCATTGCCCACAGCGTTGGGCATGCCCGAGCACGCCGTCGCGCTGCTCGAGAGGTCAGTCACTTTGAGCGTCGTCTCGTTGCGGTTAATGCCGTCTTGCTCCTCGCGAATGTCCCATTGCACCGCGGCCAAAAGACCGTCGGCGCCCAGGCGAATTTCGCCCGTTTGCACGCCGCTGCCTCCTCCGTCGACGTAGCGCCCCCAACAAGCGTCACGACACGACACTTGCATCACGTTGCCTGGGCTGGCGCTCATGTCGAGGCACGGGCACCTGTCTGGGGCCACCTGCACCAATGAAATGGCGCACAGGTTGGCCTGCATGCCGCCTGACGACACCCCAGGGCGAATCGGCACTCCCACCACGTCGAGAAAGCGGTAGCTGTCACCGACATATTCGCCCAGTGACGTCGCGGTGCCCGTCAACAGCCACGCGCCTGAACCGTCGGGAGCAAACGCCATCGCCCGCTCGGGCCTGGGGTTGAAGTCGTCAATCAACAACGGCAACAACCGCAGCTCGCTGACCCGCAGCGGCCCCTTTTCACTGGGGCCCAACGTTTCGTTGGCAAACGACTTCACCGCCACGATGCCGCCGTCAAAACCGTCGAGCCATTGCAACCCACCATCGCGAAAAAACCAGGCGCCGTTCATGCCCACCGCGAATTGCTCACCCACGCCTTGGCCCGAGAAAGCGGTTGAGGTGATGACCGGCCGGTCACCGCTGCCTGAGCGACGAATGAAGACATAGCCGCCACCGTCGGCCTTTTGCACCACCACCGCGTTGGCGCGCGCTTGAGGCACCGCGAAAATTCCCTTTAGGGTGCCCGGCGGCAAGAATGAGCCCGTCGCCGTCACCGTACCGGTGCCTCCCCCAAGGTCGGTCAGCTTTTCACCCGCCGGGTCGACGCACTGGTTTTGAAAGCCACAGCGCCAACCGTCGGTGCAGTCTAAGTCGCCTTGTGCATCGCCATAACGGCACGCAATTGGGCCGGCGCCCGCCAGGGGGTGACACACGCCTTCAAAGCCGCAACGCCAACCGTTGGCACATTCGCCCCCGTCAGCACAGCCAATGGCCGCGCCGGCGTCACGGTCGTGGCAGTACCCGTCAGCCGCGCAAAACCAACCGTCGCTGCAAGGGTGCTCATTGTCACAGCGAAAGGCGCTCGACTTGATTTCGGGCTTGCAGCCGCAAAGCAGCAACAGCGCTAGAGCGCCGAACAGGATACCGGACCGTCGCGAGGGTGCTGAGACCGAAGCGAGGCGGGCGCCCGAGGAAGGAGCACCGGAGGCGTGCCGTTGGGCACGTCGAGGAGCGGACTGACGAGGCCGCACGCCGCAGCGAGAGGATCGGCAGCCGCAGTAGGTCGGGTAAACTGTTCGGCGCTCTAGCCCCCCTATGCGCTTCATGGAAACACCCCCACCAACGCCGCCCCGCTCGCGGTCGGCACCAGCGCCACACCGCTGCTGGGTGAACCCGAGTCAGACGGCATCACCACGATGCCCGCTGCAATCAACGCCGCGCCCGCCCCCATCGCCGCGAGTGAAATGACTTTGTTGATGCCAATCACGTCGGCCCGCTGCTGGTAGCTGTTTTGAAAACCCAACACCCCGGGGCGTTCTCCCACCGACTCGATTTCACCTTTGAGCCGGCTCTCGTCAGAAATCGCCACCAGGCCCCACACCCCGCCAAAGATGACCGCGGCTGAACCTGCGCCGAGCAATGAATAAGGCAATAACCGCGAGGGCGGCGGAGGCAACGGGGTCGCCGTCGCTTCAGCCGAGGCGAAGGCCAACCCCTGCTGCAAAGCGCCCAAGCTGGCGGCGATGCGGGTTGAGCGCGCCAACGGCTGCGCCTTGCGCGTGTCGAGCGTGCTGAGTGTCATTTGAAACGCGTCGCCCAGTTTCGCCACGGTGCCGCTGAGCACGAATTGCGCGCCCATCGCCCCCGACAGCTCTGCCAGACACGAGGTCGACTCTTCAGAGCAGCCCATCAACTGCTTCTGCCGCTCCACTCCCATCAGCGTGGTCATGTCGCGTTGAGAGATGACTTCGAAGAAGCCGCGCCGCGCCACTTCGGCCGTCAACGCTTCGGTCAAAGGCCCGGTGACCAAGGCGTCGACGCCCGCGCCGGGCGAAAGGTCGAGCACCACCAGTTTAGGCTTGTCTGCGCTGACAGCCACGGCCGCGAGCAACACATAAGGTAAGAGCACGGGCGAGAACGTAGCGTATGCACGCCGTAGCCCTAATTTAAGTTTCGCTTCGAAGTGGCCAGGCTTTTAGACGCGCATCGGCATGACGACTGCCGTGTACGAGCGGTCATTGGGAGCGTGAATCACCCCAGGGCTGTGCTCATCACCCATTTCGAGCACCACTTCATCGGTGTCCATCACGCTTAAAACATCAATCAAGTAGCGCGCGTTGAAGCCGACAGTGAGCGCGGCGCCTGTGTACTTCACGTCGATATCGTCTTTGGCTTCACCCAAGTCAGGGTTGTTGGCGGTGACGCGCAATTGGTTGTCAGCCAACGACACTTTGACCGCGTTCGATTTTTCAGCCGAGAGCAGCGAAATACGCTTCAAACCTTCTAAGAAGCGGGCGCGCACCAAGGTAATTTGCTTCTCACCGTCTTTGGGAATGACGCGTTGGTACTCGGGGAACTGCCCGTCGATAAGCCGCATTACCATCGACAGGCCGGGCTTCTTGAAGAGCGCAGAATTTTCAGCGAAGCCGAGCGAGCATTCAGCTTCGGGCGCTTCGTCGAGCAGGCGCTTCAACTCGAGCAAACCCTTGCGGGGAATGATGACCCCACCCTTCAGCTTGAAGTCGCCGTCGAGCTGGCGTTCTACCAAGGCCAAGCGGTGACCGTCGGTGGCCACCATGCGCACTTTGCCGTCTTCGCGCGGCTCAAAGAAAACACCGTTCAAAATGTAGCGTGTCTCGTCGGTCGAAATGGCGAACGACGTCTTTTTAACCATTTCTAAAAGGGTGCCCCCCACCGTCTTCACCAACTGCCCCGTTTCTTCTTTGGGCAACTTGGGAAACTCTTCGGGCGCCATGCCCACGATTTTGTAGTTGGCAGAACCCGAGGTGATTTCGGCGTAGTTGTTGGGCAGCTTCTTAATCGTCACCTGCGCTTCGGGCAGGTTGCTCACGATGTCGAAGACATATTTCGCCGACAAGGTGACCGCGCCGGGCTTCATCACTTCAGCGGGGTGGTCGCTGACAATGCCGATGTCCAAGTCGAACGCGGTGACGCTCACACCTTGCTTGGTGGCGGTGACCAACACGTTTTGCAAAATGGGCATCGTCGCCTTGCGCTCGACGATACCTTGCGCTCGGTGAAGGGCTTTCTTCAGCTCATCGGCGGCGATGCGAAATTCCATGGCGCATGCGGTCTAGTCCGCGATGTGCGCAGGGGCAAGCAACCAATGCACCCAAAGGCGCTCTCTCAGCCCCTCGAAGTTTAGAAACACCATGAACATCGAGCCGTTGAGAGAGCGCCCGAATGCAACTCGGGACGCTCGCTGGCGGTGCGCCCCTTGCCAGCCGAAGGGTGGAGAAGGTCATGGAGAGATGGAGGTACCCCATGGGCCTCAGCGCGAAGTGTGGCTTAAGGTTTTGGCTAACGGCCTCCGGTGCAGTGCCCATCGAGACTGACGTGGTACAAGAGCCGGTCTTGTGGTTCGGGTCGGTTGAATTGGCGAATCAAGTCTTGTTCTTTTTTAAGCTTGGGTTTGTCGTCGTCTCCGTCGGCATGAAGCAAGTCAGCCGGCGTCATCACCCCTTGCCGTTGACTCACCGCGTCCGTCCCCTCCTCTTCTTCGAGCGGCCCTCCGCACCCCGTCAACGCCCACGCCAGCACCACAGCCCCCAGCAGCGTCTTCATCATGTGTGCTCCCTTGGGTTGCAG
>JAIBBR010000103.1 GCA_019694575.1 Myxococcaceae bacterium
TCAGACGCTCAGACGCTCAGACGCTCAGACGCTCAGACGCTCAGACGCTCAGACGCTCAGACGCTCAGACGCTCAGACGCTCAGACGCTCAGACGCTCAGACGCTCAGACGCTCAGACGCTCAGACGTGTGCTCGCACCCACCCTAAGCGCCTGCAAGCACTTTCTTTTTGTTCCGCACTTATGCCTTCACGTCCATTCGCGGGACCAAATACGACAGCGAGCGCTCGAATCGGTAGTTCACTCCCATGTGCCCGTCTTCGAACTCTTCATGCAAAAAGTCGACCCCTCCGGCCTTCAACTCCTCGGCGATAATGCGCGCTCCCCATCGCAAGTTGAACTCATCGCGGGTGCCACAATCGATGAAAATGCTCTTGAGCTTACGGTAGAGGTCAAGGTGCTTGGGTATGAACCGTACCGGGTCGTGAACCAACCATCGGTTCCACACTTCGATTTTTAGCCGCCCAGTTACCAACTCAACGGGCAGCTCGAGGTTCAGCGGCTCACCACGCTTTGGAGAATACGCCGCCGACATCGCGATCATGTTGATCACCACGTGATCGTCACCACGCATTTTGGTCGCGGCAGCGCGCAGCCTGAAATCATGAAACCACGCTTCTACCCCGCCCGCCTTGAGCAACGGCCCCGCGGCTTGCGGCAATTCATGCAAGTAGCAGTACTCGAAGGCTGCATCACCCGAATGCACGCCGACATGAGAGAACACGTCGTGGTGATAGCGGGAAATAACCCAGGCGCCATAGCCACCCGAGCTCTTACCCACCAACGCACGCGCCGCTGCCTTGGGCACAGTACGGAGGTTTTTGTCGGCCCACTTCACCAGGTCTTTCGCTACGTACTCGCGGTACCGGCCAATGCCCTCGCTGTTGATCCACTGACTGCCACCCAGCGATGTCCACCCGTCAACGAAAATGCCAATACACGGAGGAATCGCGCCCGAAGCCACCAAGGCATCGACTCGCTCGGGAACATTTTTCGTGAAAGGTGAACTGTTCAACCATGACAAGCCCGAGCCCGTGAAACCGTGCAAAAAATAAACGACCGGGTACCGTTCTTTGGTGTTCTCGGCGTAACCCGGAGGCAAATACACCGGCGTAGCCCTCTTCGAGGGATCACTCAGCACGTTGCCCTCAAGACACGCCGAGGGCACCTGGAAGATTTCGATCGAACCTTTCATTGTCTCGTCTTCCCCAGCTTCTTCATGACTTCTTGCAAATCGACCCACACCACGCGCTTTTCACCTGGATTGCGCAGCAAATAGGCTGGGTGAAAGGTCGGCATGAGCGGAATGCCCTCGTATTGCCGCCATTGACCGCGCAACCGGGTAATCGGCGTCGAATCGCGCAGCAGCGTTTGCGCTGCGAATTTACCGAGTGCCACGATGTACTTCGGGTTCACCGCCGCCAACTGCTTCTTCAAGAACGGCTCGCACGCTGCGATTTCGTCAGGCTCGGGGTTGCGATTATCGGGCGGCCGGCACTTGACGACATTGCAAATGTAGACGTCATCGCGGGTGAACCCCATTGCTTCGATCATCTTCGTCAGCAGCTGCCCAGCCTTGCCCACGAAGGGAACACCCTGAACATCTTCATCGGCGCCCGGGCCTTCACCAACGAAGCACAGCTCGGCCTTCGGATTACCGGTGCCGAAAACAATCGTCTTGCGCCCCTTACACAACTTGCAGCGCTGACAATCACCGAGCTCTTGGCGAATTTGGTCGAGCGTTACCACGATCGAGGGCTTCTCGACTGCAATCGCTTTCACCGCGGTCACCGCCCCCGCCGCAGCGGGAAACCTCAATATTGAGTGCGAACCATCGGCCTCTTGCCAAGCGAGGTGACGCCGCAGGTCCCACACCACATTGGCCAGCTCGTCTTCATTCATCGTTCGCGTCTACCGTACCGCACCCTTTAAGTGGGTGATCATGTTCCAAATCTGAGCAGCCACTTCGCGCTTGGTACCCGACGCCTCGATGCGCCCGCCAGTCACCGTTAGCACCACCACTCGGTTCGTCTCTGCCTGAAAGCCTGCATTTGTCGAAGTAACGTCGTTCGCCACCACCACGTCGAGGCGCTTCTTCGCCAGCTTCAGCTTGGCGTAGACCTCGATGTCGTGCGTCTCAGCGGCAAAGCCGATTAACATCGGTTTGCGCGCCTGGGTCTGAAAGTGATCAGACACTCCCTGCAAGACATCGGGCGTTCGCTCCAGCGTCAGCACTTCGGGGCCTTCACCCTTCTTCTGCTTCTGCGGCGAGACTTTCGACGGCTTCCAGTCGCTGACCGCCGCCGCCGCCACGAAATAGTCGATGCCTTCGATAGAACGCATTACCGCGTCACGCATTTGGTCAGCGGTATTCACATCAATGACATGAAGCCCATCGAGCTCGAGCCCTTGCGTGGGGCCTAACACCACCGTAACTGCCGCTCCTTGAGCACGCGCGACTTGCGCCATCGCTACGCCCATTTTTCCCGTCGAAGGGTTGGAAATGAACCGCACGGGGTCAATCGCCTCACGCGTCGGCCCCGCGGTAACCAGCACACGCTCGCCAGCCAACGGCCCCGTCACCGCCAAACGGTTGATGGCCTCGACGATCGCCGGCAGCTCGGCCAAACGGCCCGGGCCCACGTCTCCGTCGGCCAGCACACCACTCTCGGGGCCCACCCAGTGATAACGAGACTCTGCCTTGAGCGCCTTCACGTTACTGACCGTGCGCGGGTCTTCCCACATCGCGGTGTTCATCGCCGGGGCGAACAAAACAGGCCCACGAAACGCGAGCAGCGGTGTCGTCACCGCGTCATTGCCCATGCCCGACCGAATGCGCGCCAACAAGTCAGCCGTCGCGGGCGCCACCACGAAGACATCAGCCCATCGCGCCAAATGGAGGTGGCCAAAACCTTTGTCTTGCTGCACGTCGAAACTGTCGGTGAACACCGGTTCGCCCGAAAGACTCTGCAACGTCAGCGCGGTGACGAATTGGCTCGCGCTTTCGGTCATCGCCACCCGCACCTGCGCACCTTCTTTGCGCAACATACGAATGAGGTCGCACACTTTGTAGGCCGCAATACCGCCGCCCACGCCGATTGCGATGCGCCGACCCATCAAGTAGCCATGTGGCTGCATACGCGGGTCATCTAGGCACGGCTGGCCCCGAGCGCAAATCGAAATGCACTCGGGCTTTAAGGAGAAGCGCTCTGCGGCAACATCGACACCTCACCTTGCCCAGGCACGGTAATCGATACCCTCTGGGGGCCGGTTTCGGTCTCACCGTGGTAGCTCGCCCACACCAACGTATAGCGGCCCGGCGCCAGGCCGTTCACTGTCACCTGCGCCGTGGTCGGCTGGTAAATGATCTGCGCCCACGCGCTACGCGACAACTCCATCGGAGGGTTACCCACGGCGTTGAGATCTCCGCGGACCACCCACAACGCGTAACCACGCTGCGGTTGCACCCGCACCGTCACCGATGTGGTGCCAGGAGCAGCTCCGAAGTCGAGCCTTTGCTGATCACCCTGCACTTCGCAGATGTAAGCAATCGCGTCGCTGGCGATGCGCGAGCCGTCAGCTTCAGTGGCAAAGCGGTAACTGCCCGGAGCGAGATCGGCCGAGAAGCTGCCATCGGCCGCGGTCACCAGCGAAACAATTTCTGATCGATCGGCGTGCTCGCCCTCAACCACCACCCCCGCCGCGGGCTGCCCGTTGGGCCGGTATACCACGCCGCTCACTTTCACCCCGCCACTGAGCACCACAGAAACCGTTGGCGTACCTGCTTGCACTCGCATGCTGCCCGATTTGCGGCCCTTTCGCGCCGTCAGCGTGAAGCTGCGCAAAAACGGAGGACTGCTGAGCACGAACTTTCCGTCGACACCCGTCATCGTCGACTCTTCACAACCGTCGCAGGCCACTGTCGCATCGGCCACCGGCTGACCGTTTTCATCGCGCACCATGCCCGAGAACCGCGGCGCCGCGACCAGCGAGAAATCTCCTAAGTCGGTCACCGCTGGGCGATCGATCATCACCGGCTCGTACCCCGGCGCATCGATCGCAAAAAACACCCGCCCGTCAGCAGACGGTAATGCCAACTCGAACCGCCCGTCAGACGTAGCGACCTCATTGTCGTCAATGCGGTAACGCGTCAGGGGCACACCGTCACTCAACACCCGGCCGCGAAAGATGTCGTGGCGGCGCACCACGATTTTGATCAGAGGCCCTCCGGGAAACGCGCGCGTGCGCTCTGTCTGCTCAAAGCCACGGTCGGTCACACGCAGCACGTAAGCCCCGTTGGGCTTGAGCGGACGAATTTCGAACCGCCCCAGGGCATCGGTGGTGGCCGGTTCGGCGCCGCGAGGCGAAGCAACCACCGCTACGCCCGCCACTGCCGTGCCCGCAGTGTCGACGACGACTCCTGTCACCGCCGCACCGCGCGACAACTGCACAGTGACGTGCTGCAACTCGCCCTCTTTGAGCTCCAGGGTTTGCCTTTGCGAAGGCAGATATTCTGGGTGAGCGGCGATCAACGTGTAGGTACCCGCGGGCATGCCGCGCATCGTCACCACACCGTCGGTGCCCGAGAGCCGATCGTTGCGAAAGTTACCTTGCTCTTGAATGAACAGCACTACGCTCGCCCCTTCGACCCGGCGCCCGTCAGCCATCACCGTGATTTCCACGCCCGCCCGCGGCTCGAGGTGCAGTTCCACTCCGCTCTTTGGCGCAGTCACTTTGAGCGAGCCGCCGCCCCAGTCAGAATGGTGGGCCTGTAATTCATACAACCCCGGCGAAGGCACCGGCGCGACAAAGCGGCCCTGCGAATCGGCGAGCACACTGTCACCCGTCGGGGTCACCAATACCGAAATGCCCGGCGTGGGCCGGCCGTATTCATCGAGCACTCGCCCACTTAACACCGTGGCGCGCTTCAACGTCAGAACCACCGCTGTCTCTGGACCATCAACCTTGACCGGCGACTGAACCGACTCAAAACCTTCTGCGCTCGCCCTCAGCCAATATTGCCCCATGCCGATGGGCCCGAAGTGGGCCAC
This sequence comes from Myxococcaceae bacterium, assembly GCA_019694575.1. Classification (GTDB taxonomy): domain Bacteria; phylum Myxococcota; class Myxococcia; order Myxococcales; family Myxococcaceae; genus JAIBBR01. The sequence goes on from JAIBBR010000103.1 coordinate 5,050, forward strand.
GGCACCGCGCGCCACAGTGAGCGACGACACCGGTTCGCCACCCGCTGTCAGCAAGTCGATGCGCGGGTTTTCTACCGGTTCATCTTCATCATCATTGACGGTGGCGAGAATTTTTCCACCGCGCTCCAAAGCCAACGAGAGCCGCGTGACTTTCTCTTCCAGCATGACCGCCTGGGGCGCCGACGAAAGCTGGCCCGCGACCGCGGTTACCACCACCCGATCAGGGTAAAGCGCGTCGAAGCGGGCCAACGCCGCCGTGGTGGGCAGCTGTTGGTTCAGATGATCAGCTGACAAGCGCACTGTGCCTTCAATGGGCTTGCCTTGGTACATAAGCGTCACCTCTAACTGCCGCGCCTCGGCCAACATCAGTCGAACCGGTGCCGCGTCAGCCTCTACCTCTAACCGCACACTGGGTAAGTACCCTTCAGCGCGCGCTGTGACATAGAACGGCCCTTCACCGAGCCCCTTGAGCGTAAAAGCCCCCGCCGCATCGGTTTGGACAATGAAGGTACGCGCGAGACGCCGCGACACGGCAGCCACTGTGGCCGACAACGGCTTGCCCGCCCCGTCGAACACGCTGCCAACCACCGAGCGCAACGAAGGTAATGTCAGCTCCGCGAGCTCTCCCGGCGCAGCCCGTTCTCGCAGACCTTCGCCGTGCCCTTCGGCGCTCGCCCACACCGTAAAAGACACCCCGCGCAGCTGCTCGAAACGAAACTTCCCGTCAGCGCCGGTGCGCGTCGTGCCCACGGGCGTGAGCTCGAGCTGGTGCCCATGCAATAGCTCGGTCACGAAGGCTCCAGTCTGCCTCGCTTCGCACGCGAGCAGCTTCTGGCCGCAAAATGGGCAGGTCGCCATCAGCAGATCAGATTGACCGGTGGGCGCAACACGCACCTCGGCGTTCACCACCGGCTTGCCAGCTGCGTCGCGCACCACACCTTCCAACGTGAACCGGGGCCCCGTATCAGGGCCGGCGTCGACCGCCGCAGCCACCGCCGCAACTGAGAATGAGCTGCCCGCAGACGGCGTTTGCTCAGGCGACGACGTGGCCCACCAAAACCCAAGGCCCGCGGCGACGAGCGCCACGGCCACCAGCCCGAAGCCCAATTGAACCACACGCCTGCGCGTCACCACGTTAAGCCTAACGCTTCTCTGGTCAGCCTGCTTCCCACTGCCGGCTCCCGTTTCGACACCACCGCCGTGTGCCGTGTTCCCCCGTTAGGAGGCTGGCACATCGGGTGGCGACGGCGCCACGGGAGCGTCTTTGCCCAGCTCGTAACGCAGCCCAACCATCATGCCAATCACCTGGGCACGGTAGTTGTATGACGGTGTGCTGTCGGTGCTCTCTTTTTGCGCCTCACGCGGCAACAAGAAGGTGGCCATCGCCGCAATATCGATGTGAATCGGCGCCGAAAACACCTCGAGCGGATCATTGAACGCGAAACCCGCGCCTAAAGAACCACCCACCGCGGTGGAATCAAGAATATTGGTGCCAGGCACCGACTGCCGCGGCACCGGCGTGGGCCGGTAAAACGCACCTCCCCGCGCAGCGATGTGCTCGTTGAAGCGGTACTCCAAACCCAACCGTCCACCGAACGTGTCGGTGAAGCCGGGTTTCTGCGTAGGCGACGCAATGTCCAACGCCTCGTCGAGCCCAAGCGCTTTGAGCACGTCTCCCGACAGGTCGACGTTGAGGTTCATGAACGGTGACGGAGCGCGACTCCACAACGCGTATTCACCATCGAGGCTCACCGTAAACTTGTCAGTCACGTCAAAAGCCGCTCCGAAAGAAATGGTGTGCGGCGTGTACTGGGTGACGCCGGTGAGAGCAAAAGCGAGCGTGCCCACCCCATCGAGGTTCAAGCTGGCGGGAATGTTGTAGAGCAGCATCATTTCCCACCGGAACGAAGCGCCCAACCGCAGCCAACGGGCGGGTTTTACTTGCACGCCGAACACCGGGCCCACGCGCGAAGCCAAATGCGAATCGAGCTCGCGCAGCTCGACTTGCTTCGAGAACAGATCGACTTTCACATTGGCGCCGTTGCCGGTGATGTCCGCCATTACCTGCACGCCCAAACCCAAATTCAACCAGTCGGTGGCGCGAATGCCGAGGCCCACGTTGATCATGATGCGATCAGGGTGCGAGTTGTAGCGGTACCAAAACGGGCGGCCCGGGTCTGGGGCCATTACCCGCACCACGTGCTGGTACGGCAGATAGAGCCCCACACCTATTGCAACGCGGTTGTTGATTTTTCCACCCACGGGAAAGAGCGCTCCCACGCTGAACCCGGCGCTGTCTGGAGCCTTGCAATACGTGCAGTCTAACGTGCGGTTGCTGTCGACCGGCGTCACGTCTGAGTTCATCAACGCGTAGTTGAAGAAGAACCCGAACGACGCCTGTTTGCGGTTCACCAACGCCGCGGGGTTGTAAAAAGTGCCGGTGAAATCGTCAGCATCGGCCGTCTGCGCGCCTGACATCGCCATGGCGCGGCCGCCGAAACCATAGGTGCCAAAAACATCGGCTCGGGCTAACCCCGCACCTGCCAGCACCAGCAATGACAACATGCGCGCGTTGCGCAACGAGGCAGTCATTCTTCAGAAAATGGCTGAACCGCTTGAGCCACCGCGAGTTCTTGCCGCGCGTCAGACAATTCTGAATTGGTGGTGCGCAGCCGGTCTGACAGCACCTGCACGAAGCTCCACAGCATCTTCACCGCCAGAATCGACTCACGCTTCATCAAATTCATCAGATCTTGCCGGGCGATCATCATCACCCGGGTCGGCTCGGTGGCCCGCACAGTGGCAGACCGCGGCGCATTGTCGATCAGCCCCATTTCACCAAAATGTCCACCCGCACGCAGCTCGGCGATCTCTACACCGCTCTTTTCAATCGCCACACGGCCACGAATTACCACGTACAGCTCTTCGCCGGGTTGGCCTTCAGTCACAATTTCGCGGCCACCGGGGAACGTGCGCGTAGTGGCCACCGAAAGCACCGCTGTCTGCTCCTTGTAAGTGAGGTGGCGAAAGAGCGGAATCTTCTTCAGCGCCTCCATGCGCGAAGAAGCTTCGGCGGCCTCTTCAGTCTGCTCGCCGACTTCTTTCACCGAGAGCACGACCGACGTGATGTTGTCTTTTCCACCCCGCTCGTTGGCGACATTGATGAACTTTTTCGGCAGGTCACCCAAGCCGACCGACTTCACGAGCGGCACGACTTCTTCGTCTTCGAGATAGCCGTGCAAGCCGTCGGAGCAAAGAATGAACACATCGCCCGGCACCATGTCGACGAGCAGCGTGTCAACTTGCACCGACTCTTGAATGCCTACTGCACGCGTAATCACGTTGCGATACTGCGAGGTCAGCGCCTGCTCACGGGTAATGGTGCCCGCCTTGAGCTGCGCCGAAATCAAGGTGTGATCTTCCGTCAGCCGGTGGCACTGGCCTTGGCGAATCAAATAAATGCGGCTGTCGCCGACATGACCAATCACTCCGCGTGCCCCAGCGACAACCAGGCAGACAAAGGTGGTGCCCATGCCCCGCTTGCTGTTGTCGGTATTGGCGATGCGGTAAATCTCGGCACACGCCCGCTGAATCGCTACTTCTACCAACGAAGCGGCCGCCGCGCGGTTGACTTGGCTCGGGTCTTTAATCAAATCTTTCAGCACGTTCTTGTTGGCAGTGACGTGCTGTTTGACGGTTTCGACTGCCTTGGCGCTAGCCACTTCACCGGCCGCATGACCGCCCATGCCGTCGGCGACAATGAATAGGCCCAAGCCTTCGTCGACGAGCATCGCGTCTTCATTGTGTTGCCGCTTTCGGCCAACGTCCGAAAGACCGTGCGCTTCTATCGAGATCGACACGGGGCCAACTTAAAGATCCGCGGGTGCCCACGCAAGGTGAAGTTTCTTCAATTCACCCTTCAGAATCAGCGGTGTTCTACGCGAGCCTTGAGCATGCGCACGAAACCGGCAGGCGAATAAAACGTCAGCTCGACCTTGCCGAGCCGAATTTTCGAGCCGCTCTGCAGCTCATGGGCCTTCTTCGAGGTGATTTTGTGCCCCGATAAGATGGTGCCATTCTTTGAGCCGGCGTCGACCACCGCCCAACCGTCGGTCGAGCCATCGGGTTGAAACCAGGCATGAAACCGCGACACCGAAACATGGTTGAGCACGATGTCGTTGTTGGTTGTGCGACCCATGGTGAGCTTGGTCTGAAAGGCGTTTTCTTTGGTCTTCTCGAGAAGCGTCACCAGTTGCTGGCCGCCGTTGAGCGACGGCTTTGTACCCGCGCTGGCGGTGCGAAAACGGTCGCCCCATTCTTCGTCTTGCGACTCTTTCTCTTCAGGCAACGAAAAGACGATCACCGGCCGGCCACCTAAGCGAACCTGAGTTCCACCGGGGTCTTCCATATAGTGGCTGAGCCACTTCCAAAGTGTTTCGATCATGCTCGGCCCTCCATGCAGCGCGGGCCTGGGCTGTCATATTAGCTCAGCGCTTGCCGGCATTGTTGAACCAGGGCCGGGCGGGCTTCGTGCACATACGGCGTGTCGAGCACCGCACGCAGGTAAAACGGTGTCTGCCGACTGAAATAAACCGCGCGCGCCAAGTCATCTAAAGCCATGCGATTGAAGCCCAAAAGCGCCGAAGCGCGGGCACGCACGAAGTACAGCGGGGCTGCATCTTTGAATCTACGCAGTGCGCCGAGCAGCCGCCGCTTGCTGTTGAAAATCGCCCACTCCAAATTGAGCGGCCCCACCTGGGTGTGTAGAAAAAGGTGCTCTCGCAAGTACACCTCGGCCAACGTCGCCGCAGGTACGCTCTCGAGCTCGTCGAGCGCTTTGTCGGGCTCGTGACGGGCGCGCACCAAGGTCAAAAGCCAGCGCGCTTCACCACCCGAAAAACCCGCACCGTCAATGGCTTGCGTCGAGAGGGGAATGCCCGAAACCAACGCGCACAGGGCATCGTGACGGGCCCGGGTAGCCGCCGTCGGCGCGGCGCGCAACACGACGGGAGCAGGCCCACCTTCTTCTGGGCTGGGCGCTTCGAACCCATCGGCCGGTTGCTCGGGCAGCAGGCCTGAGAGCAGCGTGTCCCAGTCGAGTCGGCCCAAGGTGGGAAAGCCCCCCGCTTCAGCGCGCTGCCGTAGCACCCGCCAACGGTGATAACCGATGACACTGGCCGCGTAGGCAGCGGCGATACCGCTGACCCACTCGGCGGTCACGGCTCTTCCTCGTAGATGACGCCTGCCGTCGCCAAAGCACCGTCTTCGTCGGCATCGGCGCTCTCGTCGGCGATGCGAAATTCACCGCCCAGCCACCTGCCCAAGTCGACCGCCTTGCAACGCCGGCTACAGAAGGGGAAAAACGGGTTCTCGAGCCGAGGCAAAGCAGCTTGCTGGCAGCTGGGGCAACGGGCAGTCACAAACGCATTTTTAGCGCGGTCATCACGCACCTTGAAAGGGCTTTGCCAGGCGTCAGGTGCGCGATACGAGAACCGCATGTGGCAACAAATCGCAATCGTCGTTCTTTTCTCATTATCGACTTGGGGGTGCCGTGGAGATCGCACCCAGAGCAACCCCAACGACTTACCGACGCCAACCTGCGGTGACGGCCACTTAGACACCGGCGAAGAATGCGACGGCTCGTCACTCGGTTCGGCCACCTGCCTGTCACTCGGTTTCGACATCGGCACCTTAAGCTGCGATGGCCACTGCAAGCTCGTCACTGCGCAGTGCTCGAGGCGCTGCGGCAATGGCACCATTGACACCGGAGAAGAATGCGACGGCGCACTCGGCGTGTCGGCCTGTGCCACCTTCGGTTATCAAGCGTGCTCGGCTTCATGCGCGTTAGAGCGCGGCCACTGCGTCACAGTCCCTTTCCAGTCAGCGCCTTCGCTCACGCAAGACAAGGGCGGCCCTGCGGTGATCGCCGATTTGCCACCCAAGGGCTTTGGCGACTTGGTGATGGCGCTGGTCGATTCAGAACGGCTCGCGACGTTTTCTTACACCTTGGCGCAAGGCTTCATTGGCGACCGCATGATCAGCGTCGGACAATTTCCCGTGCTGCCTGCGGCGGCTGAACTCACTGGCGATGGTTTGGTCGACTTGGCGGCGATCAACGCTGACGGCACTGCCGATCGCTACGTTTCGAACGGCAATGGGTACGTGCGGGAGCCGCTCCCTTCACCCGATGGCGGTTGCATTGCCACCGCATGGCTCGGCTCAGGTCCGCTGGGGGCAGACGCGGGTACGCACGCTTTGACGGCGCTGTGCGCTGACGCGGCCGATGCAGGCATGGGCGTTTCGGTCTGGCCGCCCGGAGCGAGTGGCTTGGGTTGGAGAGAAGCTTCGCCGATCGCCGCCGCCATCGCGGCTGACGTAACGAAAGACGGCGTCTTAGACGTGGTGAGCGTGAGCGGAGCGTCGATTTCAGTGCGTGCTGGCCCGGGTTTCGCTTTAGCTTCGATGCCCATTTCTCTGCCCGAAGTGCCACGGACAATCGCCGTGGGCGACTTCGACGGCGACGGCAGCTTCGACTTGGCGATCGCCAAAAACGGCAACGACGTTGGGTTGCTGCAGAACACGGGCACCGCCTTTGCGCCACACGGCACCTTCACCACCGGCGTGGCGCATGGGCTGCTGGTGGCTGACCTCGACCTCGACGGGAGGCCCGACGTGGCCTGGTTCGATTCAGCGACCTCAAAACTGCAAGTTCGGCGCAACATGGGCCAATGGACTTTTTCGCCCTTCGAGTTGGCGACGCCTCCAGGCACCTTCATTTCGCTGGCAGCGGGTGATCTCGACGGCGATGGCGATGGGGACCTGGCGCTCACCTTGTCGACGGGAGCGACCTCGACCATCACCGCTGTCTTCATCAACAAAGTGCGGTGATCGCACCGTTGACGCGTTCGCTGATTGTGCTAGGCGCAGGCACTCATTTTAGTCGTGGGCCGACATAGCTCAGTTGGTAGAGCAACTGATTCGTAATCAGTAGGTCCCCGGTTCAAATCCGGGTGTCGGCTTTGCTCGCACGTTCGTGACACACCGCGGCGATCAATTTTTCTTCAAAGGGCAAGTGCGGCAGCTATGTTGCCGCACGCACACCTCGAGGAGCGGCACTCCATGGCAACTGACGAAAACTTCATGCGCGCACCCGCGCAACCTGGCCCCCGTAAGACTGTCTACACCGAAGCGATGGAGATCTTTCATCGCGCCGCCGAGCTGATGGGTCTCGACCCCCGCGTTCGGCTCGAGCTCGAAGAGCCCGACTACGAGCACATTTTTTACGTTACCGCACGGTTGAAAGACCGCTTGGTGCCACTGCCGGCTGATCAACAAAAAGCGTTCTCTGACTTGCCCGCCACCGCGGTGCGCGACACCAACGGGCTGGAGCACCTCGCCGACGGCCAAATCATTCTCAACGGCCGCGCCCTGCTCGGCTCTGACGTGGTGATCAAAAACGGCTACCTGCGTTTGCCGAACCAAGGTGTGTACCAACTGGTGCGGGGCGGTTCAGAACGGTTCAAGGCGTACCGTGTGCAGCACAACCAAGCGCGCGGCCCGTACAAAGGTGGCATTCGGTACCACCGCGACGTATCGCTCGACTTGTTCAAGGCATTGGCAGCCGAAATGACGTGGAAGACGGCGATCGCCGAAGTTCCCTTCGGGGGCGGCAAAGGCGGTTTGCAAATTGACCCCCGCCAGTACGGCAAAGAAGAGCTGCAGTCGATCACCCTGCGCTACATGTACAAGCTGAAGAGCTTGATCGGCCCCAACATCGACATTCCCGCGCCTGACGTAGGCACCAATGGCGAAATCATGGCGCTGATGCTCCGCCAGTTCAGCGACGGCGAGCGCGAGCGTCACAACCAACGCGGAGTGGTCACCGGCAAAGACGTGCGCATCGGCGGCAGCGAAGGCCGCGTCAAAGCCACTGGCCAGGGTGTGGTGTACACCATCGAAGACTATTACGAAGAGAAGGGCGAGACGGTGAAGGGCAAAACCTTCACGCTCCAAGGCTTCGGTAACGTGGGCTCACACGCCGCAGAAATTTTGCACGGCATGGGGGCCAAGCTGCTCGCGGTCAATGACTCCGACGGCACGCTCTACAACCCCGAAGGCATCGATGTCGCCGCGTTGATGCAATACGTGCACGAAAACCCGAAGAACTTGAAGCGCAGCGTGGCCGGTTTTCCCGGGGCGCAGACGATTTCGAAGAAAGACTTCTGGGAAGTACCCGCCGACATGCTGATTCCCGCGGCGTTGGGGGGCGAAGTGACCGCCGACGTGGCCGAGAAGCTCAAGGTGAAGGTAATTGCCGAGGGCGCCAACGGCCCCACCACTCCCGACGCCGACCGCGTGCTGCAAAAGCGTGGCATCGACATGATTCCCGACATTATCTGCAACGCGGGTGGCGTGACGGTCAGCTACTACGAGTGGATTCAGAACAAGCGCATGGAATCGTGGAGCGAAATTGAGGTCAACCACCGCTTGCAACTGGCGATTAAACGAAACTACCGCATCATTCGTGACATCGCGCGCGGCAAAGCGACGCAGTCTTCACTGCACGACGGCAAGCGGTTCTTGATTGATCGGCCGCTCAATGGCGACACGCGCTGCGCGGCCATGGTACTGGCGTTAAAGCGCATCGAAGCGCACTACCAGCTCGAAGGTTTCAGTCAGTAACGGTACAGCGTACTGGCGGCGCCATTTCGCTTTTGCGCAGGGCGCCGGCCAGCGAAAAATCTTCACAGTTAGTGCATCACCCGTTCACGATCGACCAGCAACAACGGGTGGTCTTCTTTGGTTTCGTACGCGACGATGCGCAAGCCCACACCTCGGGTGGCGCCTTCGGCCTCGACATCAGTCTTTGAGCCGTAGTTCAGCGCAACCTGGTAGCGTACTTCGCACAAGCAAGTCATTTCGGTACCGTCTTCTCCGGTGAAGGTCAGTTTCAACTTGCCCCCCAGCGGAATGGAATCGCGCGTTTCGACGAATACACCCTGCGAGCTGATATTTCGGGCGATGCCGCGGGTCATGCCATCAGCGGTGGTGAGGTAAACAGTGAAGACTTTGTCAAAGCGAAGACTTTGGCGACGGTCCATGAAGCTTATGCACTCCTGTCGTGGGGGATGACATGAGCCTACATGGTGGTCTGATGTAGGCAAATTATCTACCTGAAGTCTAGAGCGAGGTTCGTAATGACGTGTTTTCGGTTACTTGCCGCGGTTTTGTGGCTCTCACCTGCTCTGGCGATGAGTGCCGAAGGCAATGAGCGCTTTGAGAAAATGAAGAAAGACGCTGCAGCCTTGAGTGGCGTGGGCACGTTTTTAGACAAGTACGTGGGTAGCGACTGTGGCTCGGCAGCGGTGGGCGGTAGTGAATGTTTGAAGGTATCGGCAGAGTTTCGCCGCGAAGCCACTGGCAAAAAGTTCTTCATGATCGTCAGCGACGATCAGACATCGGTGCTGACCATGGGCCGGAGCAGCGGCAACAGCTACACCATGAATCTGACGCCGTTTTTCCCGGGTTCCAATTCGGCGATCACCCATGGGTCACCTTCGCGTGCCGACGCGGCGGGTAACCCGGTGCTGCCGTTCATCACCATCGACGGCATCGTGCCCGAGTTAGAATCTCCCGCCACTGCCGCCCGGTGGATCACCACCCGCGCGGTGCGGCTCGAAGTCATTTTCACTCCGCAGGGCACCTGGACCTTGCCGAGAAAAGGTGGCGGTAAGAACACCGGCGTCAAGGCTCGGCTCGAGGCGGTGCGCGTGGTGGTGGCGCGCAGTGGTGAAGTGCTGGGCGTTTGGTTTAACCGCTGAGCAGGCTTGCTTAATCACCCCCCGCTTCGCTAAGCACACGCGCGTTCCGCACCTGTGGGGAGGCTTGCCTTGATGCGCTTTGCTTATGCCGCGTTGACAATCGTGCTGTGCGTTGGGTGTGGGGCGCTACCCGCCACGAAGTGGACAACGGCTGGCTTTTCAGAGTCGGTTGAAGTGCTGCCACCCTTGCAGCCGGAAAAGCCGGCTCCCCTGGTGGTGGGCAGCACCAAGCTTGAAGACATCAACCCCGACCCGAAAATCGTCGAGGTCAACATCACCGCCAAGAAGGCGCAGATCGCCATCTCGCCCGGCCGCACAGTCGACATGTTGACCTACAACGGCTTGTTTCCCGGCCCGCTGCTCGAGGCCAATGTCGGCGATCGGGTGATTGTGCACTTCAAGAACGAGCTCGACGAAGAAACGACGATTCACTGGCACGGCTTGCGAATCAGCGATCAGATGGACGGCAACCCCCGCATTCAGAACCCGGTGATGCCGGGCGGTACTTTCGACTACGACTTCGTGGTGCCCGATGCTGGTTCGTTTTGGTACCACCCGCATATGAACGTGCACCAGCAGATCGAGCGCGGGTTGTACGCGCCGCTGATCGTCCGCGGCCCCGATGAGCCTGTCTACGCCATCGAGCGCTACTTCATGCTCGACGACCTTCACCTGGTGAGAAACAAGATTCCGTCGAATACCAACTATGGCGTGCCTCCCACGGGCATTCACGGGCTGTACGGTGAAATATTTCTCATCAACGGGCGCGAGAGCACGGTGAACGATTTTGCTTCAGCCGGCCGTAACCACCTCGAGCGCTGGCGACTGGTGAACACCGCCAACGCGCGCACCATGGAAGTGAGCATCAAGAACGCCGTCTTTCGCGTGATTGGCACCGACGGCGGCTTGGTCGAGCCGTACTTCGCCACCAAACTGGTGTTGCCGATTGGGCGCCGCTTTGACATCGAGGTGTTTTTCAACCAAGTGGGCCCCGCGGTGCTGCAGACCACCGACGAAATTGGCCCAACTGGCACCGAGCAAATTCCCCTCTTTACGATGAACGTCACCAACGACGCCGAGACCACCTTGCCGCCCGTGTGGACCGTGCCGCCAATGCCTGAGCGCACGTCGAACAAAACCGGCACGCTGACGTTCGACTTCACCTTCGACGCCAACGACAACGTGGTGTGGATGATAAATGGCAAAGCGCACAACCACGACCCAGTGCTCACCTTCAAAAAGGGAGACACCGTCGAGCTCACGTTGCGCAACTTGGCTCCCATGACGCCCCACCCTTTTCATTTGCACGGGCAATTCTTCAAGGTGATCTCTGGCGAATCAGTTGAACCGGGGCTCAAAGACACGGTGCGAATACCGCCTGGCGGTACCGTCGTGGTGCAGGCCTACATGGACAACCCCGGCCTGTGGATGGCGCATTGCCACATACTCGAGCACTCCGAGCTGGGCATGATGGCGACCATCGAGGTTGACCCTTAAGCGCCTGCTCCTTTGTGCGCCACTGTGGCGCACCAGGCGCGGGTGAAGTTTTCATCGGCGAAAAGTGTCGCTTTCAAAATTGAAATATGACGCGTGCTGCTGACAGCAACCGGCCGCGCTTGTTCGACACGCACATGGCGAAATAGCCGGGCACATCGCTTGCTTTGTTGCGCACCGGGGGTGAAACGAAAATGGCGATTTCGAAGCGGCTGGTTCTGTGGGCTGTGTTGGTGGTTTCGGGAGTCGCTTTCGGTGAGCCGCCGCTCGACCTCGAAATTCCCCCCTCGGAGCAGGTAGGGCTTACCCTCACACCCGGCGCCGTGGTGCGTGTCGAAGGCACTTCGGCGTGGCGTTCATTCGCCAGCCAAGCCACCGTGGTGAATTTCACCGGCAGCGCTGAAGCGCCCAGTGCCGAAGTGACAGCACTGCGCAGCGATCTCACCAACGCGTACCGTGACCGCTACCCCTTTCAAGTAGAGCTGATCGTTCCCGTTGCGGGCCTGAAGTCAGGTGACGAAGGGCTCGATGAAAAGTTGGCGAGCACGCTGAACGAAAAGCAACACCCGAACCTCGTCTTTCGCATGCAGGGCTACGAACCGCACAACCCGGCCGGGGCAGGTCAGAGCGAAACGGTGACCCTGCGCGGCACATTGAGCGTGGCCGGCCGCGAGAAACCGGTGACTGTTTCAGCACGGGTGGCGTGGTCGGCGGGCATTCCCCGTCTTATGGGTCGCTTCGATTTGAGCTTGGCGAGCTACGGGCTTGAAGCCCCGCGGTTTTTCTATTTCATTCGCGCCGACGATCGCGTCTCGGTCAGCTTCGACTTGGGCCTGCGCGCGGCGCCCTCGCGTGAAGACGGTGCCGGCTGGAACATTCAGTAATAGGTGACTGGTGTCAGCGGTGAATCGCGACCAACTGTGAGCCACTGCCGCGCTGTACTTTGAGCAACACGTCTTCGCTCGAGCCGTTGGCGATGGCGCGCTCAACCGCGTTGGGGCTCATCACCCGCTGGCCATTCACCTCGACGATCACATCGCCTTCTTTCAAGCCCGCTTGTGCGCCCCGCCCCTCGCGATCGATCGACTCAATCAACACGCCCTGCTGCGCTTGCGCGAGCTTCACACCCCAGCGATCGGCCGCGTCTGGGTTTAACCGCGGCATCGACGCCAACGCCGCCTCCGACGGCCGCGGTATCAGCGTCACCTCGATTTCGAGCTCGCGCCCCGCCCGCAGCACCTTCAACTTCACCTGCGTGCCGGGCACCAGCAAAGCGATGCGCCGCAACAGCTGCGCATATGATTCGGCCGGGCGCCCGTTCACCGCCACGATGCGATCACCGGTCTTCAACCCCGCCTTCTGCGCCGGGCTCTCAGGGTACACCTCGGTGATGGTCGGCAGCCGCCCCGAACCGTCACTCTCTTCACTGATGTTGATACCCAGCCACGCGCGCGCCGGTTTGCCGTTCACCAGCAGGTTGGGCAGCAGGTCTTTCACCAGGTTGATGGGCACCGCGAAACCAATGCCTTGCCCTTGACTGATCACCGCCGTCGTCACTCCCACCACCTCGCCGCGCAGATTGAACAGCGGCCCGCCCGAATTGCCAGGGTTGATCAACGCGTTGGTTTGAATGAAGTCGTCGAACTGGCTGACGCCGATCACCCGCTCGCGTGCCGAAATGATGCCGTGGGTTACTGACATGTCGAGGCCGAAAGGATTGCCAATTGCCACCACCCAATCGCCCACCTCGAGCTTGTCGGAGTCGCCTAAGAATACCGACGGCAGCTGCGCGCCGCGCGTGCCGCGAAGCCGCAACAACGCCAAGTCAGTCGCAGAGTCTTGCCCCACCACGTCAGCTTCAAACTGCCGCCCATCGGCCAGGCGCACCCGAATCACTGCGGCGCGCTCAATCACGTGGTTGTTGGTGACAACCAACCCTTCGGCTGAAATCACGAAGCCCGACCCCAATGAGCGCGTCGCTGCGGCTCCGGTGGTGCTCACATTCACCACCCCGGGCCGCACCGCTTTCACCAGCGGCGCAAACGACATCGACGTGGGGAGCTCGAAGTTGGGAGCTCCCGCGTCAGGCGCACGCTCGCGCCACAGCGCAGTGCCCCGGTTGGGCTGCGGCACTGCCGCGACATCGGCTCTGCTGTCATCGGCTGCCGCTGCACGCGCCTTCAACGCCGCGCGCTGTTCAGCGATGCGCTCGCGCACCCAGGCTTCAGCATCGTCGGCCAGCGCGCTTTTGGCCAGCAGCAGCACGGCCAAACAGAGCGGCCCGCGAAAACACCGCGTCACTTCATCAACGCGCATTCGCCCGCTCGAAAAGAAAGCCGCGGTAGTCGGTGGTGAAACCTGAAATTTCCGGCGAATAGCCGCACACCAACTCACGCTCCAAGCGAAACTTTTCGCGTTCACAAAGTTCAATCAGCTCCCGTCGAGAAATGAACCATTCGGGGCCGGCATAGCGGCTGCCGTCGGGGTTGGTCCACTGCTGAATCATCACACACGAATCGGCATCGAGAATGACCGGCAACATGGTGATGAAGAGAAAGCCTGTCGCCGCGACGGTCATTTGGCGCGTCACTTCACTCCACTGGGGAAAGTAATGGAGCGAGCCATTGGCGACGATCATGTCGTACTTCTGCTCCAAGCACTTCAGGTCAGACGTAAAGCGCGCCTCGGGAAAACGCTTACCCCCCAGCCTCACCGAGACCGGCAAGTCAAAGCAGGTGTAGTCGAGCGCAATATCGGGCAACAACGCACGCAGCAGACCGTATTGGTGGCCCACGCCGCCGCCCCAGTCGAGCAGCTTGAGCGAGCCCCTCTGCCGCGAAGCCCGGCTGACCGCGTAGACCAGCCCGAGCAGCGCGTTGTGACGAAACAGCGTGCTCGGTGACGGCACGTCGCGCTCGGGGTTGAATGAAAGCGACTCTTCTTCAGAAGCAAACACCAAAGGCACTGACGAGCCCCGCACCCGCTCAAACAGCGGCCACCGGCGCTCATAGGCCTTGGCCACTTCATCGCTGTCCCAGTCGGTGTTGGCTTTGTCGAAGGCGCGCGTGCCTCCTTCAGCGACGCGCCAACCATGATCAGCCGTGCGCAACGACGCCCGCACCTGCCGGGCTGCTTCCCACGCGGCGGGAGGCATTAACCCTTTGAGCAACGCTTTCGGAGATTTCGCCACGTCGTACCCTTTGCGAGAGGCAAGTTGAGCCCAAGTATCACGCATGGGTGAAGAACTGGCGACAGTGAGAAAAGGCTTTTTTGCTCGCCCCACGAGCAGGCGTACCGCTTCTTCGCAGGCTCGTTGCCAGTGTTGAACTTGGCTTGCTTACGCTTGCGCCGGCGTAACGTACCGAGACACCTTCACCCGGGCCGGCCGCACCACGCGGTCTTTGTAGACATAGCCTGCGCGAATTACTTGAGAAACCTTCTGATCGTCGTCAGCGTGGGCGGTGAGCTCCATGTCGACCGCTTCGGCCAAATTGGGATCATACGGTTTGCCTTCGAGCGACATTGGCTCGACACCTGTCGCCCGCAGCTTTTTGAGCACGTTTTCGCGCACCAACTTCACGCCGCGCGTCAGCGCTGAATCAGCGGCGTTGGCTACCACCAAGTCGAGCTCGTCGAGCGCTTCAATCAGCACCAGGGCCACGTTGCCTTTCTCGACGTCGATCATGCGCTCGCGTTCACGGGTGATGCGCTGCTTGAAATCTTCGCGATCACGCTCTGACGATTGATACGCCCGGGCCAACTCGTCAATGCGCTTGCGCGCGGCATCGAGCTGCTCGGCCAATTGTCGTTCACGGTGAGGCGTTTCATCAGCCTCCGCGTTCGGCTCTGGCGGCCGCTCGTCAGTGCCCTCGGTCTCGCGCACGTTGCCCTCCGCGTCGAAATGCCGGCGATCAGTGACCTTGTGGGTCGACTCTCTCTCGTGTGCTGGGTTGCTCATGACGGGGTTTAAACTAACCGCCGTCGCCCTGCTGTCAACCCCGGG
>JAIBBR010000104.1 GCA_019694575.1 Myxococcaceae bacterium
TTCTGGAGGCGGCTTTTCTTTCCACCTGCGGTGCAGCCACAACCATTGCTCAGGGTAACGCCGCACGTAACGCTCGATAATCTGCGTGGTAGCGGCCACCTGCGCGGCGACATCACGGCGCGCATCGCCGGTGTTCGGCATCGGCACCGGGCCTTCGACGAACATGCGCAGGCCATTGTTTTCTCGCACCGACAGCACCACGAAGAGCGGCTTGCCCGTACGCAAAGCCACCGTCGAAAGCGCTGGAGTCGTCGAAGCCAGCCTCCCGAAAAACGGCACAAAGACACCTTTATTGCCGGGCACCGACTGGTCGACCAACTGCACCACCGTTTCACCGCGCGAAACCGCTTCGGTAACGCTGGCCACTGCGCCCTTGGGCAAAATCAACTCGATGCCTGCTTTGCGGCGGCTTTCGACGATGTAGGCGTTGAAAGCGCCCTTGAGCGGCCTCACCACCGCATTAAATGGGTAGCCCCGGCGCGACATCACTTCGGCAAACAGCTCCCAACTGCCCAAGTGCGCCGAGGCGAGCAGCACACCGGTCTTCGACTTGAGCACCGCCTCCAACGGCCCCCCATTCGCGCCGCTCAATGTCGCGTCGGGAACGAGGTCTGAAGTGACGCTCTCGAGCACCGCGCGGGTGAGGCTGACGTACGCCCCTTTGGCGATGGCCCGGCGCTCGTCTTCGGCCTTCTCGGGGAAAGCGTGCCGCAAATTGTCGAGCGCCACGCCGCGGCGAATACCGAGCCGCCACGCCAAGCTGCCGGCAAAACGCGCCAACGCATCACGCGACGCGGGAGACAACCACCGCAACCACCTGACAAACAGCGCCACCACCGCCGTCGACAACGGCCCACCAGGCGTAATCGGAGACTTGGCGGGGCTCATTCCATCGTGTCGGGCAGCTTGGCCCGCTGGCACCCGGCCAACCCTGCTTGAGCGTCGCGAACCTTCTCGTTCAGGTTCAGCACTTTTTTGAACAACGGTATCGCTTCGGCGCAGCGGCCCGAAGCCACCTGCGTTTTGGCTTCACGCAAAGTCTGCTCGATGAGCTTGATGCGGCTGTCGACCGCGTCGGCGTCAAAGCGCGAACGGCTGTTGCGGGGAATAGCGTCGAGCCTGATTTTCGCCTCATCGAGGTTGCCCAATTTGAACTCGGTGTTGGCCCGCCCCAGGCTCTCGAGCGCGTTCTGCTCTTGCTGGTTGCTCAGCGTCTCGGGAATGTCGGCCACCACTGGCTTCAACACGGGGTCGGCTTTCACCACCGGCAAATCGGCTTTCTTCGTCGTCTCGGCAGGCGGTACATCGGTCTTCTGCAGGCTCACCCAAAGCGCCACCCCGCCCGCTGCCGCTACCGCCGCGCCAAGCAACACCCATGGCATTTTGCTCTTCGGTGCCGGCGTGGGCACCGGCACCGGCTCCAACTTCAAGGAGCGGTTCAACGCCACACCGGCGGGCTCTGTCGCACCTCCCGCCTCGGGCGCCATCTGCGTGTGAGCGCCCGCTTTCGGCACCACCCCAATCGCGCTCGCACCGCGCATCAACGTCGCCGAATGGCCGTCTAAGTCGGCTTCGTTGCGCATTGGCAATGGCACGGCGGGCGACGAAAACGGCGTCAGGCGGCCCGCCTGGGTGGGTATCGCCTTCGACAGCTGGGTAGCGAACTCGAACATGTCGTGAAAGCGCTCTTTGGGCGACTTGGCGCACGCCTGTTGCACGATGCGCTCGATGTCTGGGTAGTCCAAATCGGGAGCGGCCATTTGCAACGTCGGCATTGGCTTGTTGACCTGCGCACGCAAAATGTCGCCAATGGTGGCGCCATCGAAGGGCTGAATACCGGTGAGGCACTCGTAAAAAACGATGCCCAAGGCATAAATGTCGGCGCGGTGGTCAACCTCACCGCCTTCGACCTGCTCGGGAGCCATGTACCGCGGCGTGCCGGCAATCGCTCCCGCCATGGTGAGCTTGGTCGATTCACCGAGCAGCCGGGCAATGCCGAAGTCGAGCACCTTGGCGTGAATGCCCCGCATGCCTTTGCGCAGCATGATGTTCTCGGGCTTCAAGTCGCGGTGCACGATGCCCTTTGAATGCGCGTTGGCGAGCACGTCGGCCACTTGCAACACGATGTCGGCCGCTTCACCCAACGGCAAACGGCGCTGCTCTTGAATGTGTCGCTTCAAGTCAATGCCGTTTAGGTATTCCATGGCGATGAAGAGGTTGCCGTCTTCATCTTGGCCAAAGTCGTGAAACGTCACCGCGTTGGGGTGCGCCACCAACGCGTAGCTCTTTGCTTCATTCATGAAGCGCCGAGCGATTTCGGTGTCGTTCGAAAATTCAGTCTTCAAAAATTTGAGCGCCACTTGGTGGCCGATGCCCATTTGTTCGGCCAAGTACACCGCGCCCATGCCGCCCTGCCCCAGCTTCTGCACGATGCGGTACTTGCCCTTCACCACCCGGCCAATCATGCGATCAGCCGTGCCACCTTGGTTCAAGGCAATGCTTTCAGTGTTGCCGCAGTCGGGGCATTTACCGTCCCACTGGGTGTGCTCGACGCCGCAGCGCTGACAAATGTAGAGGGCCATAAAGAGGTGAGGCGCTCACTCTACCGCCGTTATTTGTCGAAGGTGTACCGAGCGTTGAAGAGCAGCTTTTCAAGCTCGGCGGCGCCGTTTTCAGACGACTGCGAGACAGCCAGCGACACCCGCAACACCTCGGTACGCGGGTCAGCCTTCAGGTTCTCATCGAGCACCTTGAGCGCTCCCACTTTGTCGCCTGCCTGAAAGAGCGCGAGCCCGCGGTAGAAGTGGTACTCCTTGTTCGACGGCGACGCCTTGGCGGCCGCAGAAAAAGCAGTTTCAGCTTTGCGATATTCTTTGTCTTGCAGCGCAGCCAAACCTTCTAAGAAATCGCTCCGACCCCCGTCGGGCACCCGGCCCAAGTCTTGAACCACTTTGTACAGAGGTTGCGCTTGGCGCAGGCGCTCGGTGGCGACTTTCTCTTTCATCGCGTCGTTGTGAATTGCGTCGGCCTGCGCGGCGGCAGCGTCGGCCAGCTTGTTGGCCATTTCACCGAGCTCTGGGCCCACGAAGCCGTCGCGCACCAAGCTCTGGAGAGATTCTGACGCGCTGTTGGCGCCCACCAATTCGCCCTTTTCGAGCGCGGCATAAAACGTGGCTTTGCTGTCGACATATTTCGGCCCCATGTCGGGAGGCTGGTTCTTCGCCACCTTCAATTGCCGCTCGCACTGCTCTGATTCGGCCTGGGCCTTCTTGCGCTCGGGTGTTTCGGGAGCGGCTTTCAAGTACACCCGGTACACGTAGCAAGCGCGTTGAACCTGCTTGGCAGCGAGCAGCGAGCGGCCCAGCTGCAAATACGGGCTCAAGGGGGCGGGGTTGGCGCGCGTGGCTCTGGTGAACAGGTCGGCCGCTTTGGCGTACTGCTTCTTGTTGTAGAGCTTGGTGGCTTCAGACACCAAGGCATCGGCGTCGCCCACGCCTTTGCCCACCAAGGGCTCGGCCTGCGCAGCTACCGCCCACACCATGGCGAGGAGCGCGAATTTAGAAGCCATAACCCACCCCCGTGTCCAAACCGTGCGAGCTGCCGCTCTTGCTACCGGCGGCGTTGGTCCACCCGATGAGATATTGCGAGTAATAGTACGAGCCATAGAGATAGAAGCCACCCGCGACGTAAAAACGCACGTTGGCGCGACCTGAAACCATCAGGTCGGTAATCAAGAAGCCATTTTCGTAGAAGGTGGGCGTCGTGGTGTCGACGATTTGACCCAAACGCACGTCGAGGCCCACTTGCGCTGAAAACATGAATCGCCACACGGCCACCCGCAGCTGTGGCTGCAACACCCTCAACGTCAGCAGGTGAATTTTGCCGGGAAATTCAGGCAGCGTGTTGCCCAGCTCGTCTTGCTCATAGGTGCTGCGGCCGACGTCCCAGTTGGTGCTGAGGTTCCACTTCGAGAGGTTGGTCAGGTACGACATGCCGAACACCGTGACGCCGAAGTACTTGCCGAAAATGCCGTATTCGAGGCTGGCGCCAATCAGCATCGGGTCTCCGCCGGTGTCGAGAATTTTATCGCTGCGGCCCCATTCGGGGTTGGTGCCACGACGGCCAATGAGATACGGGCGCGTCAGACGCCCTGTCTCCAACCCCACTTGAAAATACGACGTGCGCCCATAGTTGAGCTCGGTGTCAGTCGGCGGTTTGGGCGGCGCGGTCGCCACGGCCACCACCACCGGGCTCGCCTGGCCGGGCACCTGCACCACCATCGCCTTGACGCCTTCGCCGTTCACCGGCTCGAGCGCTTGGTTGACGATGACTTGCTCGTCAGCCTTGATGTCGAGCCGTTGCTCGAAGGCTTTGTGCTCATCAGCGGTGAGCCGCAATGTGTGCGCGCCAGGTTGCACGCCACGGTCAACCCGGTCTTTGCCCAACACCTGGCCATCGAGCTCAATCACCGTACCCGGAGGCGTGGCCGACACCACCAACCGCGCCGCGACTTTTTCGAGCACCCGGTCAAACCGGGCGCTGCCTCTCACCGGTATGACGGTGGTCTCTTCAATGCCTTGGTGCAGCTTCAAGTCGAGCCGAATCACATGCTCGCCCGGCAACACCTGCGTAGAAAGAGGCGTGGTACCCACCTTCAAGTCATCGACAAAAACGGTGGCGCCGGCGGGCGTGCTGCGCACGTCTAACGTCGAGGCGAGCGGCACCACTTTGACCAGCGCGCCCAAGAGTGCCTTTTCTAAATTCGAGCCCGAGCCCGTGGCGGGGTTCGTCTCGCCCGTGGCCGGCTTGAAGCTCACCACCTGAAACTTGTAGCCGTTCTCGTCTTGGCCGCCCTTCACCAACACCACGCGCTCGAAACCCAAGTTGCTCACCAACGAGCTAATGGG
The DNA here is from genome assembly GCA_019694575.1 of Myxococcaceae bacterium. GTDB lineage: Bacteria > Myxococcota > Myxococcia > Myxococcales > Myxococcaceae > JAIBBR01. Next base: position 4,908 of record JAIBBR010000104.1, read on the forward strand.
GTCGGCGCACGGCGCGCTGCCCGACAAGCAGGGAATTTCGTCGACCTTTTTGCCTTTCAGCGCAGCGGCCAATTCTTTGCGGCCAATGATTTCGACCCCGCGGCCCTCGGGGGGTATCAGCTTGTCAAGGGCTTGCTCGGTCTTGCCGACCAACGCTTCTTGGCCCGGGTAGAGCGGGCGAACCAGCCACAAGGTTTTCTCTGCTGAAAAGGCCTCACCGGCGAGCAACACCAGCAGGCAACTGACGAAACGAACGGCAGCGCGGGGGCTCATGTGGGGTGCAAAAGTTAGCGTGACGTACCGCGCGAGGCCACATATTCCTCAGGGCTCTTCGAGCATCTTTAGGCCAGTCGTTAACCCACCAAGGAGATCAGCAGCACCTAAACTGCCGCTGGTCTCTACCAGCGCGCCGCAAAAAGTGCGTGACGGTACCCTCGACGCAGAACGCCTTTGGCACAACGCCGATGGCGCGGTGATGCGGTTGAGCAAAAATCAGCTGAACTGAGCAGTCAGCCGAAAGCCGGGGTAGCTGAATGCTCCGGCAATGGTGTGGCAGTCACGCTCTGTGACGCCGACTCGACGGGCGACGGTATACCAGCGCTCGCGAACCTTGGTTTCGACATCGTTGATGAGGGCTGTCGCCTGCTCGTTGGTCAGCAAGAACCGCGGCGCCTGAGACAGCAGGTTCTGTGCGTTCGCCCAGCGCCCCGCGTCACCGGCGACCATCGCCAGATCTCGGCGCTCGGCGCTGACGTGCGGCGTGGGGGTCAAGTCGTACGCGGGTGAGATACCCCACTCTCGGCCCATCGCCACCAACGCGTGGTTTCGAGGGTGATCATCGGTATTCGAAATGAGCGCATTGAAACACGCCCGTCTAAAGAGCTCGTGCGCGTCGCGCTGTGCCGAGCCGCTCGCCCGCCGCAGCGCCTCGACGAATTCGAGATAAGACCAGCGCCCGCGCAAGCTCGGCGTCTCATCGGCACGCAGCAGCGTCAGCGCGCTGACCATTCTCGCGCGCAGGTAGCCTGCCTCGGTCTTCTGCCGATCGAAGCGCTTGACGAGCAGCACGTCACGCCCAGCGACGCTGACGATTCGGCTGGCAGCCGCCTGCACGCCGCACTCGGAAGCAAGCACCAACATCGCGTGCTCGACGCGGGCGCTGTTCCATTTGTCATCGGGTCGATTGAACTTCGCAAGCCAGAGCCCTTCGCCGTCTTCGACCACTGTCTTGGGCCGGGCGCCACCCATCGAGGTGCCAACCAGCAAGAGCGCTTCGACCTGCGCGGCGGCAGGGCCAGCTTCGCTCTCATCTACGAGAATGGCGTCGGCGAGCGCCTGGAGGTGCTGAAGATCGAGCGTCTGATTGTACTTTCGCAGCGGTGGCGGAGGCGTCGCCCCCAGGCCAAAGGCCAGCGCGCCAGCCCGGTCATCGGGCGAATGGAGCAGGTAATCGAGCTCAGAGAGCATTGGCTTGCCTGCGTGGCGCTCGATGATTCGGCGACCCCAGAAGTCGGGGCTGGCGTCTCGCAGTGCACCGAAGACGCCGCTGAGTTGGGTAGTCTCGAAGGTGCGCTCCAAGAGCGGCAGCTCGAGGGGCTCAAGCGGAACAGCGTCTTGCCGCGCTAGGTAGCTCTTGCCGTAGACCAACCGGCCGAGCGGTTCTCCCTGGCGCGTCGTCGTCAGCTCAAAGCGAGCCGCCGTGACGGGTACGGTCTGGCCCGGCAACGTGATGTAGACGAAGCAACTCGACGGGCCCGTTTTAGAACTCATTTTTAGAACTCATTGTCGAGGCCTTCAGAGGGGCGGGCCCGGGTTCGTTCACGCCTGAGGGCCAGGCTCAACCCTTCGGCGTCGCGGCCGGGGTCGGCGAGCAGCTCGACTTCGGCCATCAACCCGAACAGCCACAGCAGCGCGAGGTACACCGAGACCGAGGTAGACGGCTTGCCCTTCTCAGCATCGCGCACGGCACGAATACCCGTGCCTATCTTCTCGGCCACCTGCCTAACCGTCAGGCCTCGGCGAAGGCGCGCGACCTTAAGGTTACCGCCCAAACGTCTAAGCGCCTGCTCAATCATATGAGGAGGCTGGCTGGTCAGTGCGTTCTTCGCCGTCACAAAATTGCTCTTAAGAGCACATTACTACATCTTAGATGCTCTTCAAGGCACTCGAGTCCCCCTCCCTCCCGATGCCTGGCCGCCAAAACAGGCCGGCTCCTACTTTGGCAGGCGATTTCAGCCAGATTTCAGAGTTATCGGTGCTGAGAATCTGAGGAGTTAGCGTGACGTACCGCGCGAGGCCACATATTCCTCGAGCTCTTCCAGTGTCTTGGGCCAGTCTTCCTTGAGCAACCGTGACAGCGAACGGTCGGCGAGCAGCTTGCCGCCCGTTTGGCAAGTGGCGCAGTAATTGGTTTCATTTTCAGCATGCACAATGCGCTGCACCGGTGAACCGCACACCGGGCACGGCTGCTTGTACCGCCCGTGCACCGCCATTTGAGGACGAAACGCCGTCACCTTCTCGGGGAAATCATCGCCCGCTTCTTTGGACAAAATGTGGGTCCACTCGGTAAGCACAACACGCACCGCGTCGTACAAACGCGACACTTCGTCGTCGTTCAACGTGCGCGACAGCTTCACGGGCGACAACCGGGCGCGGTGCAAAATCTCGTCTGAATACGCGTTGCCGATGGCCGAAAACAGGCGCGGGTCAGTCAGCGTGCGTTTCAACGTGTGGCTCTCGAGCACCAGCCGTTCGCGAAATTGCGCGAGGGTAGCGCTCATGACTTCTAGACCGCCGCGTGAAAACTGCGCCAGCGCCGCTTCGCCCTTCACCACGTGAATCGACGCGCGCTTCTTGGTGCTGACCTCAGTGAGCGTCAGCGTGCCGTCGGGAAAATCGAACGCCGCCAACGCCGCGCGCCCAGCCAACTTGGCACCCACTGGTTTCCAATGCAGCCGCCCGGCCACCATCAAGTGAATGACGATAAACAGCTCGCCTTCGAGGCCCAGCACCAGGCGTTTGCCGATTCGGCGCAGCTCCTTCACTTTTTTACCGTGCACTGACGACATGGGAGGGTCGACCGAGCGCACCACGAAGGGGCTGCCCAACCGCACCCCGAGCAGCACCTGGCCGTCGATGCGGCGGCCCATCGCTTCGAGATACACCGCAAGGTCTGGAAGTTCGGGCATCGGCAGCTCTCCAAACGCCAGTCTCTACGGACATTTGGGTGAAGCCAATGAATACCGCCGGCAAATAAAGGTCTGTTTTGACGGTTATTTCATTCGTGAGGACACCATGTTTTCCAAGCTCGGTGCAGGTCTGCTGTTAGCGGCTGTGTTGTTCGGCTCCCACGCCGACGCGGCGGGTCGTTTCGGCCGGCGCAGCGACAACAACGCCCCCCCGTCAAACAACGCTCCTTCAGCGACCCCGAGCGGTGGCGCCCACAGCACGTCGAGCGTGGGCCAATCGAGCAACGACAGCTCGCACAACACTTCGTCGGTCACGCCGGCCGAACCCGTGCGCGACCATGGCCACATTCGCGTGCGCCCCTATTACCGGCAGCGCTATTACACGCGTGGCTACTACTCGACGTACCCGTACTACGTGGCACCTCCGGTATACGTCGACGACGCGCCTCGCTACGCGCCGCAATATGTCGAGCCGGCACCGCAGCAAGTGAGCACCGTCGAAGAGCAACGTGAAGGTCGCGTGGCTGTCGGGTTGGAAGGTCATTTCTTCCCGCAGGGCGGCAACGTGGGAGCCACCGCGGCGTTCGAAGAAAGACGCTGGGGGTTCATCGCCCAGGGCTACCACTGGGGGCTGCGTTCACTTGACGGCTCGGGTCACCTCGACACCATGCAAACCGCTTCGGCGCGTTTGACCTATGCGCTGGTCTCGGGGCCCGCTGGGCGCTTTCGGCTCGAAGGCGGTGCTGACATCGCCAACACGCCTGACGTGCTGATGGTCGGCCCCACCGTCGGCGTGTCGGGGTTGCTCAATGTGAGCTTCGTTTCTTTCGAAGCGTCAGCGACGTGGACTCCGCTGCCCTACCAACAGCTCGATTTACGCGCCGGCATGGGCGTTGAGCTGGGCATTCTGCAGCTCCGAGCCGGGTACCGCGCACAACTGCTGAGCGACAACGGCATGGTCGACGGGGTTGACCACACCGAGTTGTTCTCGGGCCCCTACGCCGGCATCGGGCTGATTTTCTAAGCGGGTACGGCCACCGCGCCGACGCGCTGCGCGAGCTCGGGTTTGCGCAGCTTCCAAATGATGCCGTCCAAGTAGTAGTGAGACAGGGTCAGCGAGATCCACACCACGGCGGCCCAGGCGGTGAAGTCCCACTGGGTGCCTTGGGTGGCGAGTGAGCCTAGGAAAATGATGCCGTACACCACGCCGGCGAGCGCGAGCAGAAACGCAAAGTAGAGCGCGCCGCGAAGCGCTCCCGGTTGCGAGAGCCAGCTGATGACGCGCGCCTGGGGTACCACGCCGCCCTTCCACGTACTCACGTGGTAGTGGCGCACGATGCCCAAATACTGAAAGCCGTGCCAGCACGCAGCAGCGGCGAACGCTGACGTGTCGTCTGTGGTGATGAGCTGAAACGGCACGAAGAAACCCACCCATGCGCAGGCGAGAAACCCGGCGCGCAACCCCGCGGCTTTGGCGTACGGCTCGGCACGCGTTTGCCACCGGTGCTGTGCGTAAATGGCGACCAAAAACAAAATCGCGCCCCACAACCCGTGAATCAGCGGCAACGGCAGAATCACGAAAAACACTTCGGTGCCAAACAGGGTTCTGGGCCCGGTGTACATGCGAAACAGCAGGCACCAGAGCACGAAGAGAAAGAGCACCCATTTTTCGACGCGCAACGCAGGCGAAGTGAGCGGCTCGCCTGAACGCAGTTGATAAATGCGCAAGATGCCCCAGTTCTGCGCCACGAAATGCCACGTCGCCCAATAGAGAATCGCTGAATTGAGCACCCGCGCGCCGGTGTAGCCAAGCGTCAAGCTCACCACTGCCACTGCCGCGGCGATGAGCAACGGCACTCCAATGAGATGCAGCGGCCGGGCTTTCCACTCGCGCGAATCGAAGTACACCCGCGTCCACGTCGAGATGAGGTGCGGCCCGTTACTCACCACCGCCACCGCGCCCAAAATGTAAAAGCTGTTGATGTTGAACGCCGCGGCACAAAGCCAGGCAATCAACACCGCGCTCACGCTGGCGAAGAAGAAGAGCCCGTCTTTGAGCGGCGACATGATGAACAAGCTGGGCGCGCGCAACGTGGCGGGGGCAGTGTTCATTTCGCCACCGCACGCATTACGAACACGGCCATCAAACCACCGAGCAAAATGCCCGACACCAGCCCCACCCAAAATGAGTTGTTAAAGAGCAGGCTGCTGTTGGGAAACGCAGCGGCCACGTCGGTCATCGAGGGGGTGGTTGCTACCAGAGCCTCTTTTTCGGTCAGAGCAAGCGGAGCCGACAACGGCTTGGCGTCTTCGATGCTCACTGAAATTTGCAACACTGAAAAATGCCTCTGCACCCGCTCTAAAAATTTCACGTATTCGGCTTCGACCAATTCGAATGCCTCACCCGAGCGCTGCCCGTGCATTTGCTTCAAACACGCCCAGGTGCGCAGCACGCTTTTCTTGGCGCTGGTGTCGACATTGCCCATCAAGAGCGGCGCGGCACCCGTCGGCGAAAAGAGGCGAATGTGTTGCAACGCCTGAGCGCCCGAACCGGTCGATGGCCCCGAGGGAGCTGTCATGTCGACCCGGTACCCCGGGCTCAAGCGCAGCTCGGCGTAAAGCTGGTTGAATTGGTCAGCCAGCGAAACGGCACGCTGCGCGACCATGGTGTGCAACAAAGGTCTGGGGGCCAAGCGAAGGCTCCTGCGGAAAAGAAAGCGACCGACGGCTTTAGACCATTTGTTACAAGCGGCCAACCATGAGCGCTTTGCGCATCGTTCTCTTGCGGCCTCGCAATGCCGACAACCTGGGCGCCATTGCCCGGGCGATGAAGAATTTCGGCCTCACCGATTGGGTGGTGGTGTCGCCCAACCCCAAGTTGCTCGAAGCGCCTGGCATGCACCGGCTGGCGGTGAAGGCGGGCGAGTTGCTCGAAGAAGTGCGCCTGGTCGAAACGCTGGAAGAAGCCGTGGCCGACTGTCATTGGGTGGTGGGCACCACCATGCGCCGCGTCGAAGGGCAGCGCCGGCTCACCGCGCGCGATTTCGCCGAGCAGGCCCGCGACGGCGAGCGTACGGTGGGGCTGGTTTTCGGCGACGAGCGCAGTGGCTTGAGCAACGACGACTTGAAGCAGTGCCACGCACTCTCGTTCATTCCCTCGCATGTTGATCAACCGTCGCTCAACTTGGCGCAGGCGGTGCTCGCCTATGCCTATGAATGGAGCATGGCGGTGACGCCTTTTGCTGCACCTCCCGGGCCGGCGTTGGCCGACGACGCCGCCCTGCGCACGTTAGAAAAAATGATGGGCGAGACGTTGTCGACTTCGGGGTTTCTTCGAGGAGGCGACCACGCCGGTACCGGCCCCCTGCTCTCGCCACTGATTCGCGGCAAGGCCACCAAGCATGAAGTCAACTTGTGGTCGGCCGCGTTTGGCTCGCTGCGCAAGGCCCTGCGCCCGGGCTAGAGAGTTGCTATTCTCCGTGGGCCTCCCCACCATGGCCGTTTGAAGGGTGTTTTCTGCCATCGATGAATCGTCTGCGCTGGGCGCATCTCACAGTCTCGCTGTGCCTCACCGCGTGCCACTGCACCTTTGAAGAGCCGCCTGACGGAGGCGATGGCGGCACGCCCCCCGGCGACGGCGGCATGCTGGTGCACTGCCCGGCTGACTTGAACCGGTACATCGACAACAGCGGTTCGGGCACCGCCCAGCTGCGAGCGGTGACACAAGCGGCTGACCTCATCGGCGGCCCCACCGCGCATGGCAAAGTGGGCGACTACCTTCTTTCGAACGACAAAATTCGCGTCATCGTACAGGGCAAAGACCGGCACATTGGCCCACAACCTTTTGGCGGCACAATCATCGACGCTGACTTGGTGCGTGCTGGCGCAGGGCAAGACCAATTGGGCGAAGTCGGCCTTTTCTACAACTTCGGCCGCACGTTAGACCCGCAACAGCTCGAGATTTTAAACGACGGCAGTGACGGCAGCGCCGCGGTGCTCGCCATCACCGGGCCCGACACCGCCAACGACTTCATCTCGTTGCGCAACCAGTTTCGCGACACGTTGGGGCAGTCACCAGCGGCTGACCCGTACACGAAGGTGCCCCTGCTGGTGACGAATTACTTCGTGCTCAACCCGGGAGAACAGCGGCTGCGCTTCATCACCGCGTTCTGCAACCTTTCCAACACCGCGGTGCAAACCTTGGCCGTGGGTGACTTGGTTGACCCTGGCTATTTGCTCGAGCTGTTCAACCCGCAGGCGTGCACGGGTGGCTTCGGTTACGGCGGCAGTTGCTTCGGTATCGACCGCATGCCGTGGTTTGGTTACCTCGGCCAAGGCGTGGCGTACGGCTACGCGCCCTATTCGGTGGGCTTGGGCCTCACCCCCGAAAGCCAGAATGCCACCATGTCGGTCGCCGGCATTACCGGCAGCATCGTCGGCGCACCAGGGCTGCCAGGGCTGCTGAGTTGGTTTAACCCCAACGCGGGCACGCGCGACGGCGAGCTGCGGCTCACCCCCCGGGGCGCTGGAGTGCTGGTGCGCGACTTTTGGGTGGGCAAAGACCTGGCCGACTTAAGCTCGTTGATTGAGACTTCTCGCTCACGCCTCACCACCGCCCGGCCCGGCAACGTCGCCGGCACCGTCACCGAGGCAGGCCAGCCTGTGGCAGGTGCGCGTGTCGCTTTCACCACTTCTTCAGGCGTCGCGTCAGTAGCCACCACCGATGCGGCCGGTCATTACACTGTCGCGCTCGCGGTCAAAACCTACAGCGTGAGCGCCTGGGCGTTGGGCCATTTACCGAGCCCGGAGCAAATGGTGAGCGTCATCGCCGACACCACGGTGCCGGCTGACTTCACGCTCACGCCGCCGCGGCACCTCACGGTCAACGTGCGCGAAGCCAACGGGGGCGCCATGCCCGCCAAAGTCACAGTGATGTGCGAGAGCGGCCAGTGCCCGGTGACGCAAGCGATGTTGGTGAAATACCAAGACACGCCCAAAGACCCCATCAACCCCACGGTGCAGCTGCTCGACTTCGTGCCCGCAAGTGGTACTGCCACCTTCGCGCTGCCTCCCGCGCGCTACCAGGTGTGGGTGAGCCGCGGCCCTGAATATTCACTGCACCCCAACAACGGTGTGCCGCAAACCGTCGACCTGCGCGCGGCCGATGGCACGGTGAATGCCGTACTCGCCCGGGTACTCGACACCCAAGGTTATTTGAGCGCCGACTTTCACGTGCACGCGGTGAACAGCCCCGACAGCATCGTCGACAACGCCACCCGTGCCCTGTCGTTCGCCGCCGACGGCGTCGAAGTCATGGTGGCGACTGACCACGACTACGTCACCGACTACAGCGCGGTGATTGCGCAAACGGGCCTTACGCCTTTTCTCGCCACCATCGCCGGCGAAGAAGCCTCCCCGATGGACTTTGGCCATTACAACCTCTTTCCCATCAACCGCGACCCGGCCGACGCCATTAACGGAGGGGCCGTCGATTGGGCAGGAGCAGATTCTGCAACGTTGAGCCCGCGCCTGATTTTCGAGGCCGCCAAAACACGCGGCGCGAAGACCGTGCAGTTCAACCACCCTCGCGGCAACTTGGGCGGCCTCACTTGGCTAAAGGCCGACACCGACACCTTCGCGACCCACGCCGACCCCGCCCAGTTCCGCATGGCGCCCGCCCCCGACGCCACTGCCGACAACACCCAATTGCTTGGCTACGGCTTCAACGCCATGGAGGTGCTCAACAGCGGAGAAGACCTCTTCGACGTCACGTCAGTGGCCGCCAAGGCCCGCTTCAACGACTGGTTCACCTTGCTCTCACGCGGCTTTCGGGTGACTGGCACCGGCACCTCTGACACGCACTCGCGCGCGCTCGCCACGGGGTGGCGCACCTTCGTGCGGGTGGGCCAAGACAACCCAGCGGCGATGAACACCGACACGCTCACCACTGCGCTGAACGCCAACCAGGCGCTCGCCACCAACGGCCCATTCGTCGTGGTCAGCGTTTCGCGCGTCGAAGCCAATGGCGCTCCCGTGGGCACGGCAGCGACGATGGGAGAAGTGCTCGGGCCCGACACCCGCGGGCTGGGCGTCACCGTCGACATTCAAGTGCCCGAGTACTTAGACATTACCCGTGTCGAGCTCTACATGCACCGGCCGCAAGACGACGCAACCTGCCCCATAGCCCCGAGCAACCCACGGGCCAGCACCACGCGCGTCGCATGCAACGGCCTGGCAAACAGCAATTGGCCGGCGTCAGGCATCACCGCCAGCGCTGATGTCGCGCTCACCGCGGGCGACTTAGAAAATGTGACCCAAGACTCGGGCGTCACCTATCGCCGCTACCGCAAGCGGGTGACGTTTCGCCTGCCCGCGCCGACCGAAGACAACTGGCTGGTGGCCTTCGTTTACGGCAACAAATCGGTCTTTCCACTCAATGACGCATGGCCCGACATGCTCGGCAACTTCAGGCGGGTGATTCCATTCGCGCTCACCAACCCGGTGTTCATCGACGCTGACGGCAACGGCTACGACAAGCCGCCCTTCAAGCCGTAGCCCTCACCCGAAAATGCCAGCGCGTCAGCAGCTTGCCTTTTGGCAAGCGGTCAGCGATACGCCTGGCTGTCAGATTCTGTTTGAGCCGTTCTCAGATTCTATTGATTCACGTTTCAACATTGGCTTTGCAATCTCTTACAGGTCCTCAAAAGTGAGGAGGTGACGGACATGACCACCATTCGAGTGAAAGACGGCGAGCCCGCCGAGTCGTTCATCAAGCGCTTCAAGAAGGCTTACGAGAAAGCCGGTACCCTCTCTGAGCTTCGCAAGCGCGAGCACTACGAAAAGCCTTCTGTTCGCAAGAAGAAGAAGGCCCTCGCCGCCAAGAAGCGCGCGGTGAAGAAGCTGCGTAAAAACTTTTAAGGCTTTGTTTGGTTTCATCGGGCGGAGCGTCTTCGTTACGGCGTTGGACGCTCCGTCTCGTGTTTTGAAAGGGCTTTGCAATGGCGACTCTCAAAGAGCGCATGACTGACGACATGAAAGACGCGATGCGCGCCAAAGACGAGCTCAAGACCAATGTCTTGCGCATGGCGAAGAGCGCCGTGAAGTACAAAGAAGTCGAGCCGGGAGCGAGCGCGCTCGATGACGCCGGAGTGATGGGCGTATTGGGCACGATGATTAAGCAGCGCCGTGATTCGCTCGAGCAGTTCAAGCAGGGCGGCCGCGCCGACTTGGCCGAAAAAGAAGAGAAAGAAATCGCCATTCTGCAGTCGTACTTGCCCACGCAGCTTTCGGCCGAGCAGCTGAGCGCCGAAGTGGCCAAGGCGGTGACCGAGAGCGGTGCCAAGAGCGCCAAAGACATGGGCGCGGTGATGAAAATTTTGACGCCTCGCCTCAAAGGCCAGGCCGAGGGCAAGGCGATTTCAGAAGAAGTGAAAAACCAGCTTTCCAAGCTGTAAGGCGTGACGAACGCCGTCTGGTTGGTGGTGCTGTGCTGATTCCCGAGTCGAAAATCGACGAGATTCGCGAGCGTACCGATTTGGTAGCGCTCATGGGCCGGCATGGCGTGGCCTTAAAGAAGTCGGGCCGCAGCTTCAAAGGCTGTTGCCCATTTCACAACGAAAAGACGCCGTCGTTTCACGTTTGGCCTGAGAACCACCGTTTCAAGTGTTTCGGTTGCCAGGCAGGCGGAGATGCCATTTCGTTCGTGCAGCGGTTGCTCGGCAAAACCTTCGTCGACACGGTGCGCGATTTGGCGCGTGACGCGGGGGTCGACTTAGAAGCGGCGATTGACCCCGGTTTGAAAGAGCGCTCGCAAATCAAAGACGCCACTGACGCCGCGGCCGAATATTTCAAAAGCCTGTTGTGGGACACAGGCATCGGCGCCCAAGCCCGGGCGTACCTGGTAACCCGTGGCGTGACCGAAGACGTGGCGCGCCAGTTCGGCCTGGGGTGGACCAAAGCCGAGTGGACCGGCCTGGCTGACCACCTGCGCGAGCGCGGCCTGCTGTCATTCGGAGAAAAAGCCGGCCTGGTAGCGCCCCGCTCTCGCGGCGACGGCTACTACGACATGTTTCGCGGGCGGTTGATTATTCCCATTCGGTCTCCCGAAGGGCGCACCATCGCGTTCGGCGGGCGGTTACTCGAGGGTGACGACGGCCCCAAATATTTGAACTCGCGCGAGTCGAAGCTCTACAACAAGAGCGAAACGCTCTACGGGCTCGACGTGGCCCGCGAAGAGATTCGCAAGAAGAAGAGCGCGGTGCTGTGCGAAGGCTATTTCGACTGCATTGGCTTGCACCAAGCAGGTGTCAAGAACGCGGTGGCGTTGTGCTCCACGGCGTTGACACCGGGGCACTTGACGGCGCTGCAGCGGGCTGACGCCAAAGAACTGGTGTTGCTGCTCGACGGTGACGACGCCGGCCGTAAGGCGGTTGAACGGTTGGCGCCCGCGCTGTTGGGGGCAGGCGCTTCGACCAAAGTCGCGGTGCTGCCCGACGGCGAAGACCCCGACACCTACGCGCGAAAAGTGGGCGCGGCGGCGGTGCACCAATTGCTCGCCTCGGCCCCCACCCTGACCGAGCATTTGTTCGCCACGCTTCTGCCGCAGGGCAAGGGCGCTACTTTCGAAGCAAAAATGGCGGCGCTCGAGCGCTTGAAGCCCATCGCCGCGCCCATGCCCGTGGGGTTGATTCGTTCAGCTTTCTTTGGAGCCCTTTCGACGTACACCGGCCTGCCCGCCTCAGAGCTCGAAACTGGGCTGCGCGGCAAGGCGCCTGGGTCGGTGCGGGCAGCGCCCAAGGCGGCCCCTGGCCAATCGGGCAGCGCCAACACAGTGGCTTTCGCCCGCCCCGAGCGCCCTGCTGACCCCTTAGAGGCGCTGTTTGCCGCGTGTGTGCTGCGTGATCGCAAGCTGCTCAACAAAGACATTTACCGAGTGGCCGATGAGCTCAAGCATTCAGGTCTGCGCAGTCTGATTGCGCATGTCGCCGCGGGCCACCCGGCTGAAGACGCGGTGTACGATGCGGCGCCAGGGGTGAAGGCCGCTCTCACGCAAGCTGTTCTACCCACTGATGATTTCTCGTTGGAACAGGCCTTTGCAGCAGTGTGTCGAAAGCTCAAAGTGCGGTTCATTGAAGAACAGTTGCGGCGCATTACCCATGAAACGACCCAGCTGTCGCAGTCGACCGAATTGGGTGAAGAAGCCCGCGATCTGCTGTCACAACGCGGTCAACTGTTGGAATTGAAGAGGCAAGTCTTGGGCCAGGCAGGTGCTGAACCCTCTTAAAAACGAGAGGTTGGTGCGACTTGAACTTGCAGGAGTTATTTGTATCTCTCACCCGTCTTGGGGTAACAGCCCCGAGACGCTCGTAAAAGTTCCCCTAGGAGAAAAACCCAACCATGGCCACTGTGAAGCCTAAAGCCAAGCCCACCGCCAAGAAGATGGCTGTTGCCCCGAAAGCCAAAGACAAAGTGGTGCTCAAGAAAGATGAAAAAGCGCTCAAGGCGAAGGTGAACGGTAAGGGCGGCAAAGTTCCCGCGCCGCAACCTTCAACGCCGGCTCCCTCGTCGGCTGAAGTGGCAGCGATGGCGCGCGAGAAGTTGAAGAAGCGCGGCAAAGGCGCGGGCGAAGTCGACGGTGACGAAATCGAAGAGCAAGCCGAAGAAGCGATGATCGGCGCCGAAGTCGACCCCGACGCAGAAAAAGAGATCTCTGAAGAAGAAGCGATTGGCGAGCGCAAAGAGGTCAAAGACCTGATCGAAGCGGGCCGCCAAAAGGGCTTCTTGACGTACGACGAAGTGAACGACGCGTTGCCGGCCGACGTGGTGTCTTCAGATCAAATCGAAGACGTGATGAGCATGTTTGGCGACAACGACATCGAGCTCGTTGACGCACAGAAGGCCGCCGAGTCGACCGAAGTCAAACCCACCGTCGCCGCGACCGAAGAAAAAGACGACGAAGAAGACGAGAAAGAAGAAGAGAAAGAAGAGCAAGAAGAGCCGGGCGGCAAATCGAATGATCCGGTTCGGCTCTACCTGCGCAAAATGGGCTCGGTTTCGCTGCTCACCCGCGAAGGTGAAGTCGAAATCGCCAAGCGCATTGAAGACGGCGAAAAAGAAGTGATGCGTGCGTTGCTCGCCTGCAAGGTCGCGGTGAACGAGCTGCTCGACATCGGCAACAAGCTCAAAGCGGGCAAGCTGCGCATTCGCGAAGTGGTGAAAGACGCTCCTGAAGAACCGGCGGAGCAAGAGAGCGAGAGCGAGGCCGAAGTCGAAGCGGTCGAAGGTGAAGGCGCGGCCGAAGGCGGCCAGCCAGGCGTGGTGCAGCTCAACCAGAGCGAGCTCAACCGCATCGAGCAGATCTGCAAGAGCTTAGACAAGATGCGCAAGGTGGCTAAAGACGCCGAGGCCATCGACGACGATCTGATCAAAAAGAAGCTGTCTGAAGTGAAGAAGAAAGAGCTGCGCGAAGAGTCGAAAGAGCTGCGCACCAAGATGATGGAGATCTTGGAGGAGATGCGGCTCAACAAGAAGCAGATCGACCGCATGGTCGGTGTGATTCGCGTGATGATCGACACCGTCGACAAGGCGCAAGACGAGCTGCGCGACTACGAGCGCATGTACGGCTTCAAAATCGACGAGCTGAAGGCGCAGCTCAAAGAAGCGCTCACCAACCCCGCCACCGCCAAGCGCCTGCAACGCCGCATGAACTGCACGCAGGAGCAGATGGAAAATGTCGACCGCGACGTGCGCAACGCGGTGAAGAAAATCAAGCAGGTCGAAGAAGACGCGAACCTGCTGGTGCCTGAGCTGCGCCGTAACTACGACGCCATTCGTTTGGGCGAGCGCCGCGCAGAACGGGCGAAGAGCGAGTTGGTCGAAGCGAACCTGCGTTTGGTGGTGTCGATTGCGAAGAAGTACACCAACCGAGGCTTGCAGTTCTTAGACCTGATTCAAGAAGGCAACATCGGCCTGATGAAGGCGGTCGACAAGTTCGAGTACAAACGCGGCTACAAGTTCTCGACCTACGCCACCTGGTGGATTCGTCAGGCCATCACCCGCGCCATTGCCGACCAGGCCCGCACCATTCGTATTCCGGTGCACATGATTGAGACCATCAACAAGCTGATTCGCACCAGCCGTTACTTGGTGCAGGAAATTGGCCGCGAGCCCACTCCCGAAGAAATCGCCGAGAAGATGGAGCTGCCACTCGACAAGGTGCGCAAGGTGCTCAAAATCGCCAAGGAGCCGATCTCCTTGGAGACGCCCATTGGCGAAGAAGAAGACTCGCATTTGGGCGATTTCATCGAAGACAAGACGTTGGTCAGCCCGTCTGACGCGGTGATCAACATGAACCTGGCCGAGCAAACCCGCAAGGTGCTGGCGACCCTCACGCCCCGCGAAGAGAAGGTCTTGCGCATGCGCTTCGGCATCGGAGAAAAGAGCGACCACACTTTGGAAGAGGTGGGCCAAGACTTCGAAGTCACCCGTGAGCGCATTCGTCAGATTGAGGCGAAGGCGTTGCGCAAACTTCGTCACCCCTCGCGTTCCAAGCGGCTGCGCAGCTTCGTCGAGAGCTAACGCAGTGACTTCGCTTTTCACATTGGCATCGAGGGCCCTTAGCTCAACGGTCAGAGCTGTCGGCTCATAACCGATTGGTTCCAGGTTCGAATCCTGGAGGGCCCATTTGTGTGCCGTGTCGTGGCGAACTCATAGGGTTTTCCCGTCTGGCGGAGAGTGCTGTCAGCTCTCGTGCGCGAGTTGCTGAATTCGCTGGAACGAGTAGCCCGTCAGCTCCGCCGCGTCGCGGCGGCTTAAGCGAAGGTGTTGGGTCAGCTCCTTCACGACGCGGCCCGCGGCCTTGCGTGACGCCGCACTTTCCCAGGTCTTCCCCGGCATGAACAGGACAGTGGTGAAGCATGCACCACAACGCACCCGAACATGTGAACCCTTCTGGAGGAGGTTTGTGAAACCACGCACATCTAAACAGCTTCTCGGTGATTGTGGATCATTGAAAGCGGGCGACATGATTGGCGATGAGGCGAGGGGAGCGCTGAAAACGAGTAAAGGTGGCGCGCAGCGCGGAGTCGCGTTCGTCGGTCGTTC
>JAIBBR010000105.1 GCA_019694575.1 Myxococcaceae bacterium
CTAGGTGACTGGTGTCAAACGACGACCGAGTCCCAAACGCCCGAGTTGCGAGCCGCGCAAGGAAGAAGCCCGCAGGAATGCTTGTCGGCCTTTCAAGGGCTTCTGACGATGCCCGGCGACGTCAAATCGGCGTTTCGGCGACCGAGCTCGTTTGACACCAGTCACCTGGATGGCCGCGTTTGCACTCGGGGCACAGGTCGACCGTGCGCACCACCGTTTTTCCTTTTGGGCCCGTAATCTCGAGGCAGGTGCCGCACGCCGCGCTCGCCGCCCACTGCTCGGCGTTAATCGCCGCGAAAAGACTGTCGCCCGGCTCGTAACCGCAGGCTCCCCGGCCGTCACCGTCATAAAACGTAATCACCCCGTCGACCTTCTCGCCGATAGAAACGGGCGGGGCAGGCGCACTGCACGCTCCCCAGCACACCGCCATGACTCCCACGGCGACGCGGGCGTTCACCGGGCCTCCCACACCGCCCGTGTTCGACGACGGCGCAGATACCAAGCCCAGCCCAACAACGCCCAACCGGCGAGCGCGGTGTGCTGGCAGCCGCACACCACCTGGTACTGCTTCGGGGCTTTGACGCCGCCGTCGCTCGCTTCACCGCCGTCTACGCCGTCACCTCCTCCCATGCCGCCGCCCGAGCCACCGCCGCCAGTTCCCGAGCCACCGCCGGTTCCCGAACCGCCGTCTAGGGGCACGCAGCTGCCCGCATCACACACCGCGCAAGGTTCGCAAAAGCCGCTCGCACCGCATTGCGAGCAGCCACTGCACGTTTCTAAGCAGCAAAAACCGTCAGTGCATGAGCCGACGCGGCAAATGTCAGCAGGCAGACACACTTCGCCGAGTGACTTGTCGAACACCGAAGCTTGTTGCGCTCCCACACTTGGCGGCGCGCGCTGCAACGCTTGCGACGTCGAGAGCCACGCGGGTGAGCGTGCCACCCGCGACAGTCGCACCTCGTCGAGAAGGCCGAGCCACGAGTCGGTCTGATCGTTAGAAGACAGATACAACGGCTCTTCGCTGTAAAAATACGCACCCGACGGGCCGGGCATGGCGGGTGAAGGCACTCCGTCTAAATAAGCCACCACCTGCGTCGAGGTCACGGTAGCGGCAGCGTGAAACCACACCCCCGCGTCAATGGGGGTGGCCAAGCTGGCTTCGAAGCGACCGCCGCCGTCGAGCGCGGTTTGCGGCGTGGCGCCCGAAAACGACAACGCGCTGGTGAGCCAAAAATAAAGTGACCACCCGCCCGCGTCAGGGCCCACCCAGTTGCGTGACAGCATGCGGCAACCACCGTTGATACGCAGCTGCATCGGGTAAGCCCAGGTCTCGACGGTGAGCGCCGTCAAACCGCTGAGCGAAGGTGAAGCGGCAATCGGCACCCGGTCATAGCCTTCGAAGAAAACGCCGTCGCCCAGCTTGGCCGGCAATCCCGCGTCGACGCCCTGCCCAGCATCGATGTCTCCATACCCTCCGTGGTTGCCAAACCGCGTCGAGTCGCGAAAACGCCCGCTGCTGGGGGTGTCTGACAAGTGCATCACCAACACGAAGTCATCGTCCCAGGTGGCGGTGCCCCGCTCCTGACGGTCAGAGACGGGGTTGCCGTAATGCACGAAGAGCGGCGTATCGCGCCCTGCCCACACCCCGGGCACACGCACCCAGGCCAACATCTCTTGGGCGGCGGGGTTCCAGGTCTCTAATTCGTAAGCGAGCGGTGCACCGTACGCGTCGGTAAACATCAAGTCGCCCGCCGCCGCTTGGGCTGCGGCAAACAGCGGGTGCGGGCCCGAAATGCGCACCGGTACCGGAAATTCGTTCGCACCTGGAGCGGCCACGCTCGACTGCAAAATCACAATCGGCGCGCGGTTCGGCCACATGGGCTCGTAGTCGAGCGTACCTGAGCCCGTCTTCACCACCCGGCCCATGCGCTCGGGACCATAACGAAGCGTCTGCGCACCGTTGCCGTTGAAGTTGAACGTGCCGGCGCTGGCGAGGTAGCGGCCGCCCCGGTGCTCGAAGTTGCCTCCCAGCTCGACGCCTTGCGCGGGAGCTGTGAAAACGCCTCCCTTGATGAACAGCGCGCCCGTCACGGTGAGCAAACCGCCGCCGCCCTCAAATGCGCCCGACACCAATTCGAAGCTGCCCGCGCTGACGTGCCGCGAGCCCACGTTCAACGTCGCGCCGTCAATCAGCAGCGCGTTGGCCAAGGTGAGGTCAGCGCCCAGGTTGAACTGCGCGCCCTGCGACGTGCTGGCTTGAAAGGTGACGGCGCCTGCGCTCTCGACGGCGCCCAAGGTGCTGATCTGTGACGCACGCAACACCAGGTCGCGGCCACCGGCCACGATGCGCGAGCCGCTCTGCATGTCGATGTGCCCACTGCCCGAGCCGTCGTTGTCAGCAGCGAAGGTGAACGTCGCCCCTGGCTGCAGGGTCAGCGTCACTTGTGGCGCCACCACGATGTCGTCGGCGTCGAGCACGTTCGCGGCCAACGTGGTGTCGGCGTTGAACGTCACTGCCTGGTCACGGTTACGCGCATGCAGCGTGCCCGACAGAAAACCAGCCACCGTCAATGCGCCACCTTCTTCGAAAACAGCGCGCGCTTCGACCGTGCCGCGCAGCGAAACCGCGCCCTTTGATTCGAGAAAAATATCGCCTGGCGCTGCCAGCAACCGCCCCGACACGTCAATGCTTGCCGCGACAATGCGCAGTTGCTCTCGCGCGCGAACGGTACCGCGCACGTCTACCCGACCACCGCAGTCGGCGTGCAGCACCACCTGCTCGCCTTCGATGACTTGGTTTTCGGCAATCACCACGTCACCACACCGCGTCACCTGCACGGGCGGAACAGCGGCGAGGTTGACTAACAACAATGCAAGCATGGCAGAGGTACCCGGTTCAAAGCTCTAGCCCCCTTGGGTGCAGCCGGTAAACAGTTTACGAAACTTCGCGTGGGCGGTTGTCGCACACATTCTTTATGGGTCAACCCTCACCACCTCGACCGACGGCACCGCGCCAGGGCTGACCTTCACCTTCAGATAATGACGCCCAATGCCGTCGAGCTCTTCTTCGTAAGCACCACAGCCTCCTGAAATGTACGTGCGAATGCCCGCGAGCGAATAGCTGTCGTACGAGTGAATGTGACCAAAGAGCAGCAAGTCGACGTTGCCGGCATTGCTCGCCGCCAAAAAGCGGTGTGCCTCACGCCGTGAATTCCACTGGCCTGCGCGCAAGCCTGAAAAATCAGTCGCGGGAATGTGGCTGAACACCACGTGGGTCTGCTCTTTGCCCTGCTCCAACCATTGGGCGTACGCATCGAAGGTCTGCGGCGCCAAGTACGCTGCGCTCGAGTCGATTGACGTGAAGCGCGCGCCCTTGTGCGGGCAGCTGTAGCTCACCCGGCCGAAGCGACGCTGGTATTCTTGGTCAACGAAGACGTCGTGATTGCCCGGCGTGGCGAGAATGGGAAAGCGAATTTTCGCATAGGCACGGTCGACGGCGTCGTACTCGCTCACCGTAGAGCGGTCGGTCAAGTCACCCAGCATCAGAATGAAGTCAGCGTCGCGCTCGGCGTTCACTTTGTCGATGACGTCGTCAAAACGCACGATGCCATTTTGAATGTCGCCAAAGGCGAGAAAGGTGAAGTCGCGCGCGGCACTGTCAGGCGTGCGCAAGACGACTGATTCACGGCCCCCCCATGTGACGGTCCAGCGCGCGGTCAACGGCATGTCGGCCACCTCCGTGCCCACTTTCGCTGAGCCGTCTGCGGTGAGCACCCCGGGTGGGCCCACCAGCGCAAAACCAGGGGGAATGTTGGTGATCTGCAATTCAACTTGGGCAGCGGCACGGCGCTCCAATGTCAGTTCTATTTCCAGACAAGACGCGCGCAGCAGCACCGAACTGTCTGTCGAGCCCACCACATGCAGCAGGCCGTCAGTGGCGTGCAAGGCGTAGCCCGCTGTCTCGAGCACGCCAATCGTCTGGTCGCGTTCGGCACGCAGCGCCGGGTTGATGCCGCAGCCGGTGAGTGCCGCCAGCAGCATCGGCGGGCCCATTCTGAATGCACTCACCATCAGTGCCTCCATTCTACGGTAGCGAGAAAACCATTGGGGGTACCCAGCAACCCGCGTGCCGAAACAACCAAGTCTTGCGGCAAGAGCAGCTCTACGCCGCCGTAAAACGTGCCCAAGAAGCCGGTGCCAGTGCCACCCAAGAGCCCGTTGCGGCTGTGTTCATAACCGACGAAAGGCCGCACGTACTCATGCAGCGAATAACGCAGGTCGAACCCACCTGAAAACGTGAGCTCGAAATCGACGGCGCCGTTGCTGCGATACCGGGTCCACGTGGGGTCGACGCCGGCCCGCAGCTGCGAGGTCACCTTACCGAAGTGCCCCGAGATGAGCCCCATGGGCAAGGTGCTCACCAGTTGCAAACGCAACCGGGTGTCATCAAACCCTAACCGCCCCAGCCACTCGCGTTGCACGCCCCCTTCAAGCCACAGGCCCGCGCGCGGCACGGCGGCGGTGTAATTGAGCAACCGTACGCCGGCGGTAGCGTTGAGCCAGCCGTCAGGTTCAACCGGCAAGTAACCACCTTCGAGCAACAACGACCAACGCTCGGCCCGGTACTCACCGAAGAGACTGACCGAATAGTCGGCCGGCCACCCCGCGCGCGGTGCTCCGCCGAATGTCACCCCGGTGCGCAAGTGGCTGTTCCACGCGTCTTGCAACAGCAGCGGGTGAAGCGCTTCGCCGTCTTCAGAGAAGGTGCCCATCGCGCTGGTGATGCCGAGCGAGAAGTAACTGCTTACCCCGAGCATGGCGATGGGCACGCCAAACGCCGTGGGTATGTCGCCCGCCCCGGTGAGCGCGACCAACGCCGCACCGCCGAGGGCCACGGCCAGGCTTGCTCCACCCGCCCAGAACATCGTCTTTGCAGTGGCGCGATCGCCTTGAATCAAATTGCCCATGCCCGGAGCGAGCAACGACACCGGAGCCACCAGGGGAAACCACCCCGGGTGCAACGCGGTGCGTTCGACGAGCGACACCGCCACGGCATCGTCAGCCGCTTGCACCTCGCCGGCCACCAGGCACCACACACACAACGGCACTGCGAGAGCACGCGGCACAGCGCCGCTCGTAGTGCTCGCTAAAACGCTGCGCAAGATGAATTGCGCTCAAGGCCTTCGTGCGGCGAAAAGCCGACTTGGCATCGCGTACGCTTTCGCCAGCAATGAAGCGGCGCATGTCGGAGCTGCGGTAGCGCAAAATGGTGTCAGACTTTACATATTGTCGTTCGGGGGTAAGCACGGCGCGAACAACACGGTTATGTTGCTGTGTATGTCTCTTGCCACGGTGAGCATTGGCACCATGAATTTCGGCGGCCGCACCCCCGCCCATGAAGCCGAGCGCATTGTGCTGCGCGCGCTCGACGCCGGCGCCACGCTCTTCGACACCGCCAACGCGTATGGCGATGGCGAATCAGAGCGCATTCTCGGCGCGGCGCTGAAAAACCGCCGCAGCCAGGCGCGCATCGCCACCAAGGTGGGTCTGCACAAGCGCGAGGGCCTCTCGAAAGAGCGCGTGCTCGCCGCCGCCGATGAAAGCCTGGCGCGCCTGGGCACTGACTACGTCGACCTTTATTACTTGCACGCGCCTGACCCCCAAACGCCTTTCGACGAAACGCTCGATGGGCTGCAGCTGCTGCTCGAGCAAAAGAAAATTCGCGCCTGGGGTGTCTCGAATTTTGCCTCGTGGCAAATCATGCAGCTCAACGCTGTGTGCGACGCGCGCCCGATGCCCCGCCCCGCCGTTTCGCAGGTGCTCTACAATCTGTTGGTGCGGCAACTCGACGTCGAATATTTCGCCTTCACCCGTGCCCACCCCATTCACACCACGGTCTACAACCCACTCGCCGGAGGGTTGCTGGCGCGTGCACCTATGCCGAACGAAGCCGCGCCTGCAGGTTCGCGCTTCGCCCGAGCCGAGCACTACCGCCGCCGCTATTGGAACACGTCGCTGTTAGAACTCGCCGCGCGCTACGACGCCCTGGCCGCCGCCCACGGCTTGTCGCTGCTCTCGCTGGCTTACCGCTTCGTGGCCAGCACGCCGGGGGTGCAGTCGGTGCTGTGCGGCCCCGGTACGGTCGAACACTTGGAAGCCGCGCTGAAAGGCTGCGCTCAAGCGTTGCCTGCACCGGTGCGTGAAGCCGTCGATGCGACGTACGGTAATTTTCTGGGCACCGACGCCCGCTACGCGCGATGAATTGGCTGCTCGCGGGCGCCGCGGAAAATGACATTTCTGAAACGCTGCAGCACTTCGACGCCTATGGCTATGCGCGCTTGGGCCGGGTGTTGAACGATGAGGGCCTGGCCCTGCTGCGCCAACGCGCCAACGCGTTGATGCTGGGCGAAGTGACGTACCCTGGGCTTTTTTTCCAGATGGACTCGCCCACCGGCCGCTACGAAGACGCTCCCATCGGGTTGGGTTGGCAAGGGCCGTCACTGAACTACCGCAAACTCGAAAAACTAGAACTCGACGAGCACTTTCGCCATTGGCTGCGCAACCCGCTCTTTGAACGCATCGCCCGGGCCCGCATCGAGGGCGCCGTGGTGCTCTACCGCGCCATTCTCTTCAACAAAGCCGCTGAAGGCGGCAGCGACATTCCCTGGCATCAAGACGGCGGCAAGTTGTGGGGGCTTTCGCAAACGCCCACCCTGCAAATATGGACCGCCCTCGACGACGCACCCGTTGACGGAGGCTGTATAGAGGCCGTACCCATAAGCCATACGTGGGGCCTGGCGAGCGAATTGGGCGGCGTGGTGCCCAAAGAAAAAGTCGACGCGGCACGCGCTGACCAGGTCGCGGTGTCGATTCCCTGCGTGGCCGGCGAGTCGATACTCATCAACAACTTGCTCTGGCACCGCTCAGGGCGAACCCTCACCGGTCAAAGAAGGCTCGGGTTCTCGGCGTGTTACATGAGCGCCCAGGTTCGCTGCCTGCGCAAGAAGCGCGCACCCCGGGTCTTTTTTCGCGTCTTTCCTTAAACATTCTCGGCACGCGGCGTCCTACAATCACGCTCCGAAATTACCGCACACCCCTGATTTAACCCCAACCTGCTCGCGGCTCGAAGAGAGGCACCATGGCGCTCACCCACACCCAACAACAATTCATGCTCACCCGGCTGAACGCAGTGTGGCCACACCCGCGCCATTGCCCAGCGTGCCGGCGAGAAGAGTGGGTGGTGGGCTCGGTCTGCGAAGTGAAAGACTTTCAACCCGCAGGCAACACCGCGCGCACCTCGGTGACTCCGCTCATTCAGGTGTCGTGCGCCATGTGCGGCGCCACCCTGCTTTTCAACGCCATCGCCGTGGGGCTCGTCGACGCCACCACCGGCGACTACGTCGTCGCGTAGGGCCCGCACACCGTAGCGAACTGCCACATGGTGCGACGGCAGGCTCGGCCTGTTATCGAGCACCATTGTGCGCGAGGGGTTTCAACCGACGTTGGGAGCAGTACCCAAAGCCAAAGACGGCGACGCACACTTTCGCGTGTGGGCACCGAAGTGCCGCAGCGTCGACCTGATACTCGAAACGCCCGACGTCAGAACGCACCCCCTCGCGCGCGTCGCAGGCGGCTACTTTGTCGGAACCTACCCGGCTCCCCCCGGCGCACGGTACCGCTACCAGTTAGACAACGGCGACACTTTTCCCGACCCGTGTAGCCGCTTTCAACCCCAGGGGCCCCACGGCCCGTCGCAAGTCGTCGACGCGCACGCCTTTCGCTGGACCGACGAAGCGTGGCCAGGCCCTCCTGAGCACGGCAATGTGCTCTACGAAATTCACGTTGGCGCTTACACGCCCGAAGGCACCTTCGCTGCGCTCACCAAGCAGCTGCCTGCGCTGAAAGACTTGGGCGTGACGCTGCTCGAATTGATGCCCGTCAACGGTTTTCCCGGCGCTTTCAATTGGGGTTACGAGGGCGTGAATCTCTTTGCCCCTGCTGCGCCGTACGGTACCCCTGACGCGCTGCGTTTCTTCGTCGACTCCGCGCACCGGCACGGGTTGGGCGTGATTCTCGACGTCGTGTACAACCACTTGGGCCCCGACGGTAACTACCTCGGCGCATATTCCGACGACTACTTCACCCACCGCTACCCGGGTGAATGGGGCCTGTGCCCCAACTTCGACGGCCCCCACTGCGAAGCGGTGCGCGAATTCGTCATCGAGAACGCCTGCATGTGGGTTTCTGAATTTCACCTCGACGGGCTGCGCATTGACGCCACGCAGAACCTATATGACGCCTCGCCCGTGCACATCGTCACCGAGTTGACCGAGCGCGCACGCGCCATCGCCGGTGAACGCCGCCTCTACTTCGTCGGCGAAAGCGAGCGCCAAGACGCGCAGCTGGTGCGGCCACCTGAGCACAACGGCTACGGCCTCGACGCCATGTGGGTCGACGACTTTCACCACGCGGCCCGGGTGCTGACGAGCGGGTGCGCCGAGGGCTACCTCACCGATTACTGCGGAGCAGCCCGCGAGCTCGTGGCCTGCGCACTAAGAAACAGCCTGTACCAAAACCAATATTTCTCGTGGCAGCAAAAGCCGCGCGGCACCAGGTTGCGGCAGGTGCCTTTCGAGAAGGCCGTGTTCTTTCTGCAAGATCACGATCAAATCGCCAACACGCTCGACGGTGCCCGGCTGCACCACCTCGCCGGCGAAGCCATGGCCCGCGCGCTCACCGTGCTGTGGCTGCTGTTGCCGCAGACGCCCATGCTTTTCATGGGGCAAGAATTTTTCGCTTCTGCTCATTTCTTGTTTTTCGTCGACCACCACCCGCCGCTCGAGAACGCAATCGTGCAGGGCAGAAAGCGCTTCTTGAGCCAGTTCGCCTCGATGAAACGCGCGTTAGAAGAAGAGCGGCGGCCCTTGAACGTAGGAAAAGAAGCGTTTCAACGCAGCAAGCTCAATTTGTCAGAGCGAGAGCAGCACGCGGGTGTACTGGCGCTGCACCGCGAGCTGATTGCGCTGCGCAAAAGCTCAGCCCTCTTTCATCGGCCCGGGCGGCATCAATTCGAAGCAGCGGCACTCGACACTCAGGCGCTGGTGCTGCGGTGGCATGGCGAAGGCGAACCTGATCGCTTGCTCATTTTCAACGTCGGCCCTGACCGGTCTTTTTTTCCCTGCTCTGAACCGCTGCTCGCGCCCCAACCGGGCTCGCGGTGGTCGCTGGTGCTGTCTTCGCAAGAGTCGCGTTTCGGGGGCCGTGGCGCGACATTCTCTGACGGTACCGGGCCGTGGCAGCTGCAAGGCCAGGCGGCGGCGCTGCTCTTCGAAAAAGAGGTGTCGTGATGAACGAGCTACCCAGAGTGTGGTGGCAACCGAAAGAAGCACTGGGGCGAGAAGCGCGGGCCTTGCAGGCCGAATGGCTCGCCACCAACGGCCAGGGCGGCTACGCGTCGGGCACCGTCGCACAATGCAACACGCGCAAGTACCACGGGCTCTTCGTGCCTTCGCTTCACGGCTACGGGCGCACGGTGCTGGTGGGCCCACTCGATGAAGACGTGCAAGTGAACGACACGGTGTACCGGTTGTCGGGCTCCGAAGAAGCCGACGGCACGCTGCGCTTGCCTGGGCTCGCCATGCTCAAGCAGTTTTCAATGCGCGGGCTGATGCCCGAGTGGGAATTCACCGCTGGCCCGGTGACGCTGCGCAAGACACTGGTCTTCGTGCACAACGAAAGCTCGGTTTATGTGGTGTACCAGCAGCTGAGCGGCCCACCCGCGCAGTTGCTGGTACGGCCCTACCTTCTCTTTCGGCCACACCACGGCCCCCCGCAGGAAACGATTCAGCAGCCGTCGGTGCACCTGCATGCACAAGGGGTCGGCGTACAAGTAGGCCCCGAAGCGCCGCTGCTGCGTTTAACGGCGTACGGCGAGAAGGTGTTTCCCTTCGTCATCAAGGCACATGCGGTGGCGCTGCACTACCGCACCGAAGCCGCGCGCGGCTACCCCTGCACCGAAACCGTGCACAGCCCGGGGTACTTCGAGTGCAGCTTGGGGCCGAACAGCGAAGTGGTGTTCTGCGCTTCACTCAACGACTGGGAAACGTTGCCTCGCCCGGCAATGAACTTGCTGCGCTGGGAAGAAGAACGCGAGCTGCACCTTTTGGGTTTGTGCCACCCCGCCGCCCAGAACGGGGTCGCCGCGCAACTGGCGCTCGCGGCTGATCAATTTCTCATCGCGCCCAAGCACCGCGTGCTCGACACCGCGTGGTCACATGCCACCGGCCGCGAGTTGCGCAGCGTGGTGGCGGGCTACCACTGGTTCACTGACTGGGGCCGCGACACCATGATTTCGCTCGAGGGCTTGACGCTCTGCACCGGCCGCGCGCGTGAAGCCGCGGCGATTCTCACTACCTTCTTGCACCACGTGAAAGACGGCTTGGTACCAAACTTTTTTCCCGAAGGAGAGCACGAGGGCGTGTACCACACGGCCGACGCCACCCTGTGGTTGTTTCACGCCTTCGACCGCTACCTCACCGCCACGCAACACTTGCAGCTGCTCACCGAAGCGTGGCCCACCCTGCTCGAAATTGTTCGCAAGCACTCAGAAGGCACGCGCTTCGGCATCGCGGTAGACCCGAACGACGGGCTCTTGCGCCAAGGCCAACACGGCTACGCCCTGACGTGGATGGACGCAAAAGTCGACGACTGGGTGGTAACACCGCGCCGCGGCAAGGCGGTCGAAATCAACGCGCTGTGGTTCAACACGCTCAAGCTGATGGAAAGTTGGGCCCCCCTGATGAACGCCTCGGCCGCTCCGTTCGCCGAGGCGGCCGAAAAAGCACGCGCTTCGTTCAACGCGCGTTTTTGGAACGAGAAGACCCAGTGCCTCTTCGATGTCATCGACGGAGAAAGCGGCGACAGCTCGGCCATTCGCCCCAACCAAGTCTTCGCCATTTCGTTGAAGCACTCCGTGTTGTCGCCCGAACGGTGGCGGCCGGTGCTCGAAGTGGTGCGCCGCGAGCTGCTCACCCCCATGGGCTTGCGCACGCTGGCTCCGAACGACATCGACTTCAAAGCCACCTACTACGGTGATTTGCGCACCCGCGACGCGGCCTATCACCAGGGCACCGTGTGGCCGTGGCTGCTCGGGCACTATTTAGACGGGTGGCTCAAGCTGTCTCCTGAATTGCACGAAGTGAACGCCATGTTCGAGAGCATCACCACCCGGCTCGACGAGGCGGGGTTGGGCACCATCGGTGAAATTTACGACGCCACCGCGCCCTTCGAACCGCGTGGGTGCATCGCTCAAGCCTGGAGCGTGGCCGAATTGCTCCGCGCCTGGCTGCGTTTGCACCGCCACGGCGAGGCCGGGCGTTAAAGCGCGTAAAACCAATGACTGGCCAGCGCCTTGCAGTAGCTTACGCCCATGCGAATACTCATTCACACCGTCGTCACCATTCTCGCAGCCGCCCCGCTTTTCACTTTGGGGTGCACCACCCTGCAACTCAACAACGCGCGGGTGCAGACCGAAACCACCCTGGCAAAGGTGCTGGTGTCTGACGAAGACGAAGAGGCGCTGGGCCGGCAAGTGCAGGCCGAGCTCGAGTCGCAGGGCACGCGCTATGTCAAAGATGCGCAAGTCGTCTCTTACGTCGAGGGCTTGGTAAATCGCATCGCACCGGTTGCGCAAAAAGACCGCCAGACGACGTTCAAAGTGCATGTCGTCGATGACCCGAAAACGGTCAATGCGTTCGCCACTCCCGGCGGGCACGTTTACGTCTTCACCGGCTTGTTGCTCGCAGCCGACGACGAGGCACAAGTGGTGGGTGTGCTCGCACACGAAATCGGCCACGTGACGGCCAGGCACACGGCGCGTCAGTTGGTTGGGTTGTACGGCGTGCAAGTGGTGAATGAAATGGCGCTCGGTAAAGACCCCAGCACCCTGGCCAAAGTCGCGGCCGCAATCGCGGGTAACGGAGCGTTGCTCGCACACAGCCGCGCCTCTGAAAACGAAGCCGACGCCTATGCGGTGCGGTACGCGAGCACGCTGGGGTATGATCCGACGGGCATCTCTCGCTTCTTTCAACATTTGATGGCGAATGAAGGCCAAGTTCCGCGGGTGCTGACTTGGCTTTCGACCCACCCGGCGAACGCAGATCGCATCGCCCACGTCAAAGAGCTGATTTCGACCGAAGGCCTGCGCGGAACTGAAGTGGGTGCCGACCGGTTGCTGCCAGTGAAGCAGCGCCTCGGCGGTACCCGGGTGTCGGCGCGCGAGTCGCCGTGATGAAAGCCGTTGCCCCACCGCCTTCGCAAGTGCCCGGGGGAAAGCAGACCCTGCTTTCGCTCAAAAGCGCGGCGCAACAATGCCGTGCCTGCCCGTTGTGGGAACGCGGCACCCAAACCGTTTTCGGCGAAGGGCAAGCCACCGCGCGGTTGGTGCTGGTAGGCGAACAACCCGGCAATGATGAAGACTTGGTGGGCAGACCCTTTGTCGGGCCCTCAGGTCAATTGCTCGACCGTGCATTGGCCGAAGCCGGCATCGAACGAACCGACGCGTACGTCACCAACGTGGTGAAACACTTCAAGTGGACAGGCCGCGGCAAACGGCGGCTCCATTCGAAGCCCAACGTGCATGAAGTCAACGCGTGCTTCCCCTGGCTTGAAGCAGAGCTCGCAGCGCTCCAGCCACACGTTTTGTTTTGCCTCGGAGCCACCGCCGCGCAAGCGATTCTCGGCCGCGATTTTCGCGTCACCCAGTCACACGGGCAGCTTTTTCCGTCGAGCCGCTTCGCGCCTTGGGTCGGCGCCACGGTACACCCCTCATCTGTTTTGCGCACCGAAGGCGACGACGAGCGCGCGCAGGCAATGGCAACTTTCGTCGACGATTTGCGGCAAGTGGCGCGGGCGTTGACCTCGGCGCCTGAGATTCACGCCTAAGCTTTATTTTTTCGACCGCGCAATTTCTGTAGGGTCGCGCCAGGGCCGACTCTTTTTGAGGTTGCACCATGAAACACAAAATCATCTCAGTACTCGCCACGTCGACGTTGCTGTTGTTTCTCGGTTGCCCCGGACCTGGTCCGAGCACTGACGGCGGCACCGGTGGAGGGGCGGGGGGTGGTACAGCTGCTGGCGGAGGCCAAGGTACCGGCGGGGGCAGCTCAGCCACGGGTGGGGGCCAGGGCACTGGTGGAGGCGTCGCCACCGGTGGCGGCCAAGGCACGGGCGGAGGCCAGCACGGCACTGGTGGAGGGAGCGCGACGGGAGGTGGGCAAGGCACCGGTGGAGGCACAGGTGGCGAAATCAACCCCGATGCAGGTCCTGGCAGTGGCACGCTTACGGGCGACCTCGCCTTTCCCGTCGCCAAAGCGCGATCGCTCTTCTTTCTTCACGCCGACGGTGGCTTCGACCGTTCACTGATTCAGGTGGGCATGATCGACGTCGACCTGCCCAACCTCTGCGGCAGCTCGGCACCCACGATTCCCGTTCAGGGCGTCAGCATCAGTGTTGGCACGGGCACAAACGGCGGCGACTTGGCGCCCGGCACATACCCGCTCACCATGAGTTCTGCCTTTAGTCCAACGGGAGGTGCCAACGTATTACGCCTCAATTTGGACAACGGCATGCCCACGATGACAACCGTTTCGGCCACCGGCTCCGTAACGTTCAATTCCATTTCGCCAACTGCGGTGACGGGCAGCTTCGACGCAGTGCTTGAGCTGCCCAATGACGGTGGGTTCAGCCCCTTGTCGGGTACCTTCGACGCACCGGGTTGCATCATCGGCGAGTAAAACCTTGGCGTGCGTTAGAACGGCGCGTCTTCATCACCCGGCGGGGGAGGTTCTTCGGACCCTCTCTCGTCGGCCCGGCCACCCCCACCGCTGCCTTGCCGCGCCATCTCGGCTTCAATCGCCGCGAGCAACACGCGCTCTTTGTCGTGCCAGCGCGCCTTGCCCGGGTCATTGAGCGTTCGCTTGCAACCGTTGGCGTAGTACTCGAGGTCTTGCATCGAGCCGCCCTTAATCGGCATGCCTTTGCTGCGGCCATAGGGAGGAAACACCATGCCTGCGTCGCCGCCACTTGAAACAGGGCGCGACATCGACTGCGGCGGCAACGGCGCAGAGCCGATAGACAGTTGACCAAGAGAAAGGCTGAAGCCCTCTGGGGTGCGGGTGGCGATGCCGACCTTCACCTGCTCCGTCGAACCATCGGGGCGGGCCACTGCAACCGTGACTGAAAATTGTTCGCTCATGCCCAGCAAATGGCACTGGCGTCACACGGTGTCAACGCCGTGTCGCGAGCACGCGGTTCACGAATGACGCGGGCAGCCAGAATTCAGCTTGCAACGTGCCGAAGCCTACCTTTTGGCCGTCGCGCAGGGGCTTCCACTCTCCGGCCACCAGCTTTTGGTCGTTCACCAGCGTACCGTTGGTGGAACCGGCGTCTGAAATGGTCCACCCCATTGAATCACTCAAATACGCATGCACCTTCGACACCCGGCCGAAGGGCAACACCACGTCACAAATCGGCGCGCGGCCCACGCTGATGTGCGGCCCCGGTGTCATCGGCCGACGCAGCACCGCAATCACCGCTTGTTCTTCGGGCCTGTTCAACGGTCGCGGCGCCAACGTCGCCGGGCTCGACTGCACCTGAGTGGGGGGCTCGTTGCCGCTGCGGGCCTGGTAGAGATCGTGAATCTGGTGGTTGTGCGTGAGATCAATTCTCACTTTGCTGCTTTCAGCCACGGGCGCCCCCACGAGCAATACCGGCCCCGCGGGAGGAACGAAGTGCCCCATGGGCGCGCTGCGGTAGCTTTCGAGCCAATCGGCCAAAGTGCGAAGGTCACCCGAAGGAGTACTGATTGGCATCGGGTACAAATTTTTGAACGATTCACCGCGAATCGCAACGTCAGACGATGTGCGCGCCCATTTCGAAGCACGCACCCCTCTTTCAACCTTGAAAAATTTTCACTTTTGAAACTGTTCCTCCCTCGTAAAGCCCGGCGCGGCATCAACGTCGGCTGGCGACGATGCGAAGACTATCGCACGCAGGTTGATTGAGCTGTCGCCGTCGGCTCCGGTGGCGTTGCGGGTGAAAGCTTCGTGGGTGGGTGAGTCAAACGCGCGCTGAAGCGAGCGCGTGTGGACCTGTCGCTATATGGAGCGATAAGTCTTCACGCCCTCGCTGAATGCGAAACGGCCGCGAAGTCGCTCAAGCAAAGTGACTTAACGGGCACGGCGCCGCGCAATTCAACTCGGCTCGTCCCACTCGAGCCGCTTCATTACCCGCGCTTAATCGTCACCCACACTTCAGCTGGCGCTTCGGCCTCGGTGCTGGCAGCCGCCGGTTTCACCGCTGTCTCAACCGCGCGCTCAGACAGCGCCAACATTTCTCGGCCACTTCTACCGCCACCAAGGCATGCTCAATCTGCGCGGGGTCTGGGCGTTCGACCACCACTGGCTTGCCTTCTTCAAGCAACGCACCTTGCGCGGCTGAAAACTCCAAGCGCCGGCTGCCCCTGCCCGAAGACTTGAACCCCGAAGCGGTGTTTCTCGAAGCGCATCGGCGAAGGCGCGGCGATGATTCGCACCAAGGGAGAACCCGGCACCGGCAACATTGTCGAAGGTGTGCGTCACTTGCGCGCAATGCAAACGCAAATGCGCCGGCTCACCACGCTGAGTCCCGAAGAGTTGATGACCGAGGCCAAGACACTCGGCGCTCCGTACGACTTGATTCGGCAAATTGCGAAGACGGGCCAATTGCCGGTGCCGCATTTCGCCGCGGGAGGCGTGGCCACTCCCGCTGACGCTGCGCTCTGCATGGCGCTTGGTGCGCAGTCAGTCTTCGTGGGCAAGCGGCATTTTCTTGAGCGCTCAACCTGCGCGTCGCGCTCGCGCCATCGTCGAGGCGGTAACGCATTGGCAAGACGCCGCCCGCCTCGCCGCATTGAGCGACGATTTGGGCACCTCGATGCCCGGCCTTGAAATGGCCACCCTCAAGCAAGACGAGCGCATGGCTGCGCGAGGCTGGTGATGTCACGCATTGGAGTGCTCGCTCTGCAAGGCGCCTTTGCCGCGCATGCCAAGGTGCTGCAAGAGCTCGGGCATCAAGTGGTTGAATTGCGCTCTGCCTCTCAACTGAACGGCCTACAGGGCCTGGTATTACCGGGAGGAGAAAGCACCGCGCAGTGGAAATTGCTCGAAGGCGCGGCGCTGGAAAAGCCACTCGACGGGTGGGTGCGTAAGGGAACGGCGCCGGTTTTGGCGACGTGTGCCGGCTTGATTCTGGCGGCGATGAAAGTCACGTCACCCGAGCAGAAAAGTTTCGGTTGGCTCGAAGTCACGGTGGCAAGAAATGGCTGGGGCCGTCAGGTGAACAGCTTCGAAACAGACATTCGCATCGCATTTCAGAACGAAGAGCACCCCATGCAGGCCGTGTTCATTCGAGCGCCACGCATCACGCATATCAGCCCTGGCCTCAGTGTCATTGCGCAACACGACAGAGAAGCCATCGCCGTGCAGCAGCGAAATGTCACCGGCGTCACATTTCACCCGGAGCTAAGTGGCGACGCTTCACTCCACCGCTCCATTTTCGGCGCAGAGACGTGAAGTCACTACCGCGCAATCAACTTCACCAGCTGACTCAAGTTGACTGGCTTCACCATGTGGGCGGCGAACCCCGCGTCTTTGCTGCGGGTGCGGTCGTGCAACTGCCCGTAGCCCGTGAGCGCAATCAAGCGCACGTCTGAGCCAGGGTGCTGCTCACGCAATTTGTTGCCGAGCTCGTAACCGTCCATCACGGGTAGACCAATGTCGAGCACCGCCACGTCGGGTGAAAAGTGCGACGCAATGTCGAGCGCCGCGAGCGGGTTGAAGGCCACTTCGACTTGGTAGCCCTGATCTTCGAGTACCTCTTTAATCATCTCGGCGGCGTCGGCGTTGTCGTCGACCACCAACACCTTGCGGTGCGCGGGCGCCGGCGCCAAAGTCACTTCAGCATCGGCCGTCGCCGCCGGCTTCAGCGGAGCACTCGGCACCGGCAGCGTAATCGTGAACTCGCTCCCCAAACCTGGCCCTCCGCTCTTCGCTTCAACCGTACCTTTGTGCAGCCCCACCAAGTTATGCACCAAGGTCAGCCCCAGCCCCAGACCACCTTCGGTACGCTCATTGGCGCGTTTACCTTGAAAGAACATGTCGAAAATGCGCGGCATCACGTCAGACGAAATGCCCATGCCGTCATCGCGCACTT
Organism: Myxococcaceae bacterium; assembly: GCA_019694575.1. Taxonomy (GTDB): domain Bacteria; phylum Myxococcota; class Myxococcia; order Myxococcales; family Myxococcaceae; genus JAIBBR01. The sequence continues at coordinate 17,251 of JAIBBR010000105.1, forward strand.
TGATTTGCAGTTGGCCGGCTTGCTCATGCGCATCGAGCGCAATGTTGCCGCCCACCGGCGTGTAGCGCGCTGAGTTGGTGAGCAAGTTAGACACCGCTTGGGCCAACCGCACCGGGTCGGCCCGCCAACGCAAACCGCGCGGCACGTTCAGCTCCAAATGCTGCTGCCGTTTCTCGAGAAGCATGCTGGCGAACCCAACCGCCTGGTGCATCACCTCACTGACGTCGACGGTTTCTTTGCGCAGCTCAATTTTACCGCGGGCGATTTTCGCCGCGTCGAGCAGGTCATCGAGCAGCCGTGACAAGTGCTCAACCTGGTGCTCGATGATGCCGCGTTCTTTTTCGAAAACCATGCTGCCGCGGGTGCGCATGAGCGCCAACGCAGTGACCATGGGCGCCAGCGGGTTGCGCAGCTCATGGCCGAGCATGGCGAGAAATTCATCTTTGGCGCGGTTGGCTTCTTCGAGCGCCGCCACCCACTTCTCACGCTCGGCTTGGGTGCGCTCCATCGCCTGCCGCCCCTTCACTTGCTGGGTGCTTTCGACCGCAACCACCAACAGACCGGTGATGTCGCCGTGCATGTCTCGGGTGGGGTTGACGGCGAAGTCGTAATAGGCCTCTTCGAGCTTGCCGTCGCCGTGGCGATCGATCTCTGCTTTCCACTCGGTAGAGCGAAATGGCTGCCCCGTCTCGAAGGCGGTCTTCAGCATCTCTTGCGTCGGCGTGTTTACCGTCTCGGGCAACGCCTCGAAGAAAGGCCGGTTGAGCAGCTCGCGGTGCAACCCCACCATTTGTCGGTAGGGCGTATTGGCGAACCCGAAAATGAGGTCGGGCCCGGTCATCAAGGCAATTGCCACCGGAGCCTGCATCATCAAATCGTTGCGCTCACGCTCGAACATTTCGCGCGCCCGGCGCGCGTCGAGCCGCGCTTGAGCCACGCTCAACCGCGCCGTCAACTGCTCGAGAAACAACCGGTAAGGCTCGTCGTAAAAGAGCATGCCGTTCAAACCCAACACCGCATAGCCGCTGGCTTGCCCCGACGAAGCGCCCGACAGCGGCATCACCACCCCTTCATTGACATCGAGCGCGTCAGCAACCGAACCTGCGAGCGATATCGGCCCGCGGCGCATTTCGCTTACCAACACCTCGGGGGTCAGTTTGCCGAAGCGAGCATTCAGCTTTTCTCGCACGGCTTCGGGCATTTCGGTGTGGCCCACCAAACGCGGCCACGAACGACCGCGCTCGAACGAATAGACGAGCGCCATTGGCACGTCGACGAAACCGGCGAGGCAATTCAGCGCGCGCTGAACCACTTCGTCGGGAGTGAGCGCCAGCGCCGCAGAATCAGACACCCGGTAGAGCATTTGCTGACGCCGCGTCAGCAACACCCGCACCGTCGTTTCTAACCCCACACCCAAGGTTCCACCGATGCTGCCGTCATCATCGAAGAGCGGCGAAATGCCGTAGGTCCAATATGTTTCTTCAAGGCGGCCGTGCCGCAGCATCAACACCCGCTGCGACTCATGGGCGCTCGACTTGCCGTGCACCAGCGCGTCGTCGAGCTGCGGCCGCATCAGCGGCATCGTTTCGGCCCAGACGTCTGCATATGGCTGCCCCAGCCCAGCAGGGTGCCTGCCCCCTAAAGCCGCGCGGTAATAGTCGTTGTAAATCATCGTCAGGCGCGGGCCCCAGGTAATCACCATCAACTGACGGGCATGCAGCGCGACACCAACCATGTTTTGCAATGCACGCGGCCACCGGTCCATCGGGCCCAATGGAGTCTTGCTCCAATCGAACGCGCGAACCCGAGTCGCCATTTCTCCTTCTGCGTTGAGAATCGAGACCGGCACCATCGTAAGCGGGTGCTCTATCACTGGCGGGCCCAAGCCGCAGACAGAAGGCCTTGGCGCACTCACCCGCTGAGATGCGGCTTCAACGCCGACTCAAGCGCGCAGCCCGCGCCCACCTCGGCCGGCAAAGCTGATTAACCCCAAGAGCAAAATCGAGCCCAGAATCGAGAAGAGAATGCCCGTGGGGTGAATGTCGAGCCAGCTGCCGCGCGAGTAAATGGCCGAGCTGAGCAAGCCACCGACAAATGAGCCCACGATGCCCAGCAACGTGGTGCCGAGCAGCCCCATTGATTGATTGCCGGGAACGAGCGCTCGGGCGACCAGACCGGCGATGAAACCAATGACCAGAAAGACGAGAATACTCATGACGCGCTCCTTGTGAATGGGTGGTGCGACCGAAGGCGCTTACTGACGAAGTGTGCTGAGCAGCCTTTGTGCCAACACGCTTAGCACCCGCGATTTTAGGTCTGTGGCCTGTTTCACGTGTGTCTGGCCTGCACAGTGAGGCGTTTCGACACAGTTGTTT
>JAIBBR010000106.1 GCA_019694575.1 Myxococcaceae bacterium
GTGCGCCGGTGGGGGTGCACGGCTTGCTACACGTGGCCAGAGCACATGTCGTTTGCGAGCGACGTGCCCGCGACCTCGGGCGGCCAACGCTCCTACCGCTCAGACGGCCCCACAGATCTGTACAAGCGTCGCCGTTTCCCATTCAATACGACCGCTGGTTCTCGCTCGAATTGATGGTGAAGCTGAACAATTTCGAGAACGGTTTTGGGCCAGCGAACGGCGAGCAGGCCTTCTGGCTCGACGGTGAGCTCAAGTCGTACGTGGGCGGGTCGCCGGGAAAGCAGCTTGCCGGCAAATGGCGCGGTGACGCGTTCGTTCAAGGGTTTCCGGGCGGCACCACGCTGCCGGGTATTCGCTGGAGAACCACTCGACCAAACTTGATGATCAACTACTTCTGGCTCGAGCACTTCGTCGACACCGATCCCGGCCGGCATCGGGTAGAACATGACGTGCACCAACCCTTTCTGTTGCTGGGCCGAGTCGACTACTCGAAAAAATCTCATGCAACCAGTGCCTGCGCGACACGTCGTCTCCCTGTGAGCGAACCGGCCATTCTCGGAGTTGGCACCCGTACCCGTTGGCGAGGGGTTGAGGTGACGGATGACGGCACACCCGATGTGCTGGGACTTTTCCTGCTCAGGCTGTGCCGGTACTACGGTGGGCTCGAGGCAGTGGCACGCAAGTTTGTTTCAGAGCCATGGGGCTGGCGCACACTGCCGACGAGAGAACGCCGTGACGACGGGTGGGCACCGTGGTTCGAACCGGGCAATGAGCATTCGTCGCAACAGTTTCTGAACTGGTTTGTCCTCGATGTTGAGGCGGGCAAACTCGAGGTCTTTGATGTCAACGAAGGCCATTGGCTTGAGCCGGCGTTGATTGCGCCTGACGGGCGTCCCCGCAATCGACCAGCGTGGGTCGGCGATGATCCACGTTGGCTCTCGACGACGTACGGAACTACCAGCCTTACTTCTGCTCGCATTCTCACCGCGCTTCATGAGCAGCCAATAGCCATCGACCGCGCCCGCACAGTGGTGGCCGCCTGGTTGCATGGGCTCGTCCCGCATTCAAAGCATGGTGACTGGCAAATCTGGAGCGGCGACGACGCGACCACATGGTCGCCATGGAAGATCGGTGAACAGCGGCTGTGGCTACCAGACCAGCCGAGCGACGTCCTCCCGTTTGCGCTCGTGCTTTCGACCGAAGATGCATGCGTTGGCTTTGCAACCATGGAGGTGGACAATTGGCGCAGTGCCGCCATGCGCGCCGGCGTGCCCCAGGCCGAGGTAGCGCGCACCCTGGAAGCACTCTTCGCAGCCGCGGCCGCACCATGGGTAAAGGGCCCGGTCAAAGTCGCCGTTTCGGCCACGATGCATGGTGAGTCAGAGGACCATTGGCTCCACCAACCCATGGTTTTCGAAATGACGTCCACAATTTCGAGAGAAGAGATGGTGAGGCTCATTCGCGAAGGCCAACCGCCACGAAACATCATCGAGGGCACCGACGGCTATCACCTCGCAACGGAGTTCAAGCCACCCTCCAATTGGATCGTCGATCTGATTCGTGCCGTCAACGTTCCGGTTGAGGTCGAAGTCGAGCCTCTACCCGAGCGCCGCAGATCTCGCTGGTGGCCATTCGACTAATGGCATTGACGAACCGCCGCGCTCACTCCACGTACAGCGCGCTAAAAGGTGCCTGGCTTCAGCGGAATGCCTTGTCTTTCAATTCGAAGGCTTTTGCATAAGTCGCTGACGACTCACTTCGCACGTCCCCGAGCTCTCTTACGAGCAGCGGGCCTGGCAACACCCAGTTTGCGTCCGATGTCACTGGCAAGCCTTTGTGGAACCCCGGCCTCTTCAGCAAAGCGATGAAAGTTTGCTACCGCCGAGCGAACCTCATCGATAAGGGGGCCCGTGTTCTTGATGTCGACTGAAGCCGCGAGCTTCTCAAGGTGTTCTCGAGTGGGATAGGCGCCTTCGGTATCGATTAGCAGGGTATGCTCTCCACCTGGTCCCTGGGACCAAGTGAGATCGTACGCGGGACTGACCCTCCACGTACCGTGCGCGTCCATCAAGAAAGCGAAGTTCCGGGAGTGATCGTCGCGGTTGTGCGCGAACACGTTAAAACAGGCTCGCCGAAACATCTCCGTCACATCAACTTCGTTGCGGGTCAGCCGACGAGTGGCCACCAGGAGATCGCGGTAGGTGAGTGAAGCGTAGGTATGGGGCGCGTGAAGCAGCCCGGCAAGCTGTCGTCGAAGACACCCATCAACCCTTCGAACTTCTCCGGATCTCCGGAGACAACGCCGGGTGCGAGCGGCAACCTGAATGGTGAAAGCTCTAAACCACGCTCAAGGAAGGCACCGTCATATTCGAAGAGAATTTCGCGGCCCCTGCGCGCGAGGCGACCGACCTTGATACGAAGCTCCGCTTCAGTCTCGAAGAAGACCGTAATCACCTTGACGGGCTCGAACGTCACCTCGACCTCCGCACCCGCTGAACCTTTCGTGCCAGTGGCTGCGCGATGGCCTCGTCGAGCGAACGGTACTTCGGTGGCTGGAAAAGAGATTCAAAGGCCAGCTCCGCCCGAAGTGCCGTGGCGATGCGCAGCACGTTCTCAATGGAAGCTCGGCCGGTCTGCTCAAACCGACGCACAGTCATCAGCCCGACGTCTGCCCGCGTCGCCAGTTCTTCTTGCCGCATCTGGCGGAAAATTCGCAGGGCTCTGGCCCGCTCGCCAAGCGCTCGAAGCGCCTCATGGTAAGAGTCCATTTTTGGTACTTTATCTAAAAATTAACCACTTAATAGACCATAAATAGATTCTTAAAGTGCCTGTGAGCGAGAAGGTTTTCAAGCGCTACCGAGACGCTGAAAGGCTCGGCTGCTCACCTACTGCTCAACAATGTTGAACTCAGTGCGGCGGTTTTCAGCTTTGCCCGCGGCCGTGGTGTTCGACGCAATGGGCCGCGTCTCACCAAAACCGACCGCTTCTAAGCGCACCGGATCAATACCGAGCTTAATGAGCGCCGACATCACCGAGTTGGCGCGGTTCTGCGAAAGCTTCAGGTTGGTGGCGTCTTCTCCCACCGAATCGGTATGGCCCTCGATGCGAATTTTTTTAATCTGCGGGTTGTCTTTGAGCGCCTGACCCACTTCACCAATGATGGTGTTGCTTTCGGCACCGACAATTTTCGCTGAGCCCGTGGCGAATTTAATCTGCTTCTTGATTTCGATGTGGTCCTTGGTGACCACCACCATCGAGTACTTCTTCGGGCAGCCCTTGTTGTCAGCGGGGCCCGCTTCATTGGGGCAGCTGTCCATGCCGTCGGGCAGACCATCGCCGTCGTTGTCTAAGTCAGGGCAGCCGTCGTCATCTTGAAAGCCGTCTTTGTCTTCGGCTTCTGACGGGCACTTGTCGGCATCGTCGTTGATACCGTCGCCATCTTTGTCGGTCACCGGGCAGCCAATGTTCTGAATCGGCCCGGCGTCATTGGGGCAACGGTCGGCTTGGTCCAACAAACCGTCGCCGTCGTTGTCGACGTCAGGGCAGCCGTCTTCGTCTTGAAAACCGTCTTTGTCTTCAGGCTGGTCAGGGCACTTGTCTTGCGCGTCGTTAATGCCGTCGGCGTCGCGGTCTTTCGGCGCTTCGACGGGGCACCCTTTGTTCTCAGCCGGCCCCGGTAAACTGGGGCACTGATCATCTTTGTCGAGCACGCCGTCACCGTCTTTGTCAGTCTCTTCAATCTTCACCACCAAAGGCGTTTGCTCACGCACCAGCACCTGCTTGGGCGCGCAGTCTTTCGAGAGCGCCAATGCTCTTTGCGTCGAGGTCTCGGCGATTTTGATGTGCTCTTGCGCACGAAAGCTGCTGCCCTCATCGAGCTCGCCCAGCGCGAATTCGAGGTTGGCGTCGGCGGTGGCCAGCTCGCGAGGCGCGCAGCGCATGGCACCTGAACGGCGGGCCCGTTCTAAGTCAGCTTTGATGACTTCACCGCTGGCGCGAATTTGCGCGCCGCTGACACAGCCAAAGCTGGCGCAGGTCACCGCCACCAGCACGAGTAACCCGAGCTGACTCTTCAAGGTTTGGCCTCGACTGGCACGGTGGTGCCCACGTCGTCGCGGCGCACTGCTTTCATCGCCGCGTCACGGGCTTGGGTCGCAAACTTCGCTGCCTTCTGCGCAAAGTCGACCGCTTGTTCAAAATCTGAATAGCCCACTTCTTCACGGGCCTTGTGAATGTAAAGGTTCGCCGAGGTCCACTCGTACGGGGCGTATTTGTCAGCCTGCGCGGTGCGGGCCGCTTCAATCATCACTTCGGCATCGAGCAGGTGCGACGTCGACTGCAAAGGCCCACAGGCCCAGAGCGACACGCTGCATGCGAGCAACACGAAAAGAGACCTCGTCACGAAGGGGAAGCTCCCATGCGAAAGACGGAGCGTCAATTTCGAAAGCGCCCTTGTAGCCCAGCACCCGCGCGGGGTTAGCGAGGCTCACCCTTTGAGCGTTCTCTTGGTTTTTGAACATGGGTTGCCCAAGGTGACTCGGTGGCGGGTGATCCAGTAGATTGAAGCAGTAGTCACGAGGCAAGACATGGCGAAACCTCCGAGCGGTAGCTCCTCTTCTGGCAATGACCCGCGCCCCCGGGCCCAAGTGGCTTATGAGGGCGAAGACGAGTTTTCGGCCATGTCTTTAGACCCTTCGCGCCGACGCCGCCAAGCCAAGCCCGAGCTCGACCCTTCAGCCCCGGGCCACCGGCCCCACGTACAAATCGACGATGGCCGCCAGCGCAACGGGTTTTGGAGCATCTTCCGTAAAATCTTCGACAAGTGACTTTTCCCGTAAGGGCCCCTACCAGAAGAAAACCAGCGTTCCCGCTCCGAGCAACACCACCCCACCCGACAGTGTCGCCGCGGTCGCCGTGTTGCGGTGGTCAATGCGCTTGAGCAGGCGCAGCGCTTCGTCATGCCCTTCTGAACCTTGAGGAGGCGGCGTGCTCATCGGCGCGTTTCGCCGGTCTGACTCGCCCACGGCATAGACCACCGCGCCTGCTATCAACGCCGCCGCTCCCGCCGCCCACAAACCCGCCGCCGGCCACACGTTTCTTTCACGCGCTCGCGGAGCCGGTGCCGAAGCTGCCGCCCATTCAGCCGAAGGCGTGGGTTGGGGCGTCAACATCGCGTGGGCGGGCGCATCGGCCACTGCCGTGTCTGCCAACCCCACGGGAGCCGCCAACACGTCATTGGCCAGCCGTTCCAACCCTTCGTCGCGGCGACCTTGTTGCGGCTTGAAACCAACTTGGCGCGAGCGGCCTCCTTCGCGCACCGTGAAGAGCGCGGCCGAAAAAAAGGGAGGCGCTTGGTCGCTCGACTCTACCCCCAACACCACCACCTGCGCCGCGTCGAGCAACGCACCCAAACGAATGGCGGCGTCAGGTCGGCCCTTGGCATCGACCAAACAAAGTGGAGGCGTGGCTTTGAGCGAGCTCTCGAAGGCCACGTCGATTTGCAGCTCGTACGCTTTCTCGAGCTTCACCGAATGCACGAAAGACAGCGCTTCGCCCTGCTTGAGCTGCACCCGATAGCGACCTGGCTCGAGCCCTATCTCGAGCGGCGTCTTACCCAAAGGCGCGCCGTTGATGAACACCTGCGCCGCGGCGCCAGGCGCCTTCACTCGCAGCTTCTCGCGCTTTACCTTGGCGGTCTGCGCTTTGAGCTGCTCAAACTGGGCGATGGTGGCGGGCGTGTAATAGTCAGGGTCGAGCGTGTACAGCTTGTCGAGCATCACCACCCGGCGAAACGCGTCGACTGATTCAGCGCGGCGGTTCATCGCTTTCAACACCAGCGCTTCCAACACGTGGGCACGCGCCAGCAACGGCCACGCATTGGCCGCCGGAGCCATGTTCTGCAACAGCGCCTGGGCCGCGCGCACACTGTCGAGCGCATTGCCATATTGCCCAGCGTAAAACTGCGTCTGCGCGGCTTCGAAAACACGGCCCGCGTCGGCCATCGAGCCGTCGGGCCGCGGCCGCACCTGCTCGAGCACGTCTTCGGGGTCCATCAGCGAACGGCCGAGCGGGCGCTTCAACGCGCGGTGAAACACCGTCATCGCTTCGAGCAATTCACTGTTTTTACAGTCGCCCACCGCCACCACCACGGTGCGCGGCTCGTCGGCCCACGCGGTGGCGCAGGCCAGGGTCAACGTCGTCGACGCCCAAGCGCAGCAGAGGCTACACGGCTTCATGAATTACCCTTCATTGGGCGTGCGCTGTGGTTAGAGTGCAGCCGTTTTCGAAGGCAGAAACGAAACCGGCCATGCTGCAAACGGGCACTTCTATCGGTCGATATGTCGTCAGACGGCTGCTGGCCGAAGGTGGCATGGCTGAAATCTACCTGGGTACCGCGACCGGCCCCGAAGGTTTCGAAAAAGAAGTCGTCATTAAGCGGGTGCGCAGCTTTCTCGCCAAAGATGGCAACTTCGTCGACATGTTCAAAGCAGAGGCCCGCCTCGCCTCGCGGTTGAACCACGCCAACATCGTGCAGGTGTTCGACTTCGCCGAACACGAAGACACCTATTTCATCGCGATGGAATACGTGCACGGCGTCTCCTTATGGGAGCTGAAGCGCCGCGCCAAGGAGCTGGGCCTGCCGCTCTCTCCGACTTTGGTGGGTGAAATCGGCGCCGCCGTCGCCCGGGGGCTGCATTACGCCCACACCCTGACTGACCGCGGCTCGCCACTGCGCATCGTGCACCGCGACGTCACCCCGCACAACGTGCTTCTGTCATTCGATGGCGCGGTGAAGCTGACCGACTTCGGCATCGCCAAAGCCAGCTCCAACCTCACCACGCCCGGCATGTTGAAGGGCAAGTTCGCGTACATGGCGCCCGAACAAGCCCGGGGCGAAACAGTCGATGGCCGCACCGACTTGTTCGCGCTGGGCATCGTGCTGTGGGAGCTGCTCACCGGCGGGCGGCTGTTCGAAGCCGACAGCGACGTGGCGGTGCTGCGCGCCGTACAAGACAGCGTCATTGTTCCTCCGCAACGGCTAAACCCGCTGGTACCGGCCGAGCTAAACCAGGTGGTGGTGCGCGCCTTGTCTCGCCCACCCCCAGAGCGCTTTCAGACGGCACAAGAAATGGAACGCGCACTGGCCAACTTCGTGCTGCGCAACGCCACGTCGGTCGAAGACAAAAGCGTGGCGTCACTGTTGGCACGCATTTACAGCGAGGAGCTTTCGGGCCCCAAGCGAAGCGCCCTGACTGCGGCGGCCCTCGAAACCCCCGCGCTGCACGCCGACACGGTGCGGCTCGAGCGGGCCGACGACCCGCCAGCAGGCGAAAGCGAGCACGCTTCGGGTTCATTGCCGGCGTTGACCCAAGCACCGCGCGCCACGCCTTTTCTCGAAGCAGTACCCGAAGCCAAGCCCGAAAAAACCGCCAAGCTGCCCAGCCGCAAGCTCTCGCCCGTCATTTCACAAGCCGACAGGCCCGCATGGCCCGACGCCACGCCTGACGCCGAGGTGTCGCGCCCCACTCCGTCGTCGCGTGTTCTCGTCGACGAGGCTGCATTGGCCGACGAAGCGCTGAGCCACTCCGCGCGGCGTGAACCGCTGCCGGCGGCGGCCCCACGAAGCAGGTGGGCGTGGGCCTTGGTCGTCTGCGCGCTCGTGGGCGCGGTGGTTGCCACGCTGTACACCCTGGGGCCCGCGAAAGACGCTTTGCGCGCACAGGTGCCCCCCCCGGCACCGGCCGTCGTCGCCCCAGAACCGTCACCGCCACCCCCCGCTGCAGACCCCGAGGTACCGCCCAGCCCTACCCCCGCCCCGGTGAATGCCGAAGCTGCGGTCGAAGCCACCCCCGTGGCCGAAGAGCGCCCGGCCCCCAAGCCTGCCACCAGGGGAGTGCTCGAAATTATCGCCAGGCCCTACGCGCAAGTGACGTTGTCGGGCCGCAGCCTGGGCGACGTGCAAGGCAAAAAGCGTGTCTCGCTGGCGCCGGGCACGTACATATTGACCTTCACCCACCCCAAACGCTCCGATTCACGGCCGGCCACGGTCAAAGCGGGCCGCACTGAAACAGTCGAATTCTCAGCCTTTTGAGGTTTGAGAATGAGCTGACCCGGGCCCGGTCAACAGGCTGCGCTATCTTCTTGTTTTCTGATTCGACAACTCGAGAGCTTGCGCCCCCATGGTTCCTCCCATTCTTCCCAAGAGCAGTCATTCGTCGCGCGGTCTGCCGCCCCCACGAAAACCGGCGCTTAGGCCCCAGCAAGCACCGCCGTTCAAACCCGACGCCAGCCACCAAGCGCTGGTGCCGCTCAAACAGCTGCAAGACGCGGTGACGGGCGCCCTGCACCCCTCGATGCGTAACAACAAGGAAGCCAAGCTCGCGGCGTTGTCACAGCTCGAGCAACTGGGCAAAGGCCTGGTGCCCGCCAAGCCGCTCAAGTTCTGGCTGGCCGTCGAACGGCACCGGGTGCACCACGGGCTCACGTCAGAGGCATTGGCGAAGGCGCGTATTCCCGAGCTGCATGGCCTGTACAAAAAAGAGCTGGGGTGGATGCAACAGCACCTCGCCAAGGTGCTCGCCGACCCACCCACCACCCATGTCTCGGGTGCGAAAATCGACTGGCTGCCCCCGCGGGCCGACAAGCTGCATGCTCAGCTGGGCCGCCTGGAAGAGCGGCCTTTCTCGATGGACGAATTGGCCGAAGTATCGCTCGACTTTGCGTTGGTGGTCGACGTCGCCAAGGGGTACGGCGACTTGAAGGTGGCGGTCAAAGACATCGACGACTTGCGCCTGGTGTGGAAACAGCTGAACCGCTCGCGCCATTACCCCGTACCGTTCGCTGACGCGGGCACCCACCCGCTCGACTATTTTTACAGCTACCGCGCGGTGCCCGGGCACCCCGTGGGGCAAGTCACCGTGCCAGTGCGCGCCGACCGCAAAGACCGTGGGCCGGTGGCATTTCTCGCGCACGACTTCGTGCACACGCTCGACGCAGTGCAGGCCGACGAAGCCGCTTACGACGGCTTTCGCCGCTCACTGGGCTTCGACAAAGCGCTAGACCTGCCCCGGCTCGACGCTGCCCACGAGAGCTACAAAACCGACGGCGAGCGCTATGCCGAAGTGAAAAAGCGCATGCAGTTTCTGACTGAATTGAAGAAGTGGCAAGAAGAGCAGCCCGACGCCAAGCACCGCTTCGCCGCCGAAGCCATGCTCTTCGAGCTGATTCATGAGCAAGAAGAAGTGCCCTTCGACATCGCCGGTCTCAAAAGCAGCATCGACCGTGAACTGAAAAAGAAGTGCCTTTTGGGCAAAGGCACCAACCTGCACTTTCACCTCGAAAGCGCGCTGGGCAAAAAGCGCGGCGAGGTGATGGCTGAGCTGTTGACCGGGCTGACCCACAAGCTCAACGCGCTCGAGAAGGCCGGCGGGCCCTAGGCCTGTCGCTACAACGACTGCCAACGGGGGCGAATGGGCGCGTCGGTGACGGGGTCTTCAACCGACAAAATGTAACGCGCGCGGCGGTTGCGAATTTCGTCGGTCTCGTCGGGCGTCGGTACTTCGAGCGCTTGCTCGCCGAAGCCTTCGTAGCGAATCGGCGCTTTCAACCCGCGCTTGCGAAAGTAGCTGGCCATGCTGCGCGCCCGGTTGAGTGACAAGGTGCGGTTGTAGTCAGTACCGCCCACGGTGTCGGTGAAGCCCAACACATAGAGCTTGATGTCGGCCCATTGGCTGTACTTGCTGTACGCGTCGGTAATTAATTCTAAGCTCTTGTCGAGCTTGGGCGCTTCTTCGGGGCGAATGTCTGACTTGCCCGAATCAAAATTCACCTCTTCATGGGGTATGTCGATTGACCAGGGAAAGAGGTCGACGCCGGTGAAGAACGCTTCGGTATCGGTGGCTTTGAGGCCAATCATCATCACCTTGCCGGGCGCTTTGGGCCAAGTCACTTTCAAGTCAGTGCCCGCGGGAGCGCCGTTGAACAACACCTCTTCATTCATCGCCATGTCGCCGGTGTCCATGCGCACCTTCACTTCGGCCTTGGCGGCCGGGCGCGTGAGACGAAAGGTGAGCGAGCGCTGCTCCAAGTCGACGTCTTTCTTCTCGAGCTTGATTTCTAACGGGCCGAACATCGCGGTGTCGAAGCCGAGCGGCATTTCACTCGTCTTGCCGTCAGGCAGGTTGATGGTCAGTTGACCTTCATATTTGAAGGCGCCGACGGGCTGCACCAGCGCCAAGTCACGCGTTTGGCCGGGTTTGCCGCCACCTTTGATGTCGACTGCTTTGCCGTCGCTGCGCTTGAGCTGCAGCCGAAAGCCCGCCACCGGCTCGAGAATTTGCACATGCACCGTGGGAAAACCGCGGCCGATGAAGGCGCGGTTGGTGACCGAAATGTAAACCGCGTCAGCCCAAGCGCTCGAGGCCACCAGCATGGTGGCAGCAGCCCAAAACCATCGAAACATGGGTGAAAGTCTCCCTTAGAAAGACGCCAGGCGCCACTGCGGCAGCGCCACATGGGTAAGCCTTCTTACGAGTTGATGTTTGAAGGGTAAATCAGCGCGGCCGAGCAAGTCTTGCTCGTGCACCCACACCACTTCGGGGGCGAAAGGATCGTAAAGCTGAAACACGTTTCGACTGCTGGTGGCCGACACTTGCAGCACCATGCCCAGTCGGCGCACCTGCCGCTTTTGCGTGCCCATCGCAATGGGAAGGGGAATGCCTTTTTTCAAGGCCTCCACCATTTTCGGCAATGCCGCTTCGAGGGTGAGGCTGCCTTCGGCATCGAGCACATGCTCTCGAAAAGTGAGCCCACGCGGCCGCACGGCTTCATTGAGTAAGTCGTCGAGCAGAGCGCCGGGGCTCGCTGGCCGTGACGCGGTGAGCTCGGGCTCGGCATCGGCGCTGGCACCCAAATCGCGCGCGTCGGGCCGGCGAGCACGCTTGGTTGAAGACTGTTGGTCAAACACCAGTTTGCGCGGCTTGGCCCATGGAGGCAGCGGGTTCTCACCTGACACCGAGCGCTTCAGCTCTGCCGATTCTTCGCGCGGCGAAAGACTGCCGCCATTCAATTGAAAAGCGAAGAGCGGGTCACCTTCGGCCTTCAGCATTTGCGCCACGGTGAAGCCTTGCGGCCCGTCGGCGTCGAGCGTGCAGGCGTCGAAGGCTTCTCCGTCGCTGTAGGCACGAATGGCGTCGGCAAAGGCGTGTACTTCAGCGGGAGTGTGGCTGGACGCGACAGCACGTTGCAGCAATTCACGCTGCAAGTCAGTGGGCGCGTCTTCCATCAACTCGTCGAAGAGTCGGCGCGACTTCAAAGGCCAACGCGTTAGCCGCTCGCGCGCTTCTTCTGAAAGCGAGTCGTCACTCACCGAGCGCCGCCTTACCCATGCGCTCCGTGGCACGGCGCAACGCCTGCACCATCGCCGCGGTGAGCACCAAGCGCTCGAGATGGTCAACCAGCAAGGGAACATCGGCTTCGGCTTTCAAGCGGCCCGCCCATTTGAGCAGCAGCGTTTTCACCACCGGGTGGCTCAAGAAACGCTCTTGCGCCAGCTGCTGCAGGTACAACGCCGCTTCGTTGACCGGTAAGCCTTCGAGCTCTTTGAGCGCCGCCGCGGCGTCGAAGAGCGCTCTGGTTTGCACTTGGGCTTGGCGCAGCTCGGCCAGCTCTTCGAGCAGTTGCTCGCCGTTGAGCTCGCGGTTCATGAAGGGGGCTGATGGCTTGGGAGCCGCGGCTGGCATGCGTCAAAAACTTTATCGCAATGGTATGAGAAAGGGCTTCGCGTTCGGCTGTCGGGTTCGGTTTTGCGGTTACGGATAACGGGTTGCGGTTATGGCGTCGCGCCCCATAGGGTGACTTTGTGCTGCCTGGCTTTGGCCACCAGTTCTTCGGCGTCGAGCACCACGGTTTTGCCTGCTTCGAAGGCCAGCACCGCGGCGCCCGCTTCGCGCATGACGTCTAACGTTTTGGGCCCAATCGCCGGCAGGTCGAAGCGCAAGTCTTGCTTGGGCTTGGTGCGCTTCACCACCACCGCGCCTTTTCCGCGCAGGCGCCCCGCGCGCAAAATGGTTTCGTCGGTGCCTTCAATCGCTTCGACTGCCAACACCACGCCGTCTTTCACCACCACCGTTTGGCCGACGTCGGCTTCACCCAGCTTGCCCGCCACTTCGAAGCCCAACGCCACGTCGCGCTCTTGCGCCACGGTGAGACGAGGCCCCGCCAAATGGCCGCGCGGAGCGAGCACTTCTTGCAGCAATTCGGTCGCCGAGCCAATGGCGATGCCGTGGCCTTCAAAATAGCCAGCAATTGCCCGCAACATGCCGTCGTCGCGCAGGCTCTTGAGGCTCGCCGCTAGTTTGAGCGCGCCCCAGTCAGGCCGGGCTTGGGTGAATGCCCGCACCCGCCCGATGCCACCAGCCATGACTGCCTTTTCAACACCGTGTGTGCGCAGCGCCTTGGCAATGGCCTTAAGCTGCCCCACCCGAACCCATTTCAGTGAGTCAACATGGTGCGACAACTCGGGGTCGGTTTCGCCCCGGTGGGCCACCGCGTGCACGCGCAGGCCTTTGGCCTTGGCCGCCTGCGCGAACATCAAGGGTAATTTGCCGTTGCCAGCGATGAGCCCAATCGCCTTGGACTTCACCGGGTGAGGCCGCGTTGGCTGTGGGTGACGAAGTCGAGCAGGTAATCGATTTCGGGGTGGCCGCCATGCTCGGCCTGCAACTTCGAGAGCGCTTCGTTCAAACCCAGCTTGGAGCGAAAGAGAATTTTATAGGCGTCTTTGATGCGGCCGATTTGCTCTTCGGTGTAGCCGTGGCGCGAAAGGCCCACGGTATTCAACCCCACCAATTCGGCTCGGTCGCCTTGCGCGGTGCAATAAGGCGGTACGTCCATGCCCACCATCGCCCCTCCGGCCACGAAGGCGTGCTTGCCGATGCGGGTGAATTGATGCACCGCCGACAGCCCACCCAAAATCGCGTGGTCACCCACTTCGACGTGGCCCGCCAGCGCGGCAGAATTTGCCAACACACACCCGCTGCCGACGGTGCAGTCGTGCGCCACGTGGCTGTAGGCCATGAACAAATTTTTATTGCCCACTCGGGTGAGACCTGCGCCACCCGAAGTACCAATGTGCAGCGTGGTGAACTCGCGAATCAAATTGTCATCGCCGATGAGCAGCCGGGTCGCTTCACCTGCGTACTTCAGGTCTTGCGGTTCAGCGCCCACCGAGGCGAATTGAAAAATACGGTTGCGCTCACCAATGGTGGTGTCGCCCTCGATGACAGCGTGGGGGCCAACCTTGCTGCCGGCGCCAATATGCACCTGGGGGCCAATCACAGCAAAGGGGCCCACTTCGACAGACTCGTGCAGCCTGGCTTCGGGGTGAACGACCGCCGCGGGGTGAATTCGCATCGCTTGAGCCATCTTCTTAAGCCTCTTTTACTGCTGTCGCGAAGCGATAGTGGCCAAGAATTCGCCTTCGGCGACCACGGCGCCGTCGACCGTCGCGGTGCCCCGCTGCTTCCAAATGTCGCCTTTGTTGCGCAACACTTCGCAGGTGAGCACCAAGCGGTCTCCGGGCACCACCGGCTTTCTAAACTTGGCGCCGTCAATCGACATCAAATAGACGACCTGGCGGGCAGCGTCGAAATTGGCACTTTTGTAGGCGAGCAACGCCGCGGCCTGGGCCAGCGCCTCGAGAATCAACACCCCGGGCATCACCGGGTGCCCGGGAAAATGCCCCGCGAAGAACGGCTCGTTGAAGCTGACGTTCTTGTACGCCACGAGCTTTTGCCCCACGGTGATTTCCATTACCCGGTCGACCAGCAGAAACGGGTACCGGTGCGGCAACAGACGCTGAATTTCTTGAATGTCCATCATCACGCTCCCTGCCCTTTCTTTTCCAATTCATCGAGCCGGCGCCGCAGCGCGCGCACCTCTTTGAGCAACTCGCCCAATTTCGGAGCCACCACCGAAGCCTTGAGCCAGTTGGCGTGCGGCATTGCGGGGTAACCCGACATCATCGCGCCGTCAGGCACGTTTTGCGCCACGCCCGATTGGGCGCCGATTTTGGCCATGTCGCCAACGCGAATGTGGCCCACCACGCCCACCTGGCCGGCCAACACCACGCCCGTGCCGATTTCTGCCGACCCCGAAATGCCCACCTGCGCGCAGACGATGCTGTACGGGCCGATGGTAACGTTGTGCGCAATCTGCACCAGGTTGTCGATTTTCGAGCCCTTGCCAATCACCGTTTCACCGGTGGTGGCGCGATCAACACACGCGCACGCTCCCAATTCGACGTCGTCTTCCACTCGCGCGATGCCCGCTTGGGGAATTTTCACGTGCTCGGGTTTTTCGAAATCGAACGCGAAACCAAAACCGTCGGCCCCCACCACGCAGCTCGAGTGCAAAATAACGCGATCGCCCACTTGGCACCGCGCGGCCACCGTTACCGCCGAGTACAGCACACAGTCGTCACCGACCGAGGCTGACTCACCGACGTAAGCCGAAGGGTAAAGCACCGAGCGCGCGCCCACCTTGGCGCCCTTGTCAACGGTGGCGAAGGGCATCACCGTGGCGCTGGGGTGCACTGACGCTTCGGGGTGCACAGACGCCTGTGCAGCAATGCCCGGCGCGTACGTGGGAGCCGGGTGGTACACGCTCGAAATGCGGGCAAACGCCAAATGCGGGTTGTCGACACGTACCCACGCCACGCCTGCGCGAGCGGGCACGTCTTTACCCACCAGCACCGCTGAAGCACGCGTCTTGGCGAGCGCTTCTTTGTAGCGGGGGTTGCCGTAGAACGAGAGCTGGCCAGGCTGGGCTTGCTCGAGTGCGTTGACGCCCGAAATCGCGACCGAGGCATCGCCTTCGATACGGCCAGCGACCAGCGCTGCCAGCTCTGCGAGAGGTCTGCGCACGAAAAGCGACTACTTCTTGGGAGCCGGCGCAGTGTCTTTCGCCGCGTCTTTCTTGGTGTCTTTCAGTGCCACGCCCTTGTTCGGGTTGTCAGCGTTGTACGTACGCACCAACTCGTTGGTGAGGTCCAAGCTCGCCGGCGCGTACACCAACCCCGAATCAGTCTTCTCGAAGACCATTGTCAACCCTTCGCGTTCGGCGATGCGAGCGATGATGGGGTCCATCTTGGTGAAAATTTTCTTGAGCTCGGTTTGCTCGGCCTGCGCCATTTCGGCCTGCATCTTCTCGGCTTTTTGGGTGAGCTCGAAGAGACGCTTTTGCAGCTCGGTGAACTTTTGGTTGCGGGTCTCTTCGGCCATCATCGCGCTCTGCTTGTCGAGCACGGCCTTGTCGGCGCGCAGCTTTTCTTGTTCTGCATCGAGCTCGGCCTTCTTCTTGTCTAAATCGCGCTTGAGGCGCTCTTTGGCGGCCTTGCCTTCAGTCACCTCGCCCAACGCACGTTGCAAATCGACATAGCCGAGCTTGATTTCGGCGAACGCGAGCGAAGAGAACAACATCGAAACGACCAACAAAGAAGGCAGGCTGCGCATGTGTAGGACTCCGGCTAAAAAGCGCGCGGACACTAGGGTTTGCTGCAGACCTAGGTCAAGGCGCGGACGGTTTGCTTGTAACACGGGCTTTGACGCGGTGAACAACTCTGAAATTTAGAGGCTCTACGGCCATGCATTCGCTTCATTGCCACCGCCCGAGGGGCTTGCACTGAAGCGCCGAATCGCCGACCCTGTCGCGCATGCACCGAGCACTTTTCTTAAGTCTGTGGGTTGTGGCGACACCTGCCTTGGCTGATTCAGCCGGTGGCCTGTCTTGGAAAAACCCCGCCGCGTGGAAAGCCGACGCTCCAAGGCCAATGCGCGCCGCGACCTACAAAATTCCTCCCGCCAAGGGCGACACTGAAGAAGCCGAGTGCGCGGTCTTTTATTTTGGAGCCGGCCAAGGCGGCAGCATCGACGACAACGTGAAGCGGTGGGTCGGTCAGTTCGAAGGCGCCGCGATGCCCACTCCCAAACAAGAGAAAATGGCCGGCCTCACCGTGCATTTGATTGAGCTCGCTGGCACCTACACGGGCAGCGGCGGGCCCATGGGGCCGAAGACGAACAAGGCCAACTACAAGCTCTTGGTAGCCATTGTCGAAGGCCCCAACGGAGCCATTTTCTTCAAGCTCACGGGCCCCGCGAAAACAGTCGACGGGGCGAAGCCCGACTTCATGAAGATGCTCAAGGGCCTGTCGAAGTAACGGCGTTTTAAAAAGCCCGCACCACCACGACGCTTACCCGCCCCGCCTTCACTTCGGCCTCGCGGGTGAAGCGTTGCCCTCCCACGGTGACCGTCAGCACATACGTGCCCGGTTTGAGCGGCGCGCGCATGACCTGAAATTCAGCCGGCAACGACAGCCACGAGCGCAAGTCGGCGTGGTTGGTGACCGCCATCAACAGCGCGAAGGTGGCCACGCCCGCCTCTGAGCTTTTGGTCAGCACCCCCACCGCGGCCGCGGCGCCCGCTTTGACCGCGGTACCCGCCACCGCTCGGGCCACCAACTTGCCGATACGGTCTTGCAAGTGCAGCCGCGCCACTGCGTCGACCGAGGTGACCGTCGCTGCCTCAAAAGCCTGGCCGTCGACGGTCAGCTTGGCGAGCGGCGCCCAACCCGAACCACCCCGGTATTCGGGAATCGCCAGGCCGATACCCGGCGCAGTGCCGGCTTCTTTTTCAGGCGCTTCTCCCACTTCGGCAATCACCACCACCTGGCCTTGGGTCGAAGGCACGGGCGCATGCTCTACCTGCGGGTAACGCTTCAACAACGCCTGGTAAATGTCTTCGCGCGCCGTCTTTTTCGCCAAGCGCAACAGCGGCTCGGCAGCGGGCCCTTTCAGCTGGCGCGAGAGTTCACCGGCCTTCAAATAGTCGATGGCGGCGGCGTCCCAGTCTTGTTGGTCTTCGTAAAGCACTCCGCCCAAGTAGCGAGCGATGGCGAGTTGCTCGTACGGCTTCTTCTCGTCGCTCACCATTTTTTCCAGGCGCTCATTGCAACGGCGAATTTCGACCAAGGCGTCTTCGTCTTTGCCCAGCTGCGCGTAGTTCAGCGCTTGCAGCACCGACACCATCAACCGCTCGAAGTCTTCACCGCGGTAAGCGCGCACAGATTCGTTGACCAGCACGCTGCCCGCTTCTTCGCTCACCGAGGTGAAATTGAGCTTTTGCGCCAAGTCATCGGCCTCGGCGAGCACCTTGATGCTCGCTTCCCATTCGCCCGCAGCGTGCAGCAGCATGCCCTTGTCGAAGAGGTAAAGAAGCTTGTCTTTCTCGCTGGGGCCCGAGGTCCACGCTTCGTCGAGCATGGTGACCGCCAGCTTCGGCTCACCTGCCTGCCAGGCTTGGCGAACCTGCGCAGTGCGCGCGATGTACCCACCGGCGCAACCAGTGGCGAGCCACCACGGCCCCACCACAAAAAGAAGAAGCCTCACTGTGCCGCGCATGGCTCCCCCGAGTGGCCCCGGACCCACCGGTTACCAGCTGACTCCTTGTTTCTCGAACTTCTTGCGCAGCTCTTTCTCGTCGGTCCAGTCGAGAATGCCGGTGTTGAGGTTGTTCAGCTTGGTGGTGAACTTGTAATAGACGCTCTTGTCAGCTCCGACTTCTTGCACGATAGAACTGATTTCACCGGTCAAAATGTAGTCGGCCGACGCTTGCTGGCCTGGCCCCTTCGCCTGGCCTTGCTTGACATAACCCGACCCCTGGTACTCGTACTCTTCAGCAATTTCTTCGCGCGCTTCTTTGGCTTGAAACGCGAACTTGTTGGTCTTCACCAACTGCACCTGAATTTTGTCGGCGAGCGACTTCAAGTCGATGTGCTCTGAGGTGCTGTTTTTAAATTTGCCCACCACGACGATGGGCCGGGTGGGCAGATTTTGAAATTGTGGAGACGCCGCCAACGATTCGACCATTTTTTTCGCTATCAGCTGCAGGTCGTTCTCATTGAACTTGTCAGACAGCATTTCGATGACGTTGGGGTCGGCGTACTCGCCGCGGGTGAAGGCACGCCCGCCCGCGCATGACGTACACACCAGCACCAACAACACAAACTTCGACCACAGCAGGGGTTTCGACATTTCCATCTCCATTTTTTTTGAAGGGCTAGTCCCACTCACACTCGAACCGGCTGCCCATGTATCTCCATTTGTACGTGAGCACGGCGTCGCGTTTGTAACCGGCAGTCAGGCGGCAAAGGCTCTGCATCGAAGCACGCGGGTAATCGAAGACGTAATTCTGCGCGTTCTGTTTTTCGGCTTCGGTGAGCTGCGAAGGGTGCGTCAGCGTGGGGTTGGCGCTCGCCGCCACCATCACGTTGTGTTTGCCGTATTTCTTGAGCACCACGTCGCCCGCGAATTGCACCCGGCGCACCTTCTTGGTGATGAGCAAGTCGCTGCGGTCAACCATCGTCTCTGGCTGCGTACGGCCTGAGAGCACGTCGTTCAAGTTGGCGCTGAACACCCGCGTCAGAGGACCATCGTCGATGAAGAAGTAGAGGTACGCTTCGCGCGCTTCGCGGCTTTCGCCGGTGAAGTCGAGCGTCACCGCTAAAGTGAGCCGTTGGTTGGGCTTGAGCGCGTGCAGAGACACGGCCGCGAGAACCGCTTTGGGCACTCCCGCTTGCTTCAGCTTGATGAGCCCGTCAGCGCTGGCGTCACACGCACAGCGGCGCTCTTCGACCATTTTCACCATTTGCGCTGAGTCGAAACCAGCCTTGGCCAACTTGGCGAGCTCTTCGTCGGTGAGCGGCAATTGTTCAGAGCGCTGCACCACTTTGGGAAAGTCGGCGCCCGACCAATTGACGATGTTGATGGTGTCAGTGTTGCCAGGAGGGAACGGCAGGGGCGACGGCCTCGGCAACGACGGCGCCTGAGCCAGGGCCATGCTTGCAATGAGTCCGAGGAGAACCATGGTTAGAACCGCCAGCCGATATTGATACCGATACGCAACTGTTGCGCCAGCCCCCCGCCGACGGGAATGTCGTAGCTCGCCTGCAACCCCATCAACAGGTGCTTCATGAACGTCATGTCCAACGTGAAGATAGGCGAGAGCGCAAACCGCACCGCACCGGGAGCGAACATGGCACCTGCCCGCAGACCGCCGCCAATGCTGACCGGCCAGGTCCAACTGCGAAAGCGGGGGCCAATCAGCGCGCCCGTCGTCTGGGTATTGAAAGCGTGGTTGACGGCCAGGTCCATGACGAACCAGTCAGCCACCCAGGCAGACGCTGTACCGCCCAGGTAAATCGGCGCCGCGCCCGTCAAGAGGCTGCTCGTCACCGGAACATTGCCGCCAAAATCAAAACCCAGTGCAAAGGTGCCGCGCATCGAGCTGGTGTACCCACCGTGCCCTACCTCGGAACCTTCTGGACCGTCGGTGCGTCCTTGTTGTGCCAATGCTGCGCCGCCCGACAAGAGAACGACCGCCAAGACGCCTAAGGTGAAAGAACGCATGCGCTCTCCAGTGATGCGGGGTGCCAACAACGACGAAAAATATCGACGGCGTTTTGACAGTGGCCAACGCGGTTTATTCACCACACCCAGGGGCTTGCGCAAGCACCTCGAACGAGCAGAAAGGGAGCGGCTCCGGCCTGACGGGTGCTGCTGACTGTCTA
>JAIBBR010000107.1 GCA_019694575.1 Myxococcaceae bacterium
AGTTATTTGTGTAGTAACCAAACGACATGGCGACGCTGTTCCGCGAGCTCAGTCTTTCAGCCCAGACCGCGTACGCCGAATTGCTCGAGCAGGCACGGGCGCAAGACCTCCAATCGCTGTCTGGGTTGGTTGGCGCATTTCACCGCCGCACCATCAAGGGGCATGAATACGTCTATTTCGGCTATCGCGACCCCCTGAATGGAGCGCAACCCCGCGCTTACGTGGGTCCCGCCGACGCACGCGTGAACACACTTGTTCAGCAATTTCACCAAGTGAAGGCTCCTCGCCGGTTGGCTCCGAACGCTCAAGCCGCTCTGGTGCTCGGGCCGCGCTCGCCGAATGGCACTTGGTCAACCAACAGACCGGTGCATTCAGAACGGCGTACCGAGACGCGATGAGCCGCGGCAAGGGGTGGGCGGGGCGCGTCAAAAGGGGCCGCGATGCGATGATCGCCCTGTACCCCGACCTTTCAGCTCCGTCTTTGTGGTGAAAACGTTGTGCGCGCTACAGCAACAGCCTCGCTTGGTGATGTAGGCGCCGGCGCCAGCGTACAGACCAAGACGACACCAAGCAGTAGCACTTCGCGCAGCGCAGGTAACGGCCGTGCACGCTCACTGTGCACGGCCCCGTTGCGGCTGTGACGCCGTCACTGCTACGGGCAAGCGAGCTCGGTGCAGACGACACTTCCATCAGCTTGGCAGCCGCAGCTATTGCAGCCGTCTGCCGAGGGGAAACCCTCGCCGGCTTGGTACGTCACCCCGTTATACGCGCATGTGGCCGCGCACGCTCTCTCGGTACAGACGACACTTCCATCAGCCTGGCAGCCGCAGCTATTGCAGCCGTCTGCCGAGGGGAAACCCTCGCCGGCTTGGTACGTCACCCCGTTATACGCGCACGTGGCCGCGCACGCTCTCTCGGTACACACCACTGTTCCGTCGCTCTGACAACCACACGAGTTACAGCCATCGACAGAGGGAAATGACGAGCCTGACGAATAGTCTTGCCCGCCGTACGAGCAGGCGGTGATCAAGCCTGATTTGCCACTGAATGGATCAGGCTCAACCTCGATGATGCCGCCGCACCCACATATGAACATCACTGCCAACACTGCGAGTCGATTGAAGCGCATAAACAAAGTCCTCAAGGGTTAAGGGTCTCTGCCTTGGTCTCTGTCGCCGGGTGGGCTTTTTGATCACTCACCCACTGCCGAACCATGTCGGCGCGCCGCCCTTGTGGAAATTTGACCAGAAAGCCCTCTGCCGAACCCTGCGCCTCGGCCACGGTTCCCACCGAAGCATCGATGACCCAGAGATAAAAGAGGCTCTCTTCTTCGAAAGTGCCCGCCGGGTACGCGCTCAAGTACTGGCTGAAGAGCGGGCGCGCACGGTGAAGCTGCCGGTCGCGGGTAAGCGAGATGGCTGTTCTCACCAAAGTCTCGGCGGTCGCTTCGGCTTCGCTGTCGCAGACCAGCGTTCGTTCACTGGGCAACAGCAGTGCTTCATTCACCCGAACACGCCCTTCCTGCACTGACACCAGCGTGCAGCCACCCTTCACTTCGACAGAAAAGCGAGTGCCGACCACCTCCACCAATGCGTTCGAAGTTCGTACCCGAAACCAGCCTCCTTGAGGCAGCGGCTCGACGGCGAAACGGGCTTCGCCCCGCTCCAGCCGAATTTCGGCGTGCATTGGGCTGGCATTAAAGACTGACGCGAACGACGCGCGCCCAAGCGCGATGCGGTGCGGCCCCAGCGCGAAGTCACGGGGAATGCTGTCTGACGAGAAGGCCAACGGCTGCGCCGGCGCTTGAACTTGAACCGGGCGCTGCCACGACTGCACCACCAAGACGGCCGCGCCCAGAGCCGTGAGCAAAACCGCCACCCAGACCTTGCTCCGGCGCCCAGATGAGCGCACACGGTCGAGCGCACCCTCGACGATGGCTTGTTGCACCCGGCGAAAAGGACGCACCTGCCCAAGCTTTCGCAGCTCGAGCGGCACCGCGGAGTCAGCCCTCTCGTCACTCATGGCTTCCCCCAAGAAAGGCCGGCCGCTTCAACCGGGCGATGGGGCTCTTGAGCTTGCCACGCGCGCTTGAAAGCCTCGCGCGCCAGTCGTAGCCGGCTGGCCACGGTGCCCGGCGGCACTTCGAGCATGCGTGCCAACTCTTCGCGGGTGTAGCCCTCGATGTCCGAGAGCACCAAGACTTGCCGCTGTGCATCGCTGAGCCCCGACAGGCAGCGTCGAACACAGAGCTCGTTGTCGCGATCTGTGGCCTCGGTGTGCTCGAATGCTTGTTCCAGCGCGCTCTCGGGGCGAAAGAAGTTGGCCAGCCAGCGGTTGCGCCGTGCGTTCGCCACCACCCGGCGAACAATCTGGTACAGCCAAGGCATGAAGGCCTCGTCATTGGGGCAGGTGTGCAGGCGGCGTACGCAGGTATAGAGCACCTCTTGGCTGGCGTCGGCCGCTTCAGCTGGAGGCAAGCCCATGAACACCGCCCACCGGTAGACTTGTGCCGCGTGCTCGTCAAACAGGCGTCTCCATGCGCGTTGGTCGCCCTCACGGCACGCTTCGAGCAGTGCGCTCCTCGGTTGTGAATGGCCCACGTCCTCCTTGGGCATCTGTAACGAGCAGCCCAAGTTGATCACCCGCTCTCTCATGCGCCGTCTCCAAAGCGAATCGAGAGCGCTAAACGAATGCCCACGGGGCTCATTCGCACCGAAGGCCCATCGGGAATCGCGATGGTGCGGCCGGTTGGAGAAACGAAAGTCTCAAGCCGAACGCCGACCATGAGCTCGTTCCACGTCAGTCTGTCTACCGTTATCGCGCCAGCGACTTGCAGGTCCCAGTACAGGCGAGGCACTGCAGATGCCAAGTCACGCCGTTGAATGGTGAGCTGCTCGCCGGCCAACGACACTTCGGCACGAAGCCGCCAGCTCGAACCTTCGATGAGCCAGGGCGACCAACCTGCACCAATGGACAGCGCGCCCAGCGAAAAGGCACGGCCCTCGAGCGTCCAGCCGGTAGAAGGTTGCAGCTCTGCGCGCACCAAGGCGCTCTTCCAGCCGACCGCGAGCCCCACTTGCACGCCCACGGTGTTGGGGGCCCTGAAGCGGCCTCCAGCGACGAGCTCTGCCCACAACGGCGCGGTCTCAAGAAGAGCCGCCTCTTCGCGCGAGACTGCAGCGAGCTCGTGCACGCCTTCGGCGACTTGTTCAGCTGGGTTCTCTGGAGCCGGCGTGGCCGCGGGTATGCCTTTTTCCTTTTCGAGCGCCTTTGTGGGTGTGGCGTGGGCGGGCTGGGTGGGTTGCGTGAGCGGAATCGCGGGCGTCTCTTCTGCGTGCGTCTTTTGCGCCTGTGTCACAGGTGGCACCACGGCGACAGCCTTCAACGACACGACTGGAGCCTTCTGCGCCACTGCTGGCGACTTCTCAGGCAGCCGTTGCGCAGACACCTCCACCGTATCGACGGCGAAGACCCTTCGTTCCGCCAGCAACCCTTCGACAATCAACGCCAAAGCGTTCAGCTTTTCTTGTTCGGCGCTTTGACGAAGGGCGAACGCCGCGCGCACGACCCACGGAATTCGCCGCTCTGACCGCTGGCCTTTGCTGTCGACCAACTCGAGCAAACCCCCTTGCCCGACTTGCGAAAACGCATCTCGAGCGCGGGTTGCGCGCACGCTGCTTCTTGCGGCGGCAAAAGGGTGGCCCCCTCCAAGAGCGCCTGCAACGGCCGCAGCGCTGCAAGCTCTTCGGTGCTCACGGTCACGCAGATGACGTCAATCGGCGGCGGCTTCGCCCCTGTCAGCGAGCTGAAAACCAAAGCAGTGGCCAAACAAGGGAGCACCCTGCTCGCTCAGCAAGAGCAATGCCGTAGGCCATCTCTCTAAAAATACGTCCATGGCCTCCTCAGTTTTCTGAGGAAACGGTGAATCTCCGAGCCGAAAATCAACGGTTGTCGAAGCACGGGTTTAAAGAAACGGGTTCTCGATGCGCACGCCCTCAAGAACCTGGCCGTGCGACAAATCTTCTGACAGCAGCCTTGTGCACCCCGCCTCTGCGGCTGTTTTCACGATGAGCGCGTCCCAAAACGAAAGCTTACGCAGCCGGTGCAAATCGATAGCCGCCATGATCAGCGGCGGCCGAATGACGACAACCTCCAGGCGTGCCAGCAGCTCGATTCTTGCCCGGGCTTCTTCGCTCTGAAGGCCCAGCTTGCGAACGGCGATTGCAAAGAACTCCTGCAGAACTTGCGTCGACAGCACCGCGTCGCCTCGGCGTATCAGGTCGGTGAGACGTTTGCGTGCGCGCTCTCGCTTGACGCCCGCGTCTTCATCTTCTGCATAAACAAGAACGTTGGTATCAACAAACACTCTGCTCATTTGAGACGGTCCGCGTAAGCGTCAGCGCGCCTGATGCGCGCGCCTTTGGAGCGCCCCGAACGGCGTTTCCACAGCTTTTCAAGGTCATCGGCAACCTGCTCTGAACCCGCGATTCCTGCCAACCGTTCCATGTATTGCCGAATGAGCGCGTTGAGGCTGGTGCCTTGTTGGCGCGCGGTTTCTCTTGCCCGTTGCACGACTTCGTCATCTGCCGACAGGGTGAGGTTCATGACATGCACATAATACGTGCACACGTATTATGTGGTCAACCGAGAGGCCGACTACGGCAACAGCCTCGCAACCACATCGACCAAGTCTTGCCGCACCAAGTCACCCTTGGTGATGTAGGCGTCGGCGCCGGCCTCCATGCCACGACGCTTGTCGCTGTCTGACCCACGGGTGGTGATCAGCACCACCGGTACCCGGTTCAACGTGGGGTGCGCTTTCAAACGGCGGGTCAGACCAAGCCCGTCGAGCCGAGGCATTTCGAGGTCAGTCACCACCAACTCGGCAGGCGCTTTGAGCAGCTGCTCGAACGCTTCTTCACCGTCAGGTGCCGTGCTCACCTCGAAGCCCACCGCGTCGAGCAGCGACGCCAACAACTCGCGGGTCAGCGGCGAATCATCGACAACCAAAATGCGACGCTTCTTGGTTTCGAGCTGGGTCGGCACGGCGAGCTGCATGGGGAGCGGCCGGCCTTGCGCGCTGGCCACCACGTGCGCCGCCGAAAGCACCAAGGCCAAAGTGCCGTCACCCATCGCCGTGGCTCCCGAAAGATACTCGTAACGCGCGAGCATGCCTTTGAGCGGGAGCACCTGCTGCACCCGCTCTTCCAATACCCGGTCGACCGCCAACGCCGCGGTGTGCCCGCGCCCTTTCACCAGCAGCACCAGTTCTCCTGGCACCGGGTCACGCTGCGGCGACGCCCCCAAGACAGCAGAGAGCGCGGCGAACGGCACCAGCGCATCTTCAACACTCAACGCGGGGCGCCCGGCGAGCTCTTTGACCTGCTCGGCGTCGACCTTTATCGCCGCCGCGACCTGACTGGCGGTGAGACACAAACGCTGTGGCCCCACTTCGACGAAGAGCAGCGGTGCCACGGTGAGTGAAATGGGCACGCGCAATTCGAAGCGGCAACCTTCACCGGGCGCAGACGCCACCGTGATTTCACCGCCCATCGCCAGCAGCTTCACCCGCACCGCGTCGAGGCCAATGCCCCGGCCCGACAAGTCGGTCGCCGCTGGCTTGGTCGAAAAACCCGCTTTGAAAATGAGCTCGCGTGCGCCTTCGTCACCCAGTTGCTCGGCTTCGGCGGCGCTCAACACCCCCCGGGCCACCGCCACCTCCTTCAGCTTTTTCGGGTCTAACCCACGGCCATCGTCTTCAATCGACAGCAACAACCGGTCGCCTTCGCGCACCGCGCGGAGCACCAAAACGCCCTTGGGCCCTTTGCCGGCTTGCTCGCGTTCGTCGCGCCCTTCCAACCCGTGGTCTACCGCGTTGCGCACCAAGTGCAGCAGCGGCTCGTTCAAGCCTTCGAGCACGCTGCGGTCGACGTGGGTGTCTTCACCTTCGATGGCCAGGCTGATTTCTTTGCCCAATTCGCGCGCCAGCTCGCGCACCATGCGGGGGTAAGCCTCGAAGAGCAGCGACAGCGGCACCATGCGCAACGTGGTCACTTCTTCAGAAAGCTCTGACAAGTCACGCAAGTCTTCATTGGAAAGCAGCTTGTGCTGCCGGTGCAGCTCGCTCACCACGTCTTTCGCTCGCGCCAGCCGCTGCGACAGCGCTTGGCCTTGGGGCCCCAAGTCTTGGGCGACACGGGCCAGGGTCGACAATTCGCGAAGAACATTCAGCCGCCTTGCGTTGAGCAGCTCGCGGCGACGGTTGCGTTGCGCTTGTGCGGTAGACAGTTGGGTCAACTTCTCGAGGCTGGCCTGAGAAATGCGAATGCCTTCGGGGCGCGACGCTTCGCGCGGCGGCAAGGTGTGGCGAATCTTCTCGAAAGGCGCGGGGGGTGGCATCGGCGGGGCAACCGCCGGCACCCCCATTTCTCGCGGCTTGAGCTCGGTGTTTCGCTCGGCGTCAGCGCGGGTTTTCAACCAGTCGAGCACTTGCGCCGAATCGGCCCCGGGCACGTTTTGATGGCTCGGCGCAGCCGCGCTGACCGAAATCATGTCACAGGCCACCAGCATGGCGTCGATGCTGCCCCCACCGAGCGCATAGGAGCGATCTTCGGAGGCGCGCACCACCTCTTCCATCGAGTGGGCCAAATCGTTAATCAACGCAAAGCCCATCATTCGGGCTTCGCCTTTCAACCCGTGCAGCTCGCGCAGCAGCGCCTTGCCCACTTCATCACCGGGTTGGGCTTCGAGCGTCATCAACCCGCGGCCCAACCGTTCTAGCCGCTCGGCCAGAATGTCGCGAAACTGCTTCAGCAGTCTTTCGGACACGCCGCTCATGCGCGAATACGAAACGTGTCGACCAACCCTTTGAGCCGAATCGAAAGCGCCATCAAGTCGTTATTCGCCGACGTCACCCGCTTCGTCGACGCCAAGCTCTGCTGGGTAATGCCCAAAATGTCGGCCATCGACTCGGCCAGCTGATCAGTGCCCGTTTGCTGCTGCTGCGTAGCGAGCGAAATGGCACGGCTCGATTCAAACGTACGTTTGGCCAACTCGACAATGCGGCCGAGCGACGAAATCACTTCTGCCGCGAGCGCGATGCCCCCTTCGGTTTGCTTCAAGCCCACTTCGGTCGCGCCCACGGTGGCCGCGGTGGCTTCGCGAATTTCGGCGATCAGCTCTTCGATTTCGTTGGTCGACTCAATCACGTTTTCGGCCAGGCGGCGCATTTCTGAGGCCACCAACGAGAACGCCCGCCCCACTTCGCCAGCCTTGGTGCCTTCTAGCTCGGCCGACAGCGCGAGCAGGTCAGAGCGGTCGGCCACCGCGTTGATGAACTCGACGATGCGGCCAATTTGCTGCACCCGCTTCTTCAGCCGGTCGACCGCGCTGGCAATCGACCGGTTCTCGCGGCGCATGCGCTCAACGGCGTGAATAAATTCTTCGGCGGTGGTCTGCCCCTTTTGCGCCACTTCTAATGTGCGTTGCGCGCTCTGCGACACCGAGCTCGCCTCGATTGAAATTTGCCGTGCACTGCCCGCCAGCTCTTCAGTGGTGGTCGACGTTTGATTGAGCGACGACGCCTGTTCTGACGCTCCCGCTTCATAGCGGCCCGACGTCTGCAAAAGCTCTTCAGTGGTGGCGCTGATCTGCACACCGGCGCTGCTCAACTGGTGCATCATTTGAAACAGGTGGGCGTTCATCATCGTGAAAGTCGAGGTCACCGCCCACCCTTCGTACTCGGCGGCGATGAGCTTCGGCGCCGCGAGCTCGCCGCCCTTCAGCCGCGTCGCTTCTAACGCCACCCTTTGCATCGGCTCTGCCAGGGCGCGCCCAAAGGCCCAGGCGGCAATCAATGCCAGGGCAAAAATCAACATCACCAGCAGCCCGACCCGGCCCAACACGTCGATGCGAGCGGTGGTCAACGCCATGCTCTGCGCCACAGCGCCCTGCGCCTGCAGCACCCGCTCGAGCCCGTCACGCGAAAGGTTGCGCGCCAAATCGCCCACCGCCACCGACGAGAGCACCACCACCACCGCGGTGAAACCCACCACGCGCCAGCGAACCAGCGCCGTGCCCGAGGGCCACAGCTTCACCAGCTCGTCAAGCCGCAGCCCCTTGGCGAGCAGCTCGACCACCGCGCGCGAACGCAAAGACACCAGCAACTGACAAAGCAGCCCGGCAATCGGGCCGAAGACCACCCCCATGAGCAGCACGCGGCCCACGTTGGGCCACGGGCTCTGCGCCAACATGCGCATGCTCAAGCCACCTGCCACGGCCACCGCCACCCACACCATCGCCGTGGCGTGCGCCAGCCGCAGCGGCAACTCGCGCGTTTCAATGAGCGCTTTTTTCAGGTGCGCGTGACTCAAGTCGAGCGCTCCGCTGATGCCACGAAACGTCGTCAAGCTGCGGTGACCCACAATTTCAACGCAACCCAACACCACGCCCATTGCCAGCACCGCCGCGGCGGCGAAATAGCCCGCCCGGTCAGGGGGAATGCGCAGCGATAACGCGGCAAATACCCACGCCACCGTCGCCACGCCTAAGTTCGACAGGGTCGCCGGCGTCAACAGCCTTCGCATTTGTCCGAATAGCTGCTCGCGTTTCACGCTCATTTAGGGCACCACGTCGAATTTTTGCACCATGCGGCCCAGCCTCGCTGCCAGCTCACCCAAGTCGGCATTGGCGGTCGCCATTTGCTTCGAGGCGTCAGCGCCCGCCTCGGTCGAAAGCAGAATGTTGCTCATCGCTTCGACCAGCTGGTCAGTGCCCGTTTGCTGCTGGTGCGTGGCCAAGGTAATGGCGCGAATCGCGTCGGCGGTTTGGTTCGAATGATCGACAATTTCTGCCAGGGTCTCGCTCACCTGCTGGGCGAGCACGCTGCCCGCGTCAGTCGCTTTCACGCCGGCTTCGGTCGCCATCACCGCGGCGTGCGTGGCATCGCGAATTTCTTCAATCAACCGGGCAATCTCTCTGGTCGAACGCATCACGCTTTCTGACAAGCGCCGCATTTCGGCGGCCACCAAGCTGAAGCCGCGCCCCACTTCACCCGCTTTCGTTCCTTCGAGCTCGGCATTCACCGCCAACAGGTCAGACTTGTCGGCAATACCGTCGATGAATTCGACGATTCGACCGATTTGCTGCACCCGTTTGTTCAGCTTCACCACCGAATCGGCAATGGCCTGGTTGCCCTCTCGCACCTTCAAGACCGATGAAAAGAAAGCGTCGGCGCTTTGTTTGCCCGCCAAAGCCGCCACCAACGTCTGCCCGGCCATCGCCGACACCGCGGTGGCGTTGCCCGAAATTTGCCGCGCGCTGCGGGCCAACTCTTCAGTGGTGGCCGACGTTTCAGCCAAAGCCGCCGCTTGCTCGCTGGCACCTGCTTCGTGGCGCGAAGCGCTGCCCACCAGCTCTTCGGTGGTGCCGGTGATTTGCACACCCGCTTCTTTGAGCTGCTGCACCGCTTCAACCAAGTGCTGCTCCATCGACGCGAGCGCGGCGGCAGCGGCCCACACTTCGTCTTCAGCAGCGATGAACGGCGTCTTGCCAAACTTTGCCTCGGCAATGCGGCGGGTGCTGTCGGCCAGGCGCTGCATCGGCTCTCCTACCGCGGTGCCTCCGATGTAACCGCACACCAGCACAATCGCCAGCACCAGCACCAACGCAACGGGTATGAAGCCTGTATCAAAAACCTGCTCCAGCACCTGCGCCTGCTCTTTGACGGGAGTGGCCAGCAGCACTGCGCCAATGCGCGACAAATGGTGCAGCGCGAAGTCGGCCACCAGCACCATTGGGGTGAGCACTGAAATCGCGGTGTACACCATGAGCCGCTGGCGCATTTGAAAGCGCGACGGCAACGCCTTCATCGCGTCAATGGAAGAAACCCCCAACTCGGCCACCAGCGCCATTGCCTGGCGCGCTCGACGCAGCACCAACAAGTGGGCAAGCAACGACACCATCGGCGCCACCGCGGCACCAATGAAGACAATGCGCAGCCCAACCGAAAGCCCCGCTGACGGCACCCACAGTCCATAGGCGAGCGCAATCATCACCACGCCGAAGGTCCAAAAGCCCAGGTTCGACCAAAACGTCACGTCGGGCAGGCGCGACAGGTCGGTCAATGCCGCGAGTAAATTGCTGGGCGTCAAAGGCAATGTGCCTTCGCCCAATTGCCGCAGGCGCGCGAGCCGCGCTTGCTCGGTGCGGTCGCCCAGCCACGTGCCCAGCACCACCGCCACTGCGATGCAAATGGCGAACTGCACGGTGGTGCCCTCGGGGCGCTCTAAGGTCATCAACGCGTAGAACGTGGCGAGCGCCGCGCCAGTCAAGCCGGCAAAAACCGAGGGCGCGGTGACATCGCGATGCTTATTTTTGAGCACCGAAGCCTCGCCCATCACGCGGCCCCCCACTGCGCAAGAGCACGCGCCAAACCCAACACGTCGAGCAGCGGCCACAACTCGTTGACGACGGTCACGAAACCGAGCAGCGCACCCGACAGTGCGTGCGTGAGCACCATGGGCACTGGCATCACGGTGATGGGCTCGCGAAAAATTTCGAGGCTGTCGACTGCCACGGCGTAGCGGTCAGCTTTGAGAATGCGCCCGGGCGCGAATGGCAACCCGAAGAGCAGTCGGGCTTGCGTCACGGGCAATGCCTCGTCGCGCCAACGTTCGACCACCGACACCGCGCTGGCGAGAAATGCCAGTCGATGCTCGGCCACCCGGGCCAAGACCAAGCCTTCGACTTGCGTCATTGGCGTCTCAAGCCCCCTGGCTCAAAAAATCGAACAGCCCCATTGGTTCAACCAACGCTACCTGGCCCAGTGCCGACGGCGACGGCCCTTTAAAATGTGCCGACGCGCCCGAAGCCCCCAACGACTCGCCCCCCTCTTTGACGTGGGTGACCCCCAGCACCCGCGTCGCGGTCAGTGCCACGCAGCCTTTGGCAACCCGCACCAACACCGCGCGTGAATGCTTGGCCTTTTGCGCCGCGGCCCGGCCGAGCAACCCCTGCAGGTCGACGACGGCAATCACTTCGCCCCGGTGAGCAAAGACACCTTGCAAATAGCCCGAAGCACCGGGCACCCGCGTCAACGCCGGCACCGTCACCACTTCGACCGCGTACTCAGCAGGAACAGCGTACAAGCTCTCGCCGCAAGCGAAGACCAAGTGTCCCTTCACTGCATCGGTCATGAGAGAGAGTCCCTAATGGCGGGCCGTACGCCTTAAAGTTCGGTGACGAACCCTAGACAACACAGCGCGCAGTGCAAGGACGTTCAAGCCTGCCCACCCAGACTGGCAATCGCAACCGACGTAGGCAAAGGTTCACGTCGCATCACCCTTTTAAGGTGTTACGACGACTCGATGGGCATGTCGCTCGAAGCAGGCAGCCAGAAAGTCACCTTGGTGCCTTGGCCTTCTTGGCTCTCAATCTGCCAGCGGCCGCCGGCGCGCTCGACAATCGACTTGCAGATCATCACGCCCAGGCCAGTGCCTTCGCCAATGGGCTTGGTGGTAATTTGCTGTTTGCCAAGCCGCTCGCGCAGCGCGGGAGGAATACCGACGCCGGTGTCGGTGACCGAGACTTCGACGCCTCCCGCTTTTTCGACGGCCACCAAGTTCACCGCGCGGCGGTTGGGCAGGTTCTTCACGGCTTGCACGGCGTTGACGAGCACGTTGATCACCACCTGGCACAATTCGGCGGGAGCCACCTTCACCAACGGCACATCGCCCACTTCTAGCCGCAGCTCCGCACCTGCGGCCATGACCTTGGTGGTGACCAGTCGCGACGCGAAGCGCACGGTTGAAGCGACATCGGCTTCGGTGTCCATATCGACGGGGCGCGACGTCTCGCGCACGCCCGCGACCAACGTACTGACGTGACGAACGCTCTGCCGAATTTCTCCGGTGATGTCGTCGGCGTCTTTGGCCCATTCGGCGTGATCAGGCGTAAAGCCATGCGCGTTCTTGTTGCCCAGCTTTTGAATCAACTCGAGCACTTCTTTGCCCGAGGCCAGCCGTTCAGCGTCGGCTTCAATCACCGACAAGGGTGTCGCCATGTCATGTACCAAACCCGAAGTGAGCCGGCCGAGCATGCCCATTTTGGTGGCTTCGATCAGCTGCAGCTCGAGTGCGCGCACGCGGGTGGTGAGTTGGTAACTTTCGATGCTGCCCGCAATGACGGCGCGCATTTCTTTCGGCTCCCACGGCTTCACCACGTAGCGTGAGACCTGCACTTTGTTGATCGCTTCGAGCATCGCTCCGGGGTCGCTGAACGCGGTCAACACCACCCTTACGGTGTCAGGGTACAATTCGCGCACTTTGCCGAGCAACTCAGTGCCTGACATGTTCGGCATGCGTTGATCAGACACCACCACCGCTGGCGTCTCTTGCGTCATCGCCTCGAGAGCGTCGTGGCCTGACGCGAACACCCGAATGCGAAAGTCTTTCTTGAAATGCGCCTCGAAAACCACGCGGTTCGCGGTCTCGTCGTCGACGTAAATGACGAGTGGTTTAGGCGCTTTTCCTTCAGGAGGCATGGCACGCCTCGTCCGCTCCACCGGCGGCGGCGCTGTGTCGGTGTTCAATCACGATGCTGTCTCTGACCCCCTGAAACATGAGCTTAACCCCACTATTGGGGTTAACAGCGCATTGTGCAGCTGCCCGCGTATTGCAAACGCGATCAGTCTTCTGCGTCGATGTATGACAAGTATCAACTTGGCCGACCCCAAATGACTTTGCGGTGCGGTTACTGCCACCCTCCCCTGTTCACTCCGGTCGGAAAACCCGGTATCGGTTCAAGAGGTACGTCCACCACGGGTGGCGCGGCGGGAGCGACGGCGCCAATGTCTTTCTTGATGGCGTCGAAGCGCGCAAGGCGCGGCATTTTTTCGTTGGGGTCAACGCGAACGTCGATCACCAGAGGGCCCCGATGGTTCAACAGGCGGCGAGTGCCGAGCGCGAGCAGCTCATCGGGGTGCTCCACCACTTGCACGTCGGCGCCGAGCGCGCGCGTCAACTCAGCCACGTTGAGCGAGACCTTGAAGTCAGGCGTACGGCCATAAATCGCTTTGTGCCCGGCTTCGACCATGCCGTAACGGTTGTCGTTGAGCACACAGTAAATAATGTTCAACCTTTCAGTCGCCGCCAACGACAGGTCCATCGCTGACATTTGAATGGTGCCGTCGCCGCACACCGCGACCACCGGACGGTCGGGGTGCGCGAGCTTCACGCCGATCGCCGCCGCCACACCTGAGCCCATGCCGCCCAAACCCGACTGCAGATAGAAAGCGTCGGGCGCTTCGATTTTCAAATAATGCAGGGCAAACATGGTGTGGTCGCCAATGTCACACGTGAAAATGGTCGACGCTGGCAACAAGCGCTGCAATTCCCACAGCGCGCGTTGCGGTTTGATGGGCCCTGGAGTGCCGAGTTGTTCAGGCTCGGTGAAAAGCTCGTGCCGAGGCATTTTTCGAGGCGGCAACACCGCGGGAGCCAGCGCCGCGAGGCGGTTCATGACTTCTCCCGCGTCGCCCACCAGACCAATGCCAGCGGCGTAGTTGCGGCCAATCTGCGCGCTGTCGATGTCGACTTGAATGAAGTTGGCGGGGGCCAAATCAGCCGACCATGAATTGGTGGCCATGTCGCCGAGCGAAGTGCCGACCGCGATCAACGTGTCGACACCTTTGCGCAAGTATTCAATCGCCGCGGGGTGACCGCCCAAACCATACACACCCAAACTCAAGGGGTGCGATTCAGGAAAGACTCCTTTGGCTTTGGGCGTGGTGGCCACCGGTACATTGAAGCGCTCGGCGAAGCTCTTCAGTGCCGCCGCGCCTTGGCCCCAGCGGGTGCCAGAACCGGCGATCACAATTGGCCGCTCGCCCGTGAGCAGCATATGGGCCGCCGCTTCGACGGCACCCTCTTCGACCGAAAAGCGCGACTGGGCTTGGTGTGCGAGCCTCGGCGTGGCGGTCTTGGTGCCTTGAATGTCTAGCGGCACCGAGAGAAAGGCCGGCCCCTTGCGACCGCTCATGCACGTCGCCATCGCTTTGCGCAGCGTGAAGATAGCCTGCTCAGCCGTAATCACTTCGGCTGAAAGCTTGGTGATGTACCGGAGCACCGAAACCAAGTTCAAATGGTACGGGCTGCCCTCTTGAAGCGCGCCGCGGCCGTAGTTTTTTCGCGCGACTTCGCCACCCATCACTAACACCGGCAGGCCGTCACAGAAGGCTGAAGCGATGCCCGTCATGGCGTTGGTGACACCGGGCCCCGAAGTCACCAGCACCACACCAAGGCTACCGGTGGCGCGAGCATAAGCAGCGGCGGCATAGACCGCGGTCGTTTCGTGGTTGGCGTTGATCACCCGAATACGGGGCTCGTCCATCAGCGCGTCGTAGACGGCAGAAATGGCTCCGCCGGGTACCCCGAAGACCGTGCGAACCCCCGCTTCGTAGAGCGCCGCGACGATCTGATCAGCGACACGCGACGTGCCATGGCTGCGGAGAAACTCGGTGGCGGGGAGCACCATAAAACTAACCTTTGGTTACAAGTGGCCTAGGAGACTGCTCATCGTGAATCAGCAATTCGACAACGCTCGAGGGTGAAAGGGGTTTTGCCAACAAGGCGCGCGCACCGACGGCGAGCGCCTTTTTTTCAAGGTCTTTGGAGTACTCGCCCGTGCACATCACCACGGTGACTGATCGGGTGGCGGCATGGGCTTTGATGCGCTTACAAACTTGCAGCCCGTTCATTTCGGGCATGTTGACATCGAGGACGATCGCGTCGAATTCGTTGTTGCCCAAGCGCAGCAGCGCTTCGACACCGTTGTCGACACCTTTGACCTCGAGGAGCTTCGAATGATCTTTCATCGCACGCTCGAAGGCGTTGAGAAAGATGTGATCGTCGTCGACCAGCAGCACCCGCAGGGGCCCGAGCCTGCGCAACGCGGCAGGTATGTACATGCCGTGGGTCTTTAAAAAAGACAGTAAGTCTGATGGCTTGATTCGACGGTGGCCACCCGGAGTGCGGTAGGCGGGCAACTTTCCTTCGTTGACCCACTTCACTACCGAACTCGGGTTGATCTGCAGCAGCTCTCCTACTTCATGGGAGGTGAGCAAGCTTTCTGCGTCGATTGAGGCCATAGACTTTCGATTAACAGTTTTGGTGGTTTTACCAGTTAAGACAGTTCATACAAGTTCAAGCACAGTCGAGACAACAGGCATCATTCGAAAGCCAAGAACCCGCCGCGGCGGCAGTCAGCTGGCTTAGGCGTACTTATGCTCCAGCAATCTCGTCGGCGACTCGCGGGAGAGTGAGCCTCATCGCGAAAGGTCTTCCCGGTCGAATCACCAGATCACCAGAATGTCGGCGCGCGATGTCGCGGGAGATTGCCAAGCCGAGCCCTACGCCCTCACCAGCCGCCTTCGTGGTAAAAAAGGGTTCAAATACCCTCTCTTGCAGTTCGGGCTCAATACCGGGGCCGCTGTCTGATACCTCGACGACGACATTGTCACCCTCTAGTTCTGTCGCGACCGAAATCAGGCCCCCAGGGCCAGCAGCATACGCGGCATTGTCGAGCAAATTGATTACGATCTGCGACAGCTGCTCTGAGGAGCCCAAAATGCTCCCTTGGTAGCGAATAGTCGTCGTTAGGCGTCGATCATTCACTTTCGGCCGAATCACCTTTACGGCCTGCGAGACGATTTCGACAACCGGCACTCTCTCGTTGGGTACAGCTTGATCGGGCGAATAGTTGAGTAACTGGTGAGCAAGACTGGCTACTCGCCGTCCACACTCTTCGATCACATCGAGAAGATCGTTCGCCGTGCGCGTATCGTCCCCCACTGAGATTAACTCCTTGAGGGGAGCAACGGCATTAATCAGCCCATTGAGTGGGTTGCGCAACTCGTGAGCCAGCCCTGTTAGGGCTGAGGCATGTGCTGCCATTTTTTCGCTTTCGAGAAGGCGCATCGCGAGACGGCGGTAAGCCAACTGAGCTCGTACCCGAGCCGCCAACTCATTTAAGTTGACAGGCTTACGCAAAAAATCAACGGCTCCCGCATCGAGTGCTGTTACCAACTGCCGGCGTGTATCAGCCGTTAAAACAATGGCGGCTGCATTGTGGTGATTGGGCAACGCGCGAAAGCGTCGACACAGTTCCAAACCGTCGATGCCAGTTCCCAGATCGATGTCAGTCAACAACAACGCAGGCGGCTTTTTCGCCGCGATTTCGAGGGCTTCTTCACCATTCGCAGCCCGGGTAACCTCGAGCCCATTCTCGGTAAAAAAGTCGCTGAGCTGTTGAGCCAGCCCCGGATCATCTTCGCAGATGAGTAACTTTACCGACGTGGGGAAGAGCCGTTCTGCCTTGGTCGAAGGCTTCGAGGCATCGAATTGCAATGTTTGAACCTTGGGCTCCACTCGTTTGCGCAGGCCGCCGGACTTTTTGGGTAGCCGAATGAAAAATGTCGAACCTCTTCCCACTTCGCTTTCGAGTCCGACGTTGCCACCATTTTGAATCGCAATTTCCCGAACAAGGGCCAACCCAATTCCGGCGCCTGGCGAAGCTTTTGCCCGGGGTACCTGAACGAATCGGTTAAAAACTTTTTCTACATAGTCTTTGGGAATTCCCGGTCCGGTATCTGTGACGGCAAGAACAACGCCATCGTCATGCGCTGAAGCACGCAAAGTGACGCTTCCCGCGTCGGTATACTTCAGCGCATTGTCTGCCAAATTCGAGTACGCACGCTCAATCTGCTTGGCGTTCGCATCAAAAACCAAACCCGGCTCAACTTCGATTTTCAGTTCAAGATTCTTTGATTCTGCAACGGGCCTTAAGGCATTGCCGATGTGCTCCAGCATTGTAGCTGCATCAACTTGAACCATTTCAACGCGCTTACCTTCAGAACCTGAAGCAAGCGAAAGCAAGTCTTCCACCAAATCTTTCATTCGCTGGGCGTTGGCCTGAGCTTGCTCGAGGCTCCGCTTAGCGTCTGCGTTGAGGTTTGGGTTTTGGGCAATTCGCTGAATCACCAGCAGCATCGCCATCAAAGGACTTCGAAGATCGTGGTTGACGTTGGAAAAGAATTGATTGCGGGACTCTAGCGATCGCTCCAATTGCTCACGCGCTTCAGCGAGTTCGCTGGTTCGGGTTGCTACTTTTTGCTCCAAGTCGTTGCGGTAGCTTGCGATGACTTCGTAAGCCACAGCATTCTGAACAGAAAGTGCTACCGATTCGACCACCAGCGCCAAAAGTTCTTTGTCAGCCGCCGAAATTTCTTGTTTCGTCCTGCAGACCTCAATCACACCAAGCTCCACATCGCGGAATACGAGCTTTTGTTGATGCCGGATTCCGTCGCGGAATGCTGCTCCTGCGTGAACACGCTGATCAACCATCACGCCGTCTTGTCGGGCCTTCACATGAACTTCGACTGCGTCGAATTGGAGGCGGGTATGAATTTGATAACCAATCACCTCAAGGGCTTGGCTTAGTCGCAAGTTCTCGTGAGTGGCCGCAGTAATTTCGTGAACGAGCTGCAACATCTCTTGCTGCGCTTCGATTCGTTTCTTCGCTTTCTCGAGTTCAACGTAACGGGCCTCAAGCAACAGTTCTTGTCGCTCGTAGTTTTCGAGAACTTTGCCGCGAGAACCTAACCGGGTTTTCGCGCTCGCCCACCAGTTAGCAATGACTTCTCGTCGCCAACCCGGCCGTTCCAGCGCGGTAAAGTCGAGCACGTAGCGCCCCACATTGCCATCAATGACCAAATCCACCGGGATCTCGGGCGCCCCCATTACGGTGGGGATCGCCATGAAACCACCTCGGCACATGTAAAAAAATTCAGGACAGCTTTGATAGCCGGGGGCGATCGTAATCGTCACATGCAGTGTTTTTTCGACATCGCGGACCGTGGTTCGCATGTTCCCGAAGAGCCGCACCCCACCGAAGCGCGCGATCCATCGGGCAGCTCCGCGCGGAGTCGCAATAATGCGCAAAACTGCCGCCATCGTGCCAGCCGTTGGAGTTGCCCCAAATTTTTTTCCAAGCTCAGCCCATTTCTCGCTTGTGTCACAAATGCGACCAAGTCGCCGAGTGACTTCGACGAAAATGTCCCAATCGATCCGGCCATCATCATTGGTGAGGTGTTCAACTGTCACCCCTGTCCCCTCGACGAACGAGTCTCGCGACAGTCCGTGACGTTCGCCGTGCTCAACGAAGTACTTGGTGACACGACCTGAAATTTCTCTCATCGTAGAATTAACGGCCCCAGCGGAGAATTACCGCGCCCCAAGTGAACCCTGAACCCATTGCGTAGGTGGCCACCAAATCGCCACGGCGCAAAGACCCTGATCGCAAGCCCTTGTCTAGGTTAAGCATGACATTGCACGGACCAACTCCGGCAGTCTGAGCAAAAGTTGATTCAGTCTTACAGTGCTCCAAACCCGCCGTTCGCTGACACAACTCGACGAACCAAGCCGTTGGCTGATGGCAAGCGAAGTACTTGATGTCTTCGAGGCTCACTTTCGCGTCTTCAGCGGCAGCCGACACAGCCTCTTTTGCCATAGCGCCGAACCGGCCTATCGCTTCACGCGCACGGGCAGGGTCAAGGCTATTCGCGATCAGCTCACTATGGCCTGAATACCAGTTCCCTCCTTCACGAGGTGCCAAGCAGATCGCCTTATGGTAGCTGCCGTCGCTAAACCATGACGAGCCGAGCACGCCCCGTCCTTCACTAACCGAACCGAGGACAGCGGCAGTTGCCCCGTCTCCAAAGTTAACCGAGAGAGGAAGCTCGTAAGGCATTACCCTCGAATAGGCGGCAGACTGAACAATCAGAGCCTTTCGACAGGCGCCACTGGCGATCATCGATCTGGCGAGAATCATTGAAGACAACGCACTCGAACATTGGTTGTCATGATTAATCGTCAAACAGTCTGGCCGAAGCCCCACCTTTTGATGCACTGCCGATGCGTTGCCCGACCCCAAGAGATCTGGAATCGCCGCAGATGCGATCAAGAGGTCAATTTCGCCAGCCTGGGTATCTGCCACCTCAAGAGCCTTTTTCACAGCACGTGCCTCGAGATCCGAAATTTCTTCTTCGGTCGCGAGCACTCGGCGTTCCACACTCCCGCGAAACGGATCACCCGAGTACTTGCTGATCGCCTGTGTCGTCACGTCTAGATTTGCTTCTTCGGTTAGAACCAAAGTTAGGTCGCTACGTTGCCGAGCGATGATTTCGCGAGAAAAGGTATCTGGCCAGTCACTGTTGCGGCGTTTCGTGCCAGGCAATTCCACAGCTAGTCCCAGAATACCGATCGATTTCATTTCCATACTTTTCTCCGTCAATACGCCCCTGAGATGCGACGCCCAGGAACTACGCGCCATGCCCAATCTCCCGAAAACCACTCCTTCTGCTTTGCCAACAACCTGATCACCACAGACGAAGGACAAGGCATCTAAACAGCTTCTCGGTGATTGTGGATCATTGAAAGCGGGCGACATGATTGGCGATGAGGCGAGGGGAGCGCTGAAAACGAGTAAAGGTGGCGCGCAGCGCGGAGTCGCGTTCGTCGGTCGTTC
>JAIBBR010000108.1 GCA_019694575.1 Myxococcaceae bacterium
AGGGCTGACGCAAGCTCCTTGACAGCCCGAGGTCGAGCTGGGAAAAGCACGCGGCTTTTGAGGCGTTTAAGGGTCCTTAGCTCAGCGGTAGAGCACTACCTTGACACGGTAGGGGTCAGTGGTTCGAAACCACTAGGACCCACTCGTAACTGGAAGAGTGGGATGAAGCAATGTCAGGCCAAGTAACGGTGACACTGCCCGACGGGAGCCAAAAGGCGACCGCGCGCGGCACCCGAATCGCCGATTTCGTCAAAGAGTCTATTGGGGCAGGTCTCGCCAAGGCTGCGGTCTTCGCCAAGGTGAATGGGCAAGAGGTCGATCTCTCTCGCGCGCTCGAGAGCGACGTTTCGCTGCAAATCTTCACCGCCAAGAGCCCTGAAGCGCTCGAGGTGGCGCGTCACGACGCGGCGCACGTGGTGGCCGACGCGGTGCAACGACTGTTTCCTGGCACGCAGGTCACCATTGGGCCGACCATCGAAGACGGTTTCTTCTACGACTTCTTTCGCGAAAAGCCCTTTACGCCTGAAGACTTAGAGAAAATTGAAGTTGAGGCGAACCGCATCGTGCAGTCAGACGCGGTCTTCGTGCGTTCTGAGGTTTCTGCCGAAGACGCGATCAAGCTCTTCAAAGCGAAGGGCGAAAAGTTCAAGGTCGAAATCGTTCAAGACATCGTGGCCAAGGGCGCGAAGACGCTGACGCTCTATCAACATGGCGAGTGGGTCGATTTCTGCCTCGGGCCCCATGGTCCTTCAACGGGCCGCATCGGAGTGATCAAGATTTTGAAGTCGAGCGGCGCTTATTGGCGCGGCGATCACCGCAACCCAATGTTGCAGCGCATTTACGGCACCGCGTTCTTCGACAAGAAGGCGCTCGAGGCCTGGCTCAAGCAAAAAGAAGAAGCCGAAAAGCGCGATCACCGCAAGCTGGGTAAAGAGCTCGACCTGTTTCACTTTCACCCGTTTTCGCCCGGCGCCGCGTTTTGGACCCCCAAGGGCACGGCGATTTACACCACGTTGTCGGCGTTCATGCGCAAGCTGACGCTCGACAACGGCTACGTCGAAATCAAAACGCCGCTGCTCTACAACAAAGGGCTGTGGGAGATCTCAGGTCACTGGGGCAAGTACAAAGAGAACATGTTTTTAGTGTGGGACAACGAGACCGAAGCGCACGATTTCTCGTTGAAGCCGATGAACTGCCCTTCGCACCATTTGTATTTTGGCTTTCAGCGTCACAGTTACCGTGACTTGCCGCTGCGCTTTCACTCGCAAGACGTGCTGCACCGCAACGAAGCGAGCGGTTCATTGGGTGGCCTGACCCGGGTGCGCCAATTCGCGCAAGACGACGGTCACATTTACTGCCGCGAAGATCAGATTGAAGGTGAAGTCGCCAACTTCGTGAAGCTGGTTGACCATGTCTACAACGCAGTGGGGCTCAAGTACTCCGCGAAGTTCTCTACCCGGCCTCCGCAGCGCATTGGTGATGACGCCTTGTGGGACAAGGCCGAAGCCACGCTCGAGAAGGCGCTCAAAGCGCTCAACTTGCCCTATGAGCTCAAGCCGGGTGACGGGGCCTTCTACGGCCCGAAGATCGACTTCGACGTCTCTGACAGCATTGGCCGCAAGTGGCAGCTGGGTACCATTCAGCTCGACTACGCGGCGCCCGAGCGGTTCGACTTGAACTACGTCGGTGAAGACAACGCGCAGCACCGCCCGGTGGTGTTGCACCGTGCGGTGTACGGCTCGTTCGAGCGCTTCATCGCGATTCTGGTGGAGCATTTCGCCGGTGCTTTCCCTCCGTGGTTGGCGCCGCAGCAGGTCGCGATTGTCACTGTGGCTGACCGGCAGAACGACTACGCGCGCGAGGTAGAAGCGAAGCTCAAGGCCAAAGGCTTTCGCGTCGAGTTCGACGACCGCGGCATGAGCATGAACGCCAAAATTCGTGAAGCACAGGTGCAGAAAATTCCCTTCACGTTGGTGATCGGTGACAAAGAAGTCGAAGGTAACGCAGTCGCTCCGCGCCGTTACGGCGGTGAAGACTTGAAGACAATGCCGTTTGACGCCTTCGTGGAGTTGTTGACCAAAGAGTCGGCGTGGCCGTAAGAGCACCAGGTTTGTTAACAGAGGAAAAAAACCGATGAACGCCAAAGAGATTCTGGAAACTGAAATTCCGAACCGCCTCAAGGCCAAACCCGAGATCGCCAAAGATGTGAACGCGGTTGTTCATTTCAACGTCACTGGCGACAACGGTGGCACGTGGACGCTCGATTGCACCAAGCCTGAAAACTGGGTGACCT
Organism: Myxococcaceae bacterium; assembly: GCA_019694575.1. Taxonomy (GTDB): domain Bacteria; phylum Myxococcota; class Myxococcia; order Myxococcales; family Myxococcaceae; genus JAIBBR01. The sequence goes on from JAIBBR010000108.1 coordinate 2,294, forward strand.
CCGGCGCCAACGGCACTCCGAAAATGACCATCAGCGTCACTGCTGACGATTTTTCGAAAATCGTCAGCAAGCAGATGAACGCGCAGATGGCGGCGATGCAGGGCAAGCTCAAGTTCAAGCCGATGGACATGGGCTTGGCCATGAAGCTCGCCAAGCTGCTCGCTTGATTGTTCGGCCGCTCGAGGGCCTCAAGGTCCTCGACTTCACGCGGTTGTTGCCCGGGCCATACGCCACCTTGGTGATGGCCGACTTGGGCGCCCAAGTCGACAAAGTCGAAGAGCCTTTGGGCGGCGATTACGTGCGCCAAATGCCTCCGTTCGTGGGAGACATGAGCGCCCTCTTCGCCACCTTGAATCGCGGCAAGCGGTCGCTCGCGGTCGACTTGAAGGCGGGTGGGGCCAAAATCATTCGCCAGTTGGTGAAGCAGTACGACGTGATCTTCGAGAGTTTTCGCCCCGGGGTGATGGACAAGCTGGGCGTTGGCTACGAAGCGTTGGCGAAAGAAAACCCGCGCATCGTTTACTGCGCGCTCTCGGGCTACGGCCAAAACGGGCCTGATCGCACCAAGGCCGGTCACGACATCAACTACATTGCGCGGGCGGGGGTGCTCGCGTACGGCGGCCCGAAGCACGGCGCTCCCGTATTGCCGGGCGTGCAGGTCGCCGACACCGGTGGTGGTTTGTTCAGCCTGGTGGGCATTCTGGCGGCGCTTTACGCCCGTGAACGCACAGGCCAAGGCCGCTTCGTCGACGTGTCGATGACCGAAAGCGCGATGGCGTTTTTGCACCTTGGGCTGGGCGCGCGGCGGTTGATGGGCAAAGAAGGGTTACCGCTGCAGCGTGGCGCCGAGCTGCTCAATGGCGGAGTGCCTTGTTACGGCGTGTACCGCACCTTCGACGGGCAATACCTGGCAGTGGGCGCACTGGAGCCCAAGTTTTTCGAAGCGTTGTGTGAAGCGTTGGGCCGGGTCGATTTGGTCGACGGTGCGTACGACACGGGTGAGCGCGGCCAAGCCGTACGCCGCGAATTAGAGCGCATTTTCAGCAGCCAAACTGCTCAGCATTGGTTGAACACTTTCGCCGGCTGCGAGGTGTGTGTCGAGCTGGTCGCCGAAGGTGACGTCGTTTTCGATGACCCGCAGCATGCTGAAAGGCGCGTTTTCGACGCGGTGCCCGGTTCAACGGCGCTGCGCACGCCGCTGGTGTCGACGCTGCCGCAGAGCGCTGCGTGGCCCCCCGAGCTTGGCCAGCACACCGACGAAATCTTGGCGCAGGCCGGCTTCTCGTCGACACAGATTGCCGACTGGGCGCGCGCGGGTATAGTGAAGAGCCGTGCGGCAGAAGCTTCGCGATAATATTTTTGCGTGGGTGGCGGTGGCCAGTGGCGTCGCCCTGGTAGGTGTCAGCGCCGCGTGTGGAGCGGATCAGGCCGAAGCGCCTCGCGCCGAGCTGCGTGCTTCTGACACCCAGCAGTGCAAAGGTTTCGAGCAGCTGATGCCGAATTTTCTCAAGGCGATTGGTACGGGCCGCACCGAGAATTTGCGCAAGGTGGTGCATGATCACCTGCTCGAGCCTGATCGCCCGGGAGATCCTCCGCCGATCAACGACGTGCTGCGCGCGGTCATGGGGACCTTGCAGGGCTTCGCCACCAAGCCACCTGAGCCGGGTGCCGCCGCGGGGCAGTTATGCGCGGTACCTGCGCCGCCGATTGAAAATGCCAACGAGCTGTGTGAGCTGCGCCGCACGTTAGAAACGTTGATTCACCAGGGCAAGGCACTCGAAGCGGTGCGCATCATTGACCCGCAGACGACAGCGCTGTTTCGCTACATCACGGGCGAGGGCGCCGACAAAACGCCCCACTACGAAGTGGCCACCGTCGTCGGTGATCTCTGCTCGCAAGACGGCGTCTGCCAAATGAGCAACGGCCTCGATTTGATTGTCGCGCTCACCACGTTTGCCCGCAGCCCCGAAGGTAAAGCCGCAACTGAAAGGCTTGACGCGTTGAGCATGAAGTCGTCACTGCTCGATTTCTTGAAGCCCGAAGCGGTGACTGAAGACGGCTTCGTGGCGCTGGCCCGCACGTTGATGGGGGCAGTCATTGGAGGCATGCCCAGCGACCTCGACAACCTGCCGCTGCCTCCCGATTTGCAGCAAGACGTGGGGCCGGTGATTGCCGACTTGAAAATGTTGATTGACCCCAACCACGTGCCCAACGTCGCCACGCCGCTCAAAAGAACGCTCAACTGCTTCATGAGCAAAGACAAGAACCTCGACGCCGTGCGCATGCTTTACCGTTTGGCGATTCGCGACAAGCTGCCAGAATTCGGCCTCACCCGGCTGGCGCAATTGCTGCGTGAAGTGCGCGCGGTCGACGAGCGGGGCTCGCTTTTGTACCTGGCGGGAACAATGGCCGCCGCGGTGAAAACCGACGAGCAGGCGATCGATTCGGCCGCCAAGGTGTGCCGCACCGTATTCTCAACGCAATCGACGGCGGTGCAGTCGAAGTCGAATGCCGAGCTCGCGTTACCCGTGATTGCTGAGCTGTTTGCCCAGGGCGTGGCGAGCGAGTTGGTGTGCGCCACTGACACGTTGTTGTGGGGTTGTGCCGGCGGTTCTCAACCGGCCTGCGCGCCGCCTTAGACTGTCAAGGCCAATAGTCCCAACCGTGCGAGGCGTGGCAGGTGTCACCAATCAAGTCCAAATACACTTGCTTTTTGCTCGTCTTGAGCTCGCCCATTGTTTCGAAGGCGCGCATGTCTTCGAGCTGCCGGGTGGCGTGATCAAGCAGGGCCTTGGCACGGTTGACGCTGATTTGCTGGGCCGGTGTCGGTTGCCACGTGCGCTCATTCTTCAAGCGGCCCGTTGTCTCTAAAAAGTGCCCGTAGAACTTCAGCATCTGCACCCCTATTTCCAGCTTGTGGGTGGGTACTTTTTCTAAAGCCTCGTCGTACTGCCGCCGTTCAGACTCGAGCCGGTAGAACAAGATCGCAACTTGGTCATCAAAGCGCGTGCCCCACGCCTTCTTGACTGCTGGGTAGCGGGCCCACGAGAACACTGCCTGCACCAAATGCAACCCTCCGCAGCTGTGTGCGTAAAGGCCCTGCTTGCGCTTGTCGACCTGCGGCAGCCCTTGCGCCATTCCCGCCTTCAAGTCAGCGGTCGCACGCTCCAAATAGGCGAGCGCGTCGTTCATCACCTCGTTGAAGTCGACACGCTGGCCCTCGGCGTTGGTGAACACCGCGCCAGGCCCCGGCTTTAGCGTCTGCGCCAGTGCGTCTAAGGTCCACCCCACGTCGCGCCAATAATCTTCGTTGGTGGGCACGTGGTGAAAACCACGCTTCATGCTGTCGACCAGCTCGGCCAAGGTGACTTTGCCGAATGACGTCTTGAATGACTGGGTGAGCGGCACCTTTGCCAGCACCAGTGTTTTGGTCATCAAATTCGTGTGCGGTTCAACCGGCGTGCCGTCAGCGGTGTAGCGCACGAAGCCGTAGCGGGCGCCGGTCACCGTGCCGCCATCGGGCGCGGCGTTTTGCAACAAAAAGTCGCTCACCATGACATCGGTGGCTTTGCGACCATCGGCGGCAGCGTAGTTTTTGCCCAGCGCGGTGACGCCGTGAGCCAGCGCCCAGGCATTCTTGGGGTCTGCCGCTTGCAACAGACACGTGTCATGCAGCTGGGTTCGGGCCGAAAAAGAACCCGCAGCGACCGATGAAAGGAGCAGCCACTTGAGAATCACGCCTGAAGGCACGAAGGCATATATAAAGGCAACGCGGTCGGCAGTCGAAGCTTCAGGGGACCTTCTCTCGATGGGTGTTCTTTACTGGCGGGTGGCGTTCTGTGCGCTCTGGCTGACGAGTGCCGCCCATGCCCAATATGTGGCCACCAGCGCCAGCAGCGTGGTGTACCCGAATTTAAGTGCGCCCTTGCCGGCGATGCTCACCTCGGCCTCAGGCCTAGCGAATGATCGCGGCCGCGCCGACGTGGCGTTGGGGTTCACTTTTCCCTTTTACGACAAGCGCTACTCGTCGATCACCGTGACGGCCAATGGGGTGGGCTTCTTGGAGCCGTCGAGCGCCGCGTTCGCCGATGCTGACTTCTCTGCCAACGTGGCAGTGATGAACGTGTCAGAGCCGAATGCGGTGATCGCTCCATTGTGGGACGATCTCGCCGGCACCCAGCCTGCCAGCGCGCTTCAATATCAACAGGTCAACGGGCCTAACGGGCAGGGCCTTGCCATTGAATGGGCCAAGTGGAGCTACTGGACCGGCAGCTACGAGATGACGTTTCAAGTGCGCCTGTGGGAAAACGGGCTGATCGACTTTTTCTATGGCTCGATGACCGGCAGTGGCTCGAATTTGAGCGCCACCGTGGGCATTGAATCGCCGAACGGCGGGTCGGGCACCCAAGGGCGGCTGTGCGGCAGTTTGTGCCGGTTGTCTGACGTGCCGTCGAATACGCAGATCTCGTTCGGTCCTCCCGCGGGTGTCGATCTGTTGCTCTCACGGGTGAAGGTGAACAGCGTGGTGCCCTCAGGCGCTGACTTGCTGATTTCTACCAGTGTGGCGATGCGCAATTTCGGCACCATGCCCTCGGGCGCTTTCACGTACCGGCTTTATCTGTCGGCCAACACCACTTTCGAGGCGGGCAGCGACATTCCGCTCGGTTCTGCGCAAGGGCCGCTCAACCTCGCTGCCATGGGCAGTACCGAGCACACGTCGAGCAACGTGGTGCCGCGCCCTGCGAGCGGCAGCTTTTACGTGCTCGCGGTCGTCGACGACACGGCGCAAGTGATTGAAACGAACGAAGTGAACAATGTGGGCGCTAACCCTTCGCCGTTGTCACCCGGTGTCGATCTGGTGGCGCAGAGCATCACCGGGCCTTTGCTGGGTGGCCCGGGCGAAGTGCTGAGCGTCAACCTCGAGCTGAGCAATCTGGGCTTAGACCCTGCCGGAGCGGTGCCGGTGGACCTTTGGCTTTCTACCGACACCACGTTGAGCAGCAATGACGTCAAGCTTCTCTCGACGTCGTTGACGGTGGCCGGTGGTCAAAACCTGAGCCAGGCGGTGTCGTTCACCCTGCCCACGAATATCTCAGGAGGTGACTACCATTTCATTTTGCAGGTTGATCACGGCCCCGCAAGCGGCACGGTGGTCGAAACCGACGACGGCAACAACGTCAAAGCGAGCGACGCCATCTTTACTGCGCGACAAGCTGACTTGGTCGTCGATCGGGTAACGGTGATTGACCCCGCGCCGCCGAACCTGCCGGCTGCGAACGCGTTTTTCGGCGAGATGATTCGCGTTGACGCAGTGGTGCGCAACGCGGGAGGCGCCACGGCGCAGAACGTCTCTACGCGTTTTTATTTGTCTGACAACGACACGCTGAACGGTTTCTCAGACCCCTTGATGCTCGAGCTGCAAGGGCTCACCCTCGCGCCGGGCGCGGTGGCCACCGTCACCGCCACTGCGCTGGTGCCGACGCTGTCGGTGAGCGGAGTGCCGCTTTCGCCGGGCAATTACTACTTTTTCGCCGCTGCGCTGGCCCCCAACTTGAGCGAAGTGAATTCCAACAACAATGCGAAGAGCTCGGGCGCGCAGCGGGTGGGAGCGCCCGCGCCCGATTTGCTGCCGTTGTCGGTGAACGGCCCCAGCCGGGTCGGTGCGGGAGAAGCCGTGGTGGTGAACCGCGTGTTTGCCAACCGCGGCAACCGGCCGGCCAGCAACGTGTCGTATCGCTATTATTTGTCGGCCAATGCGTTGATCACGCCCTCTGACATTCCACTGCACATCGTGACGGCCTCGGGCTTGGTCGACGACGCGCAGTTTACGCTTGCCGCAGGGCAGCGCGACGTGGGCAGCGATACCGTTTTTGTGCCAGCCACCACGCCAGGAGCGACGTATTACTTGGGTGTCTTGGTTGACCCGCCGGTGACGCAGCAGTTCGGTGAAGTGCGTGAGATCGACGAAGACAACAACGGGCTGGCGACGAGCACCGTCGACGTGGCTCCGCTGGCATTGGCCTTGGGGCCCGCGCCGTTGCCCGACGCGATGGTGGGTTTGCCGTACACCGCGCAGCTTTCGGGGCAGGGCGGCAACGGAAATTACGTATTCGGCCTCGCGCCGCAAGCCACGCTGCCGGTGGGGTTGACGCTGTCGTCTGCGGGAGTGCTGACAGGCACCCCGAAGAGCACCGGTGTTCATACGCTGGCGTTGACCGTGACATCGCAGAGCCGCACCGTCACTGCGCTCAAGGTGCTGCGCATTGTCGCAGCGAGCAGTTCATTCACCATCGTCACTGCGCAGTTGCCGGTGGTGGCGCGCGGCGTGCCATATGACGCAGCGCTCGCCGCGGCGGGAGGCGTGGGCCCGTACAACTGGTTCATCGAGTCAGGTGGTTTGCCGGCGGGGCTTGGGCTCGAGACGAATGGTTCGATTTCAGGCACCTGCACGGCGCCCTTGGGCACCGAGACCAGCGCGGTGATCGTCGCGCGTGACGCAGTGGGCAACATGGCGTCGGTGACGATGCGCTTTACGGTGGTCAATGGCACGGCCTTGCGGCTAACCGCGTCGACTTTGGCTGACGCGACGATCGGCGCGTCATTCGCGGCTGACTTGTCGATCGAAAATGTTGACCGTTCGCCGGTCGAAAAACCGGTTACGTGGAGCGTGGTGCAGGGCGCGTTGCCTTTTGGGTTGGCGTTAGACGCGCAAGCCGAGCGCGCGTTCCTCGAAGGCACTCCTTCGGTAGCGGGCCTGTTCGCCTTCACGCTTGAAGTTCGCGATGCCAAGGGGCGAAGTGACAGCGCCGATTTCGTGATGCGCGTTTTTCCCACGTCTTTCGTTTTGCAAGCGGTTTTGCCGACGGTGGTGGGTCGCGGCAGCCAGCTCGACACGGTCATCACCATGGCTCCGCCGGTCGAAGGCGCGACCTTTACGGTGAATACAGGTGCGTTGCCGTTGGGGCTGGTGCTCGAGCCGTCGGGAGCACTTCACGGTACTGTCGATGACGCAGCCGCCAATGGGCGTTACACGTTCACAGTTGAGGCCGGGCGCGATGGCTCGGTCGACGCGCTGGCCACATGGACCATCGAAGTGTCAGACAACGGCGCACATGGGCTGGGCCGCTGCGGTTGTGCGGCGTCTCCCAACGTTGGGTTGTTAGGTGCGCTGGTGTGGGTGTGGGCGCGGCGAAGACGCTAAGTGCGTGTTTAAAGAGCTGTACTGTTCATCCTCCGGTTGACGTATAGAGGGGCTCGCTGTGTGCCCGTAGTCTTTGGACCCAATATGAATACTCCCATGCGAACCCGTAGCAATGTCCGGCGTCGTGGTCAGGGTATGACCGAGTACATCATCATCGTGGCGCTGATCGCGATCGCTGCCATCGGGGTGATCACGCTCTTCGGTGACAACATTCGTAAAATTTTCGGCATGTCGGCTGACGCGCTGGCGGGAGACACCAACGTCTCGAACCGCGCCAAAAACTCGCAAGGCAAGCTTGAGCAAAAGAACATGAAAAAGTTCGGCGAGGACAACGCGCCGTACTAGCGCGAGCTGCCTTCGCGCCTTTGTACAGCGTGCTCGAGCGGGCAGGGAAACTTGCCCACCAACAGGTAGCCGCCGTCAGTGGTCGGCACCAGACGCTCCTTCAAGACGTCTTGCGATAGCAAACAACCGCAGCTCAATTCGGCCTCGACATGCACCGTGTCGGGGCCGCTGTCGTTCCAGCGAATGAGTCGGTGAACGGGGTGGCTCGGCATCGACCGCACGAGCGTAGTGTTTTCGCGATGGCGCGTTGAAGCAGATTCTCTATGCTTTCGCGTCACCATGGACGGCCGGCTGGTACTCAAAGACTGCAGTCTCTTTCGCCCTGATGGTCGAGTACGCACGGGCATGGCGGTGGTGATTGAAGGCCCGCGAATCACCCAGGTGGCGCCGAACGCCGAAATTCCTGTGCTCCCGGCAGACTGGGAAGTCGCGTGTCGTGGCCGTCTCGTTGCTCCGGGGCTCATTGACTGCCACACCCATTTGGTGGGCGGGCAGTTGGTGGGCATTTCGGGCGAGCGCGTGTTGAAAAATACCCAGCTGCGTTTCAACCAGGCGATGGCGGTGCACAAGTCAGTCACGCCGCTCGAAGTCGAAGCGATGAGCGCGTACGCGTTGGCGCGCGGCCTGCGACAAGGGGTTACGTTTCACGTCGAGCATTTATGGGCGCCGGCGCAGGTCGAAGCGGCGATGACCGCCGAAGCGCGATCGGCCGAACGGTTGGGCGCGCGGCTAATGTTGAGCCACGCCTCGAGCGACGGTATCGAAGGTCTTCGCCCCGAAGCACAAGTCGAGGGCAACGCGGCGTTCGTCACAGCTTTCGCGCAAAATTCGCTGGTGCATGGAGCGCTCGGTTTTTTTGCTTCGTTCTGTGCTTCAGACGACACGCTAAAATTAGTCGCGCGCGCCCGCGAAGCGTTGGGGTGTGGGGTGCACTTTCACTTGAGCGATACCGACGACGACGCCGCGGCGACAGGGCGGCGTGCGGTGGCGCGTTTGGCCGAGTATCAAATTCTCGGGCCTGCGTCGGTGGCTGCCTATGCGAGGGGCATCGACCGTGTCGAAGCCGAATTGCTGGCCAAGAGCGAAACGTTAATCGCGCTCAGCCCACGCATGGCGCAGACCATGCCGGGCGCGCAGACTGGTATGGAGGCAGCGCTCAGCGTACAAGCGCTGGTGGGTTTGGGCACGTCAGGCAATGCGACACTGTGGCATGAGCTCAAAGGAGCGCTGGCGATCGTGGTGGCGATGGCGCGTTCGGGGCAGTTGCTTGACCCCGACGGCACCATGGCGCAATTTCTGTATGGCGGTGCTTCAGAATTGTGCACGCAGATCTTCGGGGTGCCATGCGGCAACGTCGAGGTGGGCGCGGTGGCCGACGTCGTCGTTTACGATCACGTCTCGTGGGACGAAGGCGTAGCCGACGCCGGCGTGCCGTGGTGGTCGATGCTCGACTCTGCTCCCGTAGCGTGGACCATCGTGAACGGCCGGGTGACGGTGCGCGAAGGCCAGCTGCTGGGCGCTGACTACATTGGCTTGGCGAAAGAAGCCGCTGCTGCTGCGGGAGCTGTCGCGCGACGCACTGGTCTACACGTTACGGTGCGCTGACGTGGCTTCGGTCTCTTCGGTGCTCGCATCGACGTGGGAAAAACGGCGCACGCTGGCGGCGCGGACAACGGCCTACCGCTGGCTCGATGAAGAGCTGGCCGGAGTGACGATTGATCTCTTCGGCGAGGTGGCGGTGTTGAGCGAGTACCGCGCCTTCGAAGCGGCAGAAGAAGCGCAACTGGCCGATGAAGTGATGTTCGCTGCTCCGATGTTGAAGGCGCTGTACGTGAAGCGCCGCCCACGTGAGGCGCGCAAGGCGTCAAAAGACAATGCCGAGTGGGTTGCTCCGGTGCAACCACTGAAGGGCAAGCCCGTTTCAGAGCTCACCGTTACAGAAGAGGGGCGCACGTTCGGTATTCGCCCTGACAACGGCTTGAGCGTGGGGCTCTATCTCGATGCGCGCGACGCGCGAACGTGGGTGCAGCGACACGCTTTGGGCCGGCGCGTGCTCAATCTTTTCGCGTACACTTGCGGTTTCGGAGTCGCCGCCGCATTGGGAAAAGCGAGCCGGGTGGTGAACCTCGACGTCTCGCGCCGAGTGCTCGATTGGGGGCGCAAAAATTATGCGCTCAACGGTTTGCCGGCGAACGATCGCGATTTTATTTTCGGAGACGCGCTGCAGTGGCTGCCGCGCTTGGCCAAAAAAGACGAGCGCTTCGACATGGTGGTGGTTGACCCGCCATCGTTCGCCACGACGAAGAGCAGCCGTTTTTCTGCGCAAGCTGACTACGGCAAGTTGACGGCGGCGTGCCTGCCTTTGCTGGCCAAAGGCGGCCTGTTGGTGGCGTGCTGCAATTTAGAAGAGTGGAAGCGGGAGCAGTTTCAACACGTGCTTGAAGCGGCATGCCGTCAGCGGCCCGTTCGACGCGTGGCGCAGCTCGGCGCTTCTGCGTCTGACTTCCGCCAACCTTCAGCGCTCAAGGTCGAAGTGCTTGAGCTGTAGCCGTCATGGGTATGCGAGCCTCTTTTCGTTTACCTTGGCTCGAAGGGGCTAAGAACTTGGGCACCGAGCCCACTGACGTCGGCCTCGTTTCGCGTGACCAAGATCAGCCCGTGCTCTTGGGTAGAGGCCTAACTTATTGAAAAAAGAATAGGTTTCTGCCGTTTGTTGGTGTGTGCTCATTTTTTGTTTATTGTGTACACATGGAAGTGGGCATTCGAGAGCTCAAGCAAAACCTTTCGGAATATCTTGAGAGAGCGTCACGGGGAGAAGTCATTCGCGTGACAGACCGTGGCGCTCCGAAGGTGCTTTTGATGGCGATTCCGGGAAGCCTAACGCTTGAGCAGGGCATTCGTGAGAAGTGGATACGCGCCCCCGACAACAGCCCCGTTACGACCGTGCGGCGCCATAAGTCGAAACGTTCGATACAAAGCGTCATCGACGAAGATCGAGGGTTATGAGCCTTTACGTTGACTCGAGCGCGCTGCTCAAAAGATATGTCGATGAGACCGACAGCGACGCGTGTGAACGACAGCTCGCGGCTGATACCACTTGGGTGAGCGGCCGACACGGGTATGTCGAAATTCATCGAAATTTGGCACGACTGCTCGCAGAAGATGCCTTGTTGGCAGCCCAGAGTGATTTCGAGAACGACTGGAAGCGATTCGCGGTGATTGAAATCGATGAAGTGGTTTGCGAACGCTCAGCGAATATCGCCAAAGCGACAGGCGCTCGAACGCTTGACGCGCTCCATCTGGGGGCCGCCAGCCGCCTCGGTGGCCCCAGCGCAGTGGCCATGCTGACCTACGATGTTCGCTTGGCCATCATCGCGCGCCAACTCGGGTACCACGTGCTCGGAATATGAGTGACGGGCGAGAAACGCGAAGGGCCCTTTAAGGCAAAGCTCCGGTGGTGCTCGAGCTGTGACTGTCGCTGGTTTGGGCGAGCATCATTTGCTGAGCGGCGGCGATCACCTCGTCGTGCTCTTTTCGTTCAGCGCGCAATGCCGTCAGCTCTTCTTCAAGCGTGAGCAGCTTCGCGCCCAGCGCGTCGGCGGTTTGACTGGTACCCCCTTTTCCCGCAGCGGCCAGGGTTTCACGCAGGCGCGTCACGTCGCCGTTGAGCTCTTTCACCCGTTCGTCGATCTGTTGTTGCCTCACCTTCGACTTTTCAACGCGCTGAACCTGGGCCTGCAGCGTCGTGAGCGCCTCGTGTACTTTGAGAGGCACTTTCAGCGCGAGCAGCTCTGTAAGCTGGGTTGAGCTCAGGTCAGTGACAGAAAGGCGATCGACCCACGCGCCTTCTTCTACCACCTCGATCTTTTTCTCTTGCCGGGGCTCAACGGTGAAGCGCGCGTAACGTGGCTGTTCGGGCGAACGAACATCTTCTTCCGCGCCGGACACAATTCGATAGCCCTCGCTGTCGAGTGTGTACAGCACGGTGCGCTTCTTGGCGGAGCGCGAGGTGAGGGTGAGCCGATGCACCCGGCGCTCGATGCGATGAAGCTCGATGAGTCCCTCACTTGCCACTGGCCTGACTGCCTGAACGGGCCCGGCCTGGGTTGTCTGCTCGATAGAGGCCTCGAGATCCAAATCTTCTCCATGCTGCAGAATGCGCACCTCGTGCGGCTTCAAGCGGTCGAGCTGTGCTTCTCCTGCATAGGTACCGTCAGCGAACACCGACACTGTTCCTTCCTCGAGCGTGAGCGGAGTGGAGTTGAGAAGCCGCATCGCCAGTTGCGGTTGCGCAGTCTCGTCGCCGATCACCGTGACCGCTTCGGCGCTGATGCCGTCGTCGATAATCGGCAGCAACGCGCTTTTGTGCGCCCCCAGCGTGACCGGCTCTTTCACGGTGTAGAGAAACAGCTCGCCCGCTTCACTCACGGCCGCCGGCTCGAGCGGGCTTAAGCCTTCAGTGAGCAAGTCAGAAGGTTGGCGAGCACGGGTGTCAGCGCCCGTTCCTCCGAGAGAGACGTGGCCAGATCCGTAGCCGCTGCTTCCTCCGCCTCTGCCATGGGTCGACAGGCTACCCAATGAAATGTCCTTACCCGAATGGCCGGTCAAGTGCTGTCTCGCTTCAGCCGTCGCAAGTTGTGGGGCCGCGTCGAGGCCGTCTGCGGGAGCGATCATTTCGCGCCGCCCATAACGAGGCCCCGCGAGCGGGTAGAGAAAAGACGCCGGCCTGCCCGAGGCGAGCGTCACTTTCACGCCAGCCCACGGCTCGTCGCTGTCGTTGTGCACCAACGCGAACGCCTGCAACCGGGTCTTCTCTTTTGTCTGCACCAAGCGGTACGTCGCGCGCCACACCGGTGCCTCCGTGGTGTAGCCGAGCGCCACCTCAGTTGCTCCCGTTCCGGCGCGCACTTTGAGGCTTTGCATCTGCGGTTGGGTGCTCGCTGCGCGCATCGCCCGGTCCCACGCCAGCACCACTCCGGCGGCCGTTGGGCGTACCGAAGCAATCTCGTTGAGCCGAACGCGTTGCAGCCCCGGCTCGCCGAAGACGAGCAAGGTAGGGGCGGGTATCGCGTTGCCTTTGAGATCGTGCTCTTGCTCGTCAGCCACTTCGAGTACGCGACCGCGTGCGACGACCCCATCGCTGTTCGTCACCACGACGTCGACGCCTTTGAGCGCGGCCAACACCACAGCAAGATCGTTCATCAGATCAACCGCCGGCATGCCTGCCAGGGCGCGCGCGGCTTCCGGTGCGAGAGGCGGCGTGAATTCTACCGCGGCCACGCCTTGCTTCGAGAGAATCACCGCTGACTTGAGTGCGTCGTCGAGCTGACCTGGCTCTAAAGGAATGTCGGCGACCTGGCCGGGCCGCAGAGGGCCCCGGCGCTCGAAATAGCCCAAGCCATTTTCGTAGAGCACCAGCGCTTTGAGCGGCAACTTGACGAACGGCACTGACGCCGCGGCGAGAACCAGGCACAACGTGGGTGAGAGCATGGCTTCACCGACAACGTGCTGGTGGCGCAGGTTCCGCTGGTGTCAGTGAAGCACGCGCTTGTCGCCCGTCTCGTCGTCGGCGAAGTCGTCGTCACCGCCCGCGCGGCTCAACCACGCGGGTGTTTCAGGCGTTTCGACACCCAGCATTTCTTGCCGCTGCTCGAAGGCCTGGGCAATGGCATCTTCTAAGTCTTCTTGCGCCTTCTGCTCGGCGCGCAATTGGGTGACTTGCCGACGACGGCGCATGAACGCGAGCACCACGCCCCCCGCGATGATCGCCCACAGCGTCGTGCCACCCGTGATCAACGGCCACAGGGGGTATTGCCCGGGTAACGCTTCGCGAAAGGAGGCCTCAGCCAAAGGCAGCGAAGTGTGAAACGCTTTACCGAACGCGGTCTCGAAAGGCTCACCGCGCATCACGCCGTCGACCAACTCACCGAAAACCTGCGGCCCGTACTTCTCTTGTAGAAACTTCACGAAGGCCGCGCTTTGCGCGTAGGCCAACTCGACATCGTTCGAATCGCTGGGAAAACCGTTGGTCAGATCAGCGAACTTGTAAATGCGATCAGCGCGGGTCGCCGTGGCCAGCGTCGCATATTGCGTGAGCGAAAAGTCGCGCTCGCGGGTGATTTGCTGCGCCACGCCTTCTTGAAACCAGTGCGGCCAGCCGTCACCCAAACGCCCCAACGCCACGTGCACCAGCTCGTGACGCAAGGTAACTTGACCATCGCCTTTGTTGAGCGAGTTCACCTCGAACAGAATGACGTTCAGCTTCGGGTAAGCGAGCGCCGCCGCCCAACTGGGAGGCCGCCCATCGCCTGCTGCCAAAGCTTCGAATTCTTCTCGCCCCAACCCGACGCGAATTTCGGTGCGGCCTTCCCAGTCGCGGCCCAGCAGCCGGGCGATGTCGTCTCGCAGCGGTTCGACCTGTTCGGCGAGCACTTTGGCTCCCGCCGTGGCGCGCTCGGTGTGAACAATGCGAAAGCGCTCAGTGTCGAACGACGCGGTCTGGGGCACCGCGGCCGCCGCCAGAAAGCTCGCAATAAGCGCTATGAAAATGAAGAAGCGCGACAAGGCACTTCAACATAACCATGCCCTCATGGCCGCGCACCCAAGGCTGGTTCGATTTCGAGACGAATCAGCCTTCGTTGCTCTTCTTCAAGAAAAACGAGACGTCAGGAGACTGCGCGTCTTTGAAAGTATCGAGAAGCTTACGGTGCGACTCGATGATCGAATCGACCTGTGACTCGAATTGACTGCGCTGACGTTTCAGCTCGTTGATCTCGCGCACCAACTCCAACAGCTTGTGGTTGGCCCCGGCGACAATTTTTTCAGCCTGTAGCTCGGCTTGGGCGATCACCACCTCGGCTTCTTTTTGCGCTTGCGCTTTCACGTCGTCGCTAATGCGCTGGGCGGTGATCATGGTCTCTTGCAGCGTCTTCTCGCGCTCCATGTGCTGCTCGAGGCGAGCGAGCGTGCGGCGCTGCTCTTCTTTCAGCGCAATGTTTTCACGAACCACGTCTTCGAATTCAGCCGCGGCGAGCTCGAGAAAGCCCTCAACCTCACGCTGGGCATAACCGCGAAAGCCGACTTCGAAGCGCTTTTGCCGAATGTCCAAGGGAGTCATCTTCATGGCCACACCTCTTTCTTCATATCGTTCAGCAACAGTTTGGCCTGATTTTGCAGTGCACGCGAGAAGCTGGGCCCGGTTGAAACCTGCTGCAGAAAGGTTTGCGACGTCGGCGTGCGCTGAAAAACCACCCATTCGAGCGCGCGCAGCTTCAGTTTTTCTGACAGTTGGGGGTGTCGCACCACGTTGCACAAAATTTCTTCGGCGCGGGGGTGCCGCATCAACGCCACCGCACGCAGGGCCGCCACCTGCACCATGGGGTTGGGGTCGACCACCAGCTGCGCGAGCGGGTTTAACGCGCGGGTGTCTCCCAACAGCCCCAGGTCTTCAATGGCGAGAGAACGAATTTCGGCCGGGTTGGGCTCGAATGACCAGATCAAGCCACGCAAGAGCGCCACGTCGGGCGCTTCTGTCGGCCTGGGCAACCCATTCAAGGCAACCACCGCGTCACCAGGGGCGCTGTCTTCTTTCGCGTTGCCGAGTGAGCTGCCCCGGTCGGTTTTACCCGCGGCCCAGGCTGAACACGACACCCACAACGCCACTGCCCAAACCCGCTGCATGGTCACCTCGCGCGCCCGATGATGCCCGACCGATCACCGTGGCCAATTTATTGCGTCATGTCGTGGTCAAGGTACAACTGCGCACAACTCTGTAGCATCTCTTTCGCCAACCGGAGCGACTCGATGAGAGTACGTACCACGACCCAAAGCACCCTCGAAGACGTCGATGTTGAATGCACCCATTGCGGCAAGCAGATGACCGCGCACTTGGGCAGCGGCACCACGGTTCGTTATTTTCAATGTTCGTCGTGCCACCGCTGGGTCACCAGCATGTACGCGGGCGATGTGTTTCGTGTCGACGCCAAGGTTCGGCCGCACCCCCGCGGCACACTTGAGCAGCGCAATGCGTCGTTCGATCAAATCAAAGACCGGCTCGATCGCTGGCTGGCCGCGTTAGATGATCAAGACCCCTATCGCATTCTTGGCGTCTCGCCGCTTGATCCGCCTGAGCGCATTCGTGAGCGGTACCGTGAGTTGGCGATCATCAACCACCCTGACCGCGGCGGCGTGCCGGGTGCAATGGAGCAGCTCAACGATGCTTACGAGCGCATTCTGAACCACCGTGAACGCCGTGCCCGCGAGCAACTGAAGGCCGGGCCGAGCGCGCAATTTCACGAGCTGCCGCAAGGCATTTAGCGCCGCGGTAACCCGACATGGCCGCAAGCAAGATGAGGCGAGGGCTCGTCGGCCGCGTCGCTGGCTGGGCGGGGGTGGGCGTATTGCTGCTCACCGGGGTAATCGTTGCTCAAGGCTGGAGAGCATTTGGTACCGCGGCGCGGGGTGAGCGGCTGGCGCGAATGCAGAAGTCTTTGCAGTGGCAAGGCGACGCTTTCGAAAACCCGCAACCGCTCGTCAATGATGGGTGGCTAATGTTGAAGGGGCTCTTCGACGCGAGCCCCGCTGTGTCTCCGACATCGCCCGTTTCGGTAGCGAAGGTTGATCTCACATTATTCGAAACGCCTGCGGCGACGGGGCTGCGCGTCACTTGGCTGGGGCACTCGACAACGCTGGTAGAAATCGACGGCCAGCGGGTGCTGACCGACCCGATTTGGAGCGAGCGGGCTTCACCGATCGCCTGGGCGGGGCCAAAGCGTTGGTACCCTCCGCCGATTGCGCTCAAAGATTTGCCGCCCATCGACGTGGTGATCATCTCGCACGATCACTACGATCATCTCGACTACGGCACGATGGTGGCGATGAAAGACATGAACGTCGCCTTCGTGGTGCCGCTCGGCGTTGGCGCTCACTTGGAATATTGGGGTGTGCCGGCGGCGAAAATAACCGAGCTCGACTGGTGGGAAAGTACAAAAGTCCGAGATCTCGAAATCACCGCCACGCCGTCACGCCATGCTTCAGGGCGCGTGCTCTTCGATATGAACGCCAAACTGTGGGCGGGTTACGCGTTGGTGGGCGCCAAACACCGCGTTTATTACTCGGGTGACACCGGCCTTTTCCCCGCGATGAAAGAGATTGGCAGCCGCCTGGGGCCGTTTGATCTCACGATGATTGAAGTCGGCCAGTACCACCGCGCCTGGCCCGACTGGCACATTGGCCCCGAGCAGGCAGTCGAAGCGCACCAGTGGACACACGGCAAAGTTTTTCTGCCCGTACACTGGGGGCTGTTTACCCTTGCGTACCACGGGTGGACCGAACCCATTGAACGTGTGCTCGCCGCGGCGACGGTGGGCCACGCCACCGTGTTCAGCCCCCAGCCTGGTCAAAGCGTCGAGCCTGAAGTGGCGTTGCCCACCGAGCGCTGGTGGCCGCAGGTGCCGTGGGAGACCGCGCAACAGCACCCCATTGTTTCTGGCCACGTGCGTTAACCCAACTTCCGCAGTTACGGAGGCCAAAATGAATCCTTACGGGCATTTAGCCGTTCGAGTTGGCACTACATTTTAGGCCTCGGGAAGCTTGCGAAGACGGTCCGGCAGGCGAAGCCCGAGTC
>JAIBBR010000109.1 GCA_019694575.1 Myxococcaceae bacterium
GAAGACCGCAATACCCAAGGGCTACCAGCGTTTTTATTTTCATACTGGGTTAGGGCCCTGACGACCCCACGAGCAGGCAAAAACCCGGGGCCGACGCGCTTTACAGGCAGAACATCAAGGTCACCTTCGGCAGCTGCACCTGTCGCGCTATGGCCCTTGGGTCGCCGCAGGGCTGGGCAACAACGGCGGCCGGTCTTTGCCTTCCGAGGCGCGCTGCAGCTCGATCTCTTGCAGCAACGTCGCCGGGGCAACCGCTGACACAGGCACCATGCCGCTCTCGGCACCGCAAAAACCATTGAACACGCCAGTCTTGTTCGCGGTCGCCATCACCCGGTTAATCGACGAAAGCGGAGTGCCGACGATCTCGACGCCACGCACCAACGTCTCTTTTCCGTCGCGCACATCAACCCGGTACACCATGCGGGGAATACCCTTGAACGCCTGGTAACCCAACGACGACGTGTTGGTATTGCCTCCGGTGATGTCGCGAATAATCAACCCGAACGGTTTGCCCTGCCGTTTCGCTTCGGCAATCAACATATTCTTCAGCTCGGCTTCGCTGACGTTCTTCTTCGACTCGACCAGCAGGTTTGCCATACGCGCCACCGGCTTGCGGTTGCCTTGGCTGCGCCCGTGACCATTTGACTTGAGAAACCCTTCGACCGGGCGCCGCGACAACAAATAATTTTTCAGAACGCCAGCTTCGACCAACGGCACCCGCTGCGCCGGCACGCCTTCTTCATCGAACGCGTAAAAGCCATTCAACTGCACGCCATTGCGTTCACGCGCGGTGGGGTCGTCATAAATAGAGATGAACGTCGGCAACACCTGGCGACCGATCTGCCCTCGAAATGTCTTGCCTTCGCGATCATCGTCTTGGCGCTCACCTTCTAACCGGTGGCCCACCGCTTCGTGAAAAAGCACACCCGCCGCTTCGGGTTCTAAAATCGCCGGGCCGGTGTACGGGTCAATCGCCGCGGCCACGCGCAGCGCGAGCAACTCTTTCATCGCCTTCTCTGTCGCCGCGCGAATTTGCTCGTCGGTGGGTAGGCGAGCTTCGGTGGGCGCGTACCAGTCACGCGAATTGTCGAGCAGCTGGCCGTCGGGCGCGCGCGTGAACGCCGTCACGTGAAAACCAAAGAGCATTTCTTCACTGACAATGCGCGTGCCTTCAGTCGACACGAAATAACGCGTCACCTTGTCGGCGGTGACACGCACTTCTGAATCGAAAAGCTCGGGCACCGCGGCAACCTTCGCCGACAGCTCGCGGCTCAACTTTCGCCAACGCGCCGCATCGAACGAAAAGTTAATTTTCTGCCCCAAATATTGCTGCGGCGTCTCTTGCGAGAAAGACGGCGCTTTCTGCGGGTCTTCTACCGCGAACACGTCGTCGCCTTGACGCTTCAAGTAATTGAACAGCGCGGCTTTGTACTTCTCGTCGGTCACCAGCCACAGGGCGTTGCGTAAGGCGAGCGGGTGATCATCGAGCGGCCCCGATTTCTTGGTGACGTAACTGGCGCCCTTGGTCGAAAACGAGATGTCGAAGTCGTCGCTCACCGAGCTGTCGTATTGGTAACTGCCGACGCGCACATCGACATAGAGCCGGCGGTCACGTGACACTTCGTCGACAAACAACGCGCCGTAGCGGGCAGCGATCGCCTGCTGCTCGAAGTCTTTCATCTGGTAGCTGATGAAGTACGGCGCCCTGCTCTCTTTAAGCTTGAGCGTGTTCTGGTTGCGGCCAAGCTCTACCACCATCGCGTCTAACAGATCTTGACGAGCATCGAGGGGCGGTTTGGCCTGCAAGGCCAGAGCAAACAAGACTGAGACGAGCACGACTCACTCCTTCACGACAAGCAATGCTTAAGGAGATCCCCAATCGGCGATCTCCCACCCTTTGCGGCGGGCTCGGCGGCGTAGGCGCGGGTCGGGGTTGACGGCGACCGGTCGGCCGACCGCCTCCATCACCGAGAGATCAGAAAATGAATCGGTGTAAAAACAGCAATCGCCCAGTGCCACGCGCCGCGTTTGGGCTTCATGGCGGGCGTGGGTGAGTTTTCCCTCGCCGAAACAAATTGGCCCGACGGTGCGGCCGGTGTGAAGGCCCCCGTCGACTTCGAGCCGGTTGCAAAGTACCGCGTCGAAACCAAGCTCGGCGCCCACGCGATCAGCCAAGTAATTGAGCGACGAGGTCAACAACACACAGACATCACCCCGGCGGCGATGTTCCTCCAACGCACGCAGCGCCCCCGGCCGAAACAGAGCGCGCAGCCGTGAGTCGTAAAGCGCGTCACTGCGGTCTTTGATGTCGCTGGCGGCCGTACCTTTCAGCCCTAAGAGCGCTTGCGCCACCGCGCCTTCAATGGTCGCCAAGCCCAAACGGTACTGGGTGAGCCACAGCAGCGCACGGGCCGCCTGGCGCTTCGAAATACGGCCCATCACCCATTCGCGGCTTACCCACAGGCGGCCCGAATTGACGGAAATCAGCGTCTTATCGAGATCAAAGAATGCGATCGACATCACTCGTTCTCTTCTTAACGCACAAGCGTGCCACAATTCGATGCCATCAATGCCGCTTCGTTCTCTCTGGTTGCTGACCGTTTTAGGTCTCGCACTTGGGTTGCTTTTTGTCGCTTGCGACAACAGCACCGTGGTGCCGCGCTGTCTGCGTTCGAATTGCTCGGGCTGTTGCGATGACAATGGAGACTGCCAACCCGGCAGCAACGTCGCTGCATGCGGCAGTCAGGCGTTGATCTGCCAAGTCTGTGCTCCCGGCCAAGACTGCCTCGAAGGCGAGTGCATCACCCGGGGCACGGGGGGCGGCTTGGGGGGCAACATGGGCGGCGGCCCTGGGGGTGGCGCCGGCGGAGGCGGAATCATCACCCTGCCCGACGGCGGCCCTTTGTGCGGCCCGAGCAACTGCCAAGGTTGCTGCGAAAACAACACGTGCCACGGCGGCAACATTCACTCGGCGTGCGGCAAAATGGGCGTCGCCTGTTCAGCCTGTGCATTGACCCAAGCGTGTGTCATTGGGCAGTGCGATTCCCCTCCCTGCCAGGGCTGTAAAGATCAAAGCGGTACCTGCCAAACCGGCAACACCACGGCGGCCTGTGGTTCTGCGGGCAATGCCTGCGCTCAATGCACCGGAGGCACGCAGGTATGCAACGGGTTCTCGTGCGTGGCCACCCCGAGCTGTAGCAGCGCCAATTGCCCTGGGTGCTGTCAGAACAACACGTGCGTCACCCAGCAAAACGACTTTACCTGCGGAGTCAACGGCGCCGCGTGCGTCGGCTGTCTACCCGGAGACGCTTGCCAACTCGGCATTTGCGCACCGCCTTATGACGCCGGCAGCGGCCCTTGCGGCTCGTGGAACTGCGAAGGCTGCTGCGAACCCGACGGCACCTGCCGCGGCGGCAACGCGATCTTGGCGTGCGGTAAGCGGGGCGAAGCCTGCCAGGTGTGCTTGATCTGCATCGATCGCCTGTGCGTGCTGTAGGTCGTCAGGCGCATTTTAGCGTCGAGCGAAACACCGAGGGCTCAGGGGCCCGGCGCTGACCGCGTTCGGTGAGACACATACGTGAATGCCCAGGTGCCCGAAAGGGTGGCGTCGTGCTGCGTCGTTCGGTCTGACGCGGTTTTGTCGGTGGCCCGCAGGCTGTCGGTGATGAAAAAGAACGTCGCGCTGGTAGAATGAGTGCTCGCCATGTGCACCCCATGGTGATCTCATTTTGATCGCTGGCAATTTTTTCGCCGCGGCAGATCTACCGCTGAAGACTTTTCGACGCATGCTGGCGCCAATTCAGATCGGCGTTGCCCCGTTATGTCGCGCAGAGCAGTTTAATCGCGATCACCTTGTCGTCAGCTCGACGCTTGCAATCGGGGCCGAAGTGAAACCGACCCGGCAAGTCTCCATTCGGAGGATCGTACTGTGTGAGCCCCTGGCTCAACGAGCACTTCTGCACATCGCCGTTGTGCCGGGTAATCGCAATTTGCACCAAGGCCGGGTCGGGAATGTTCGACACGTCTAACGTTTGGCTCACGTTGGCGAGCGCGGCGATCTGTACCAGCGTGTCGCGGTACGAGGTGCGGCAAATGGAGTCGAGATTGGCGAGCGAGGTATCAAAAGCTTCAGCCATGGCGCGCTGACGAAACCCCGGTTCGTTCGACGTGGGGCAGTCGATGTTACGCACTTGGTTGCCGTCTAAAATGCTCATCACCTGTTTGGTGCTGCGACCCACCGGGCCAATCGCGGTCCACACCACGTCTTTGTGCTGACCGTTGGAGTCCTTCAGGTCTTCGGTGAACATGCGGTGGTATTCGCTCACTGGCGTCAACGCGTTGCTTTGCATGCCGCAGTCATCGACCGCTGAGTTGTCACTGACCGAGACCGTGGGAGGCCGCACCGTTTGGCTGCAATCGTCTTCGTCGGTGAGCACCACGATGAGCAGCCGTGCGCCGTCACGCAAAAAGCCCTGGTTGCCGCCTTGGTCCATCGGAGTGGTTGCCAAATCGCTGAGCAGCGCCAGCCGCACGGCTTCGAAAGGGGTTTCTTGCCCACTGCCACGCGTGCCTTGCCGCACCAGCCGCGAGAACTTGTCGATGAGTAAAGGGTCATCTCCGTTGATCATGCGCTCGGTGCCCGTACCCAACAGCACGCCACCGTCGGGCGCCGCGTCAGGCACGGGCTGCAAGCGGCCCTCTTGGGTGGGGTAGTCTTTCAAGAAGCGCACGCCGTTGACCAAGGAGTATTGGTAGACCGAAGTGGTGATCACGCCGACGTTGAAGTCTTGCGAGACGCCACCCCCTTTGCGCACCTCGTCGATGAAAGCAGTCAGCTCTTGGGCGACACCGGCTTGCTCCTCGAACATCGAATTCGAGTTGTCGATCACGAAGAGAATGTCGAGCTTCTGCGCTTCGACTTGCGGCTCACTCACATTACAAGACCCAGGCACGTTCGAACCTGGCTGATCGACCGGGGACCTAAACCCCAAGCAGCCCACGCAGCCTTGGGTGAGGGCGAACGTGGTGACTGCCCCAATGAGTGTGCGGCGCATCGTTTCACCTTCTTATTTCGGCCATCTACGAACCGGCGATTCTGCCTTAAAGCCGATGTAACCCCCAAAAAAGACCTATTTGCGGGTTGCCGATGCAAAATGGATTGCTAGCTTAGGGAATGACGACTCGGTCACCCGGCAGCAAACCACCCACTGGAGCACCCCCTCACATGTCCGACGAGAAGAAGAGAGGCACCGCAGCACAGGCCATGGCCGCGCCGATGGCGCCTCCCGGAACAATCAACAAAGAAGACATTCCGCAAGTTCTGCCCATTTTGCCTTTGCGCAATTCTGTCTTCTTTCCGGGTGGCGTATTGCCGTTGGCAGTGGGCCGGCAAAAGACCATCGCGCTGATCAAAGACGCGGTGCGCGACGATCAAGTGATCGGCGTGGTCACCCAGCGCAAGGCCGAAGAAGAAGACCCCGGCGCGGCTGACCTGTACTCGATGGGTACGGTGGCGCGCATCGTCAAGCTGCTCAAAATGGGCGAAGACAACTATTCGCTCGTGGTGCAGGGCTTGGCCCGCTTCCGGGTAATGGACCTGGTGCAAGAGGCGCCCTACTTGAAGGCCCGCGTCGAAGCGGTAGAAGACAAGACCGCCGCCGAGAATGTCGAAGTCGAAGCGCTCGGCATCAACTTGAAGAAGCTGGCGCGTGAAGTGATCGAGCTGATGCCCGAGCTGCCCGCGGCCGCGACTGAATTGGTTGAGTCGATTACCCACCCCGGCCACCTGGCCGACTTGATCGCCGCCAACGTCGACGTGCCAATTGAAGAAAAGCAAGCCGTGCTCGAGACGATCGATCTCAAGGCGCGCATGAAGTTGGTGCTCGAGCTGCTCAACCGCAAGCGCGAGATCTTGAAGCTCTCGAATAAAATCGACAGCGCGGTGAAGGGCGAAATGTCCAAAACCCAGCGCGAGTACTACCTGCGCCAACAGCTCAAGGCGATCAAGGAAGAGCTCGGCGAAATGGGTGAAGAAGAAGAAGAGCTCGACGAGTTGGCGGAGCGCGTCAAGAAGGCCGGGTTGCCTCCTGACGTCGAAAAGGTCGCCAACAAAGAGCTCAACCGCCTGAAGACCATTCCCGCGGCGTCGAGCGAGTACACGGTGGCACGCACCTATTTAGACTGGATCGCCGACTTGCCGTGGAGCAAGCAGAGCGAAGACAACCTCGACATCGAGAACGCCAAGAAGACACTCGACGCCGACCACTACGGCATTCAAAAGGTGAAGAAGCGCATTTTGGAATATCTCGCCGTGCGCAAGCTGAAGAACGACATGCGCGGCCCCATTTTGTGCCTGGTGGGTCCTCCGGGTGTCGGTAAAACGTCACTCGGTCAGTCAGTGGCCAGGGCGGTGGGCCGCAAGTTCGTGCGCCTGTCGTTGGGCGGCGTGCGCGACGAGGCTGAAATTCGCGGCCACCGTCGTACCTACGTGGGCGCCCTGCCTGGCCGGTTCATTCAAAGCATGAAGAAGGCGGGCACCAAGAACCCAGTGATGATGCTCGACGAAATCGACAAGCTGGGGGCTGACTTCAGGGGCGACCCGTCGGCGGCGCTGCTCGAGGTGTTAGACCCTGAGCAGAACAACTCCTTCGCCGACCACTACCTCGACGTGCCGTTCGACTTGTCGAAGGTGATGTTTGTCGCCACCGCCAACCAGTTAGACCCCATTCCCGGGCCGTTGCGCGACCGCATGGAGATCATCGAGCTGTCTGGCTACACCTTCGACGAGAAGGAGCAGATCGCCCGCACCCACTTGATCAACAAGCAGCTCAAAGAGCACGGCTTGGCGGTTGATCATGTGACGATCGAAGACAAGGCGCTGCAGTTGCTCCTTACCGCGTACACCCGCGAAGCCGGCGTGCGCAGCTTGGAGCGCCGCATCGCTGACCTCTGCCGCGCGGTGGCAGTCGACTACGCCTCGGGCAAAACCGACAAGCAGGTCATCACCCCGGCACGGGTGACCGAAATCTTGGGGCCCGAGCGCTACTACTCAGAAGTGGCCGAGCGCACCGAGACACCCGGAGTTGCGACGGGCCTGGCGTGGACAGCGGCGGGCGGCGACCTGCTCTTCATCGAGTGCACCAAGATGTCTGGCAAGGGCGGCCTGACGCTCACCGGTCAATTGGGCGACGTGATGAAAGAGTCGGCGCAAGCGGCGCTCTCGTACCTGCGCGCCAAGGCCGAAGTGCTGGGCATCAACCCCAACTTTCTCGAGAAAACCGACATTCACCTGCACTTTCCGGCGGGGTCGATTCCCAAAGACGGTCCTTCGGCGGGCGTGACGATTCTCACCGCGCTCACGTCGCTGATGACGGGTATTCGCGTTCGCGCCGACACGGCGATGACGGGCGAGGCTACCCTGCGGGGCCTGGTGCTGCCGGTGGGTGGCATCAAAGAGAAAGTGCTCGCCGCTCACCGTGCGGGCATCAAGCGGGTGATTCTGCCCGAGCGTTGCCAGAAAGACATGGTCGACGTGCCCGAGCAGGCGAAGAAAGAGCTCGAGTTTATCTTCGTGTCGAAGATGGACGAAGTGCTGGTACAGGCGCTCGAGACGAACCCGTTCAAGGCGCCGCCTGCTTCGGTGGAAGAGCCGAAGGCGGAAGTGCGGGCGTAAACGAAGCGGGCTGAGGGCTGAACAATTCAAGCGGCGGGCTCGAAAGGGTCCGCCGTTTTTGTTCGCAAGGAACAGCTCGTGTTGAAAACGCGTTGTTCGAGAAGCTTAGGGCTTGAACTAAGATTCGCAGTGATGGCTTCACTACCCCGGCGCATGGCGACACTTTTTTGGGACACGTCACTTTCGAGAATCGATCTCGAACGTGATGCCAACTACGTGATGGCGCGGGTCCTCGAGTTTGGCGGAATAAAAGACGTGCATTGGCTGCAGAAGCGCTACGGGCTTGAGCGCATTCACCACTTCTTGGCGACAGCAGCTCATCCCGAGTTGTCGGCTCGGACAATTGCGTTTTGGCGAGCTGCGCTGAATGCAGAAGGTGAAAAATGGCGCGCACCACCGGTCTTTCGAAAAAGCAGCTCAGCGTACTGGGTCAGTTAAAACGCCTCCCCGGGCTAAATGGTTTCTATCTGGCCGGCGGGAGCGCCGTAGGGTGGCTATATGATCACCGCCGTTCGGCTGACCTCGACCTTTTCTCGAGCTCACGGCTTAAATCGCTCGAGCCTGTGATTGACTCGCTGGTGCTTGGGGGCGCGACTGTTCACGCACAAACAGACGTCAGCGGCGCTTTATTGGTGTCAGGTGTCGCCATCGACTTGGTGAGCTACCCCTATCGACCTCTTAAGCGGCCCACCATTGGCCCGAGCGGGTTTGCGACTGCTTCTCCCATCGACTTAGCGGTCATGAAGTTATCTGCCATCGCGCGGCGTGGGCTACGGCGTGATTTTTGGGACCTCTTCGAGCTATTGACGCAGGGAAAACAGTCGCTCCCCTCGGTCTTGAAGGCCTACCGAGACAGGTACAACAAGGCCGCGTCGGACACGTACCACGTGGCACGGGCGCTTACTTTCTTTGACGACGCCGAACGCGATGACCCACGCCTCATCGGCCTCTCGCGTCGAAAATGGAAGGAAGTGAAAGACTTCTTTCGAGACCAATCGACGCCGCTGATTCTGAAGTGACGATCATTCTCCCTACAGGTGTCTGAAATACGCCACCGTTCGCAAAAGGCCAACGGCGAGTGGGGTTTTCGGTTCCCAGCCCAACAAATTCTTGGCGTGCGAAATGTCAGGCCGCCGTTGTTTCGGGTCACCTTGCGGCAACGGTTTGTGCACAATCTTCCCTCCACCACCTGCCGCCGTGCGCACTGCTTCAGCGAACTGCAACATCGTCAGCTCAGCGGGGTTCCCAATGTTCACCGGGTGCGTCACCTTCGACAACGCAAGCCGTATGATTCCGTCGACTTCGTCATCGACGTAGCAGAAGGAGCGCGTCTGTTTTCCATCTCCGAATACGGTGAAGTCTTCACCTCTCAACGCCTGCCCAATAAATGCCGGCACCACCCGCCCGTCGTTCAGCCGCATGCGCGGGCCATAGGTATTGAAAATGCGCACCACGCGCGTCGACACCCGGCCGCTGCGCCCAAACGCCGCCACCATCGCCTCGCCATAGCGCTTCGCTTCGTCATAGACCGCCCGAGGCCCCGCGCAGTCGACGTTGCCGAAGTACGACTCTTGCTGCGGGTGCACCAGTGGGTCACCGTAAATTTCTGAAGTAGACGCCTGCAGAAACACCGCTCCGGCACGTTCGGCGAAAGTGAGCCCATTTTCAGTACCCACCGAGCCCACCCGCATCGTCTCGAACCACAGCGTGGCGTAATCGATAGGAGACGCTGGCGACGCCAGGTTGAAGACAAAGTCCCACTTGCCGTTGAGCGGAATGGTGACGGTGATATCGGCTTCAACGAGCTCGAACTTCGGCTCGTGCGCTAAACTCGACAGGTTGCGCCGCGCACCCGTTACCAGGTTATCGACGGCGACGACCTTCTCGGCCCCCTGGCGCAGCAGAAACTCACACAGGTGCGAGCCCAAGAAGCCGGCGCCACCGAGCACCACAACCCGTTTCCCCTGCATGTTGTCCATAGCCGCGAGGCTTATAGCTCGTCGAAGCTCGCCTGGCCCGGCAAGGTGTTCTTGTACTTTTCGAGAACCAAATCGATGCCTTGACGAATGTATTCGGCCACCGGCACTTTGGTTTTCTGATTTAACATTTTCAGGAGCTCGTTCTGCTCCGGAGTGATGTAAATGGTAGTGCTGATTTTCTTGCGCGCCATGAACGTATGTGACGGTATGTCGCCTTAGGTGGAGGGTCAAAAATGAGACTCATCGTTCTTTTCGCGGTCACCTCACTCGCACTCTCGTGCGCAAGCACCAAGGGGGCCGAAAAGACGGGCGACTCCGAGGGCGAAAAGCTCTCTGAGAACATTCGCCAAAAGCAGAACGGCAATGAAAAAGTGACCGAGTACGATCTCAACGGCGACAAAAAGCCTGACGTGTGGTCTTACACGGTGCTGACCAAGGGCCCCGACGGCAAAGAAGTCGAACGGTTGGTGCGCAAGGAGCTCGATCTCAACTGGGACGGCAAAGTCGACATCAGCCGCACCTACGACGAACACGAGCAAATTCAGCGCGAAGCGTTAGACCTCGACTTCGACGGCAAGGTCGATCAGGTCAATTACCTCGAGAAAGGCGTCGTGGTTCGCAAAGAACGCGACCTGGCCGCCGGAGGCAAGCCTTCACTGTGGCTGTTCTATGAAAAGGGCAAGTTGGTGCGCAAAGAGCGTGACACCAACGGAGACGGCAAAGTCGACTACTGGGAATATTGGGAAGCTGACCAGGTCGATCGCATTGGCGAAGACTTAGACGGTGACGGCAACGTCGACCGGTGGACGAAGAACCCTTCGTCTGAAAGCTGACGTTTTCGATCTCGCTTTACAGCGGGTTGACGCGCGAGAACACCACACAGGCACTGTCATCACCCGGCCGAGCCTTGGCGCCCCACAACTGGTAGCCACGGCCACGGTACTCTTCGAGAATACGTGGCAGCTCGCCTAAGTCTGTAAAGCGCACGGCGACAGTGTCGATCTGAAATTCAGGCTTCAGGTTCATCACGTCTCTCCCTCTGCAGTTGATGAAAAGCTACTGCCCGGTTACGAATGCTTCGAGCTGCGTTTCGCGTTTGAAGTCGGTGAGGTAGCGCGCAGCAGCCTCGCGGTTGGCAAAGCGGCCCAGGCGCACGCGATACCACGTGCCTTTACCCGCCACCTGCGCCTCGACGATGTACGGCGAGTAGCCCTTGTCTTTCAGGCCCAAGACAAAGCGGTCGGCCTCGGCGCGATCTTGGTACGCCGACAGTTGCAGCGACCAACTGCCATTGCCCGACGGCTCGGGGGTGCGCTGCAAACGGTTGATCGCCTCTTTCAGCCCCGCATCACGCGCGATGCGCGTGGGCACCGGCTCGTCGGCCTTCACCGCTACGTTTTTGATCACATCTTGCACTTTGGGCGCTTCGACAACCTTCGCGGGCGGCAAAGCCGCGGGAGCCGGCACAGGCGGCAGAGGCACTTCGGCCACGCGCGGCTCTATCTTTTCAGGCTCGGGTATATGCGGTGGCAATGGCGGCGGAGACGGCGGGGCCTTCTTCGTCAACTCATCTTGAAACGTAAGTGACGCATCGGCCATCACCGCGGCCTTCTGATCTAACGCGGTCAGCAAGTCAGGCGCGGCGAGTGAACGCTCATCGGCGGCGAGCTTCTTGCCGACTGAAACACCGAGCACGAAAACGGCTCCCACCAGCACCAGCCCGCCCACGGTGAGCCCCACCACGTGACGGCTGTCGAGCGAAAGCTCGTATTTTTCTTTGAGTCGATTGATGTCGCGCATGTTCGAAGCGGTAGCGAAAGCTTCACGAAGGTAGCGCGAGGGTGACAGCGGTCAAACTTTCGTTGACCTCTTGGAGCACGGCCCCAGACAAATACCGGGCGCTCTACGGCATTCGGTATTGCAACGTCGGCGTGGCAAGCCCATTTCGCGCTTCGGTAATTACCCCGCGCACCGCGGCTTCGGCGTCAGATTCGCCAAGCATCTCTTTCCAAAACTTCTTCTCGCGTTTGGGGTACTCGACTTTGGGCTCACCTTTGATGCCGGCCAACTTGCCCGCTTCGCTCACCGCAGCCTCGATGCTGCCCAGCTCGTCAACCAGCTTGAACTCTTTCGCTTGCCGGCCAGTGAAAACGCGCCCGTCGGCGTACGGCTTAATGTCTTCAACCTTCATGTTGCGGCCTTGGGCCACCGCTTCGATGAACTGCGCGTGGGTATCTGAAAGCACTCCCAAGAAATAAGCGCGCTCTTCGTCGGTCATCGGGCGAAAAGGGCTGCCACCCGACTTCATTTTACCGGCGGTGAGGGTATTCATCTCGACGCCCGCCCACTTGAGCAGGCCTTGCACGTTGGGCAGCTCCATCACCACGCCGATGGAGCCCGTCAGCGTGCCGGGGTTGGCGTAAATCTTATCGGCGGCGGCGGCGATGTAGTACCCGCCCGAAGCAGCGATGGCGCCCATCGACACCACCACCTTCTTCTTCTCTTTGAGCTTCAGCACCGCGTCGTAAATTTCTTGCGACGGGCCGACCGAGCCTCCGGGCGAGTCGATGCGCAGAACAATCGCCTTGATGCGCGACGCGTCTGAGAAACGCTTCAGGTCTTTCAGCGCTTGTTTCGAATCGGTGATCGCACCGTTGATCTCGACGATGCCAATTTTATCGGAGCCCGAGGTGTCGAACTCGTCGTTCCCCTCGCCTTTCACCGCCGACACCGCCACCACCACGACGAACAAAAAGGCGCAGAGAAACATGCCTCCGAAAACAATGCCCAATACCCACGCGACGCGGCGATCCATGGTGCTCCCTATGACAAAAGAACAAAATCGCTGGGCGGTGTATCAGACGATCCACCCGCCGCCCAGCACGCGGCTGCCTTGGTACACTACCGCCGCTTGGCCAGGAGTAACCGCGCGCGCCGGCGAATCAAGCCGAACTTCGATGGTGCCTTTTTCGTCTCGCAATAGCCGCCCGCTCGCCGCTTCATGACGGTGGCGAATTTTCACTTCGACCGGCACATCGAGCGGTGCTTCACCGGCCACCCAATGCGGGCGCAGCAGCGAAAACTGCGCACGTT
The DNA here is from genome assembly GCA_019694575.1 of Myxococcaceae bacterium. Classification (GTDB taxonomy): domain Bacteria; phylum Myxococcota; class Myxococcia; order Myxococcales; family Myxococcaceae; genus JAIBBR01. The sequence continues at coordinate 12,745 of JAIBBR010000109.1, forward strand.
CAACCTCATTCGCGCCGCCCACCACCACGCGGCGGCTGTCGGCGTCGATGCGTTGCACGTACCGCGGCTCGGGGCCGGCCACATTCAAGCCTTTGCGCTGACCGATGGTGAACTTGTGCACCCCGTCGTGCTGGCCGAGCACTGCTCCCCTCGCGTCGACGATCTCGCCCTTCGGCTGCGGCCCGGCGACCTTCTCGACGAAGCGCGCGTAATTGCCATCGGGCACGAAGCAAATTTCCATGCTCTCGGGCTTGTGCGTGGTGGGCAGCTTGTAGCGTTCGGCGACTTCGCGCACTTGCGCTTTGTTCATGTCACCAACGGGGAACACCAAGTCGGCCAATTCGGCCTGGCCCAAAGTGAAGAGAAAGTACGATTGATCTTTCTTGTCGTCGGCGCCGCGGCACAAGCGGTAGTTCCCCGCTTCGTCGTGCTCGATGCGCGCGTAGTGGCCAGTAGCGAGCTTGGCACCCAACGCCCGCGCCCGCTTGAGCAGAAAGCCGAACTTCACGTCTTGGTTGCACGCCACGCAGGGTATCGGCGTGCGCCCGTTCAAATAGTTCTGCACGAAGGGCGTGACGACGCGATCTTTGAAGAGCTCCTCGACGTTGGCGACGTAAAACGGAATTTCCAGCGCGTCAGCCACCGCCCGCGCGTCGTCAATGTCTTCAGGGCTGCAACAACTGCCACACTGGGCTTTGCTCTCGTAACTCCACACCCGCAAAGTAATGCCGAGGACCTCGTGGCCCTGCTCCTTGAGCAACGCTGCTGCTGCGGAAGAGTCGACTCCCCCGCTCATGGCGACGACGACGCGCATAAAAGTGGGCGCTAAATGCCATCATTTCGTCTGGCGGCAAAGGGCCCCCAAGAGAAGTTTCCAAGAGGTTATCCACAGGGGGCGACGCGCGCTTGACCCACCCTGCGCGCCGATGCTCCTCACAGGAGTACACTGTCACTGAAACGCCTAAATAATTGATTTGACTAATTATTTAGGCGTTCTCTAGAGGAGAGCACTTTTGCTTTAGAGCCCAAAGTATCTGCAGGGCAAAATGACCCGACCACGCGTGTTAGTAACCTGTGGACAAGTCAAACCTTCGCTCGGGTAAGCCACTGGGTCAGCTTTTCAGGCGTGTTCTCGAGAGGCAATTCGAGCACGTGTTCAAGCAAAGCGCGGGTGAGCTCTCCCACCCGGCGGCCGGGGGGAATGGAGAGAATCTGCATGATGGCTTTGCCATCGAGCGCCAAATCAGCCGTCTTGAGTGGCGGGCGGCTTGCCAAAACCGCTTCGACTTGAGGCACCAGCGCGCCGGTATCGACGCCGAGCGCAGCTGCGAGAGAAAGAATCGCAGGCCCATGCTCGGCCCCCACCTTTGAAAGCCAGCGGCGCACGTCGGTATCAGTGCTGTGCAGCCCAGGAAGGCGCTGGTGTTGCACCCAATGCGCCACGGTCTTCGCCACGGCTATGGGGTAACGAAGCCGCATCAGCACGTCGTAAGGGTTGGCGCATTTTGCCAGCATCAGCCCAAGGCGCAGCTCGAGTTGAGCGGCGCTGCGTTTCAATGCGTCGAGCGGCGCGGGAACCGCCTCGGGCATGAAGGCTTGGAGCAGGCCGTTTTTTTCAAGCAGCGAAACACCCTTTACCGCCTCTTTCGCTGTCAACAGCTTGGTGAATTCTTCGCGCACGCGCTCCATCGCCACGCGCTTGAAAATAGGCAGGGTCGGCGCAATCGCCGCTTCGGTGTCGGGTTCGATGTTGAAGTCAAGCACCGCCGCGAAACGCACCGCGCGCAGGGCCCGCAGACCGTCTTCGCCGAAACGCTCGAGTGGCTCACGTACGCAGCGAATCAGCCGCGCGTGCAAGTCAGCCATGCCGTTGAACGGGTCGACGAAGCGACCACCTGGTGTGGGGTCAAACGCCATTGCATTCATGGTGAAGTCGCGGCGCGAAAGATCAGCTTCGATGTCAGAATGAAACTCGACCTGCGTGGGTCGGCGGCCGTCTTCGTAGCCCGCTTCGGCGCGAAAAGTTGTCACTTCGACGTGCATGCCGTCAATCACCACGGTGACAGTGCCGTGCTCCACCCCAGTGGGAATGACTTTTGAGAAGCTGCGCTGCACCTCTTCGGGCTTAGCGCTGGTGGCGACGTCAAAGTCTTTCGGCTCGACGCCGCGCGCCAGATCGCGCACACAGCCTCCGACGAGAAACGCGGCGTACTTGCGCTCCTGCAAGCGGCCCAGCACCGTCATCACCGCATGGGGAATGCGGGCTTGCGTCAGCTGCTCTGGAAACACGGTGAAAGCCCCCACAAGAAATGATGCGCCGCGGTTGAGAGGGGCCCACGCTTATACGATGCCGCCGGCGACAGCCACAGGTTACCTGCCAGGCTTCACGCGCTCTGCAGAAACAGGCCTGGGCGGGGTGCATGGGTGACGCTCACCACGCGGTTTCGGCCTTCGCGCTTGGCGCGGTACAGGGCGAGGTCAGCCGTGTGAACCAGCTGGGCCGGCGTGCGAACATCAGCGAGGGGAAACGCGGCAACCCCGAAAGAAGCTGTCACCACTGGGTTGGCGTCGCTGGGGCGGCCGTGTTGCAACTCTTCACGAATTCGTTCGGCCACCAGTCGGCCACCAAACGCGGTGGTCTGCGGCAGCAACGCAGCGAATTCTTCGCCGCCGAAGCGGGCCACGAAGTCAGTTTCACGCACACAGTTGCCCAAAAGTCGCGCCACCCTTTGCAAAACGGCGTCTCCCACGGGGTGGCCATGCGTGTCGTTGATGTGTTTGAAATGATCGAGATCGACCAAAATCAAAGACAGCGGCTCATCACGCCGCGTGGCACGGGCGAACTCTTCATTCAACCGCGCGTCAAAATGGCGACGGTTGGCGACCTGGGTGAGTGAGTCGACCAAGGCCAACCGCTCCAGGCGGGCAGACCGGCTGAGCAGCGCATCAATTCGCCGGTGCATGCCTGACGCGCGGAGCACACGCAACACCACCTCATGCTGGGTAAATGGAGCGACGACCACGTCATCGCAACCTGCCTGTAACGCGTGCATGCGCTCGGCAGAATCATTGGTGTTCAAAAACTTGATGACCGGAATGTAGCGGCGCCCTTCGGCGCACCGGGTGGCACGCACCACCGAGTCAGGTTGAGCTTTTCCATCGAGAAGAAGAACGACGTCGATGCTCACCGTTTCCAGCAGCGATTGCACCGAGGCCGCGGTGCCCGCAGAAACGACTTCGATGCCCGAAGGCACGAGCGTCGCGTTCATCTCAGCGACATGGGGAGCGTCTCCCACCAGCAGCGCCGAGAAAGAGCCACGGGGAGTTTCTTCAACCAAATGCATGGTGACGCTCCTTGAGTTCATCATCGGCACGGTCGCGACGAAGCTTGAATGAGGGCGCCAAGTCTGAGCCACCGCGACAATTGGTTGACGCACGCAGTGACTTTGCCGGCTTCAGCTCCCACGCCGTGAGCGACTGCACGATGCAGGCCAACGCTGGCCGCCGCAAAGATGACGCTCACCGCGACTGTAGGCAAACCGCGCTGCTACAGGTCTGCTCAGCGCGACGCACACTTTAAAGGAGCTGCCGGTACTGCAAATGACCCCGACAAGAATCGAACTTGTGACCTGTGGTTTAGGAAACCACTGCTCTATCCAGCTGAGCTACGGGGCCGATGAGTAAACTACTGTAGACACTGATATAGAGTGACGGTTTTGACCAGCGATTCCTCTTTGGTGGGTGATTGTACGTAGTCTGTACGTAACCTTCGTGATCACTGCCGCACCGAGGAGACCCTGCTCATGCGTGGACGTTCAGATGGCCACGGTGGTCCTTGGCCCGGGTCGGCCTAACGCTGATGTTCACGTCCTGGCCGAGATCCGTCAGGAACCTGAAGAGCCGCTCGACGCTGTAGCCCGCCACTTTGCCAGCGAGAAGCGCCGACACCTTGGGCCTGTCGATGCTGAGCAGTTCGGCCACCTCCTTGGGAGCCAGTTCGCGGTCCCGGATGATTGCAGCCAGTTGGCTCAGCAGCGAGGCTTTGAGGAGGCGCTCCTCTGGATTGGCGAGGCCCAGGTCCTTGAAGACGTTGCCGCTGCTCATCTCGGCGTGGATTTTCTTCTTGGTAGTCATGATTGCTTTCCTTTCTGGAACGTCCCTTTCGTCGTACTCGCCCGTTCCTCGGCGAGCATCTGGGCGTACAATTGGTGGGCGTCTTTGAGACGTTTAAAGATCAGCTCCAGGTCTGCCTTGGGCGTCGCGATGCCGGACTTGCTCTTCGACAGGTCCTTTCGGCTGGAGCCCATCCAGACCAACGGGTTGACGATTGGCTTGACGGACTCAGACACAGACCGCATGTTGCCAGTTCTGGCAACAAGAGGCAAGTCTTGCTTTGGCGTGCACGCACCGTCGAATTAACAAGCGTGACCCGTTTCGCTGCCCGGGTTAAGTGCGTTGCATGCCGTCGCTCCCACCGAGCAGGTTGAAGCAAGCGCTGCGAAGGGTCAGCGGTCCGCTTGAACGCTTCGTTCAGCTCGAGACTGCGAGCGGTATCATCTTGCTCGCCGCGGCAGCCATTGCGCTGGCCTGGGCAAATTCACCTTGGGCCAGCAGCTACGCGTCATTTTGGCAGACGACTGTCGCCGCGCCCGGACCTTGGGGCTTCACGCGCTCGCTGGAGTGGATCGTCAACGACGGTTTGATGGTGATCTTTTTCTTCGTGGTGGGCATGGAGATTCGCCGCGAGATGCATTCGGGTTCACTGGCCAGTCTCAAACAAGCGCTGTTGCCCACAGTGGCAGCGCTCGGAGGCATGGCGGTACCCGCGCTCATCTATTTGCTGATCGCCGGCGCTCCCTCGACGCGCAGCGGCTGGGGCGTGCCCATGGCCACAGACATCGCCTTTGCGCTCGGCGTGGTGGCTTTGCTCGGCAGCAGAGTGCCTGCCCGGTTGCGCGTGCTGCTGCTTGCGCTCGCGGTGATCGACGATCTGGGGGCAATTTTGGTGATCGCCCTCTTCTATTCGTCGGGTGTTTCTTTGGTTGGGCTTGCCGTCGCCGCCGCGGCAGGCGGAGCGATCGTCGCGATGCGCCGATTCGTGTCGAGCCCTTGGGCATACATCGTGCCGGCGCTGGTGATGTGGGGCGGTGTCTATTCTGCGGGCATTCACCCCACCATCGCGGGAGTGATCGTCGGGCTGCTGACACCGGTGAAGGCGCCCAACGCCGACACGCCGTCGGTCGCTGATCGCTTGATCGAGTCACTCCATTCTTATGTCGCGTTTTTGATCATGCCCCTCTTCGCACTGGCCAACGCGGGCGTGAGGGTGGCCGGGGTGGAGCTCGATGCAGATGCTTCGCGAACACTCATCGCCGTGTCTGCCGGTTTGTTGCTCGGCAAGCCGTTGGGCGTGGTGCTGCTCAGCACCTTTGCCGTTCGGCTCAAGTGGGCCGTGTTGCCGGTAGAGCTGAACGTACGGCATTTGTGGGTGCTCGGGGTGATTGCCGGCATTGGCTTCACCATGTCGCTCTTCGTCGCAGCACTGGCTTTCACCGACGCGAATTTGCTCGCGGCCGCGAAGTTGGGAGTGCTCATCGCCAGCGCGACCGCCGGCATCTTGGGGCTGCTGCTGGGCCGGGTGCTGCTCCAAACACCTGCCGCGTCGGCTTAGCGACGGCAAACCCTCGAGCGACACGAATTGCGCTCATGTTTTTCAGCCTGTATTGAGCGTCTATGCGCGCCCATCGCTGTGTCATCTCGCTTACTGCGCTTTGGGCTTCTGCGTGCGTGACGCTGCCCCAACCCACTCCGGCAGATGTGCTGGTGGCGAATCAGAAATGGCCTGAAGCAAACTTAGAGACGCTGCAAGCCGGGCGAAAGGCCCTCGTCGCGCG
>JAIBBR010000110.1 GCA_019694575.1 Myxococcaceae bacterium
AAGGCCGGTGCTTGCGAATGTCGTAGTCAATGCCGTTGGCGCGCAGGCAGGGGCCGCTGAAGCCGTGATCAAACGCGTCTTCGGTGGTGATGAGACCCGTGCCGCGCATGCGGTCGGTGAAAATGCGGTTGCGGGTGAGCAGCCCGTCGACTTCGGCGACCAGGCCTTTGATCTTGTCGAGTGACTTGAGCACCTTTTCAACCCACCCCAAAGGCAGGTCGCGGTTCAAACCACCCACCCGCCCGTAGCTGGTGGTGAGCCGCGCGCCGGTCAACTCAGTCACGCGGTCGGCAATCAGCTCGCGGCCTTCGATGGCGTAAAGAAACGGAGCGAAACCGCCCAATTCCAAACCCACCGCTCCGACGCAGGTGAGGTGGTCGGTCATGCGGTGCAGCTCGCTGGCGATGACGCGAATGTACTTGGCGCGCTCGGGGATCTCGAGGCCGATCAACTTCTCAACCGCGGTGAGAAAGCCGAAGTTGTTGCACAGCGCCGACACATAATTGAGCCGGTCGGTATAGGGCAGGCACTGCGTCCAGGTGACGTTCTCGCAAGACTTTTGAAAGCCGCGGTGCAGAAAGCCAATTTCGGTGTCGCTCTTGACGATGGTTTCACCGTCGAGCTCGATGCGCAGCCGCACCGTGCCGTGGGTCGCCGGGTGCGACGGGCCCAAGTTGATCACCATGTTCTTCGTTTGAAGGTGCGCCTCGAGCTCGTCTTCTGACGGTGTCGGGTCGTATTCGTCGTGGGCCATGGTGATTGAAGAGCCTTGGTGAAAGAAGTCTTAGAGAACGCCGTTGGTGCCGGGGCCACGGAAAATGTCTTTGATCGGCCGCTCGGGAATCAGCGGTTGACGCTCGCGCAAGCCGTAGTCTTTGCGCAGCGGGTGGCCTTTGAACTCTTCGTAGAGCAACATGCGGCGCAGATCGCCGTGATCTTTGAAGCGAATACCGTAAAAGTCCCACGTCAGCCGCTCGCCCCAATTCGCGCCCTGGTACACCTTGGCAATGGTGGGTATTTCGCAGTCGTCTTCGGTGACGCGCACCTTCAAGCGCACATGCTCATGTCGCTCGAGTGAATAGAGAAAGTACACCACCTCGAAGCGTGGCTCGTTCTCGGGCAACAACAGCCGGTCGACCGCGTCGATAGAAACGAAGAGCTTGAAGCCCAACACTTCTTTGAGCATTCGCGCGACGGCGACGATGTGCTCTCGGTGCACCACTCCCCAATGATCACCCGCGCGATCGCGGTAGCGCTCGGCGAGGGCTTGGGGCAACTTTTCTTGAATCTGATCCAGCGCGAATTGGCTCACTGTGCGCCGGGTATATAGAGACGCTCCCTGAGGGCGTCAATCAACATCATGGTAAAGGCTTGAGGGGCTTACGGGTTCTGTTAGCCGCGGTTGAACGCTGCTCTTTTTTTAAGACGGTCATGGGCCGCTGACGGTGATGGTGACCGTTTGGGGGCCCGAGGTGGCTGCGTTGTAGGCGTCAACGAAGATAAAGTAGTCGCCCGCCGGCTGATTGTCGGCCACCGCTGTTTCAGTCTCTGCGATGTTGCGATCGTCAGCGCAAATCACTTCAGAAACACTTGCATCACAAGGTGCTCTGCGAATGTAGACAATGGGGTCGCCGTTTGCGCCCGGCGTGCTGCTGACGCTGATGTCTTTCGTACCCGTCAAAGTCAGCTTGAAGACCTTGTCTTTGCCAGTGGGAGAACTGGTGCGGCAGCTGCCGACATAGTCAGCCGCGGCGTTGGTCAAATCGACGTTGAGCGTCGTACCCATGCCGCCGTCAGACGTCGCGGTGAGCATCGACGTAATGTCGGTGGCGGTGGCGCAGCTTTCTCCCGGGCTGTCCATGGTCGGCGCGGTAAGCACCACGTTTAATGTTTGGGGCCCGGCCGTGGCAGCGCTGTAGTTGTCGACGATGATGAAGTAGTCGCCCGCTGGCTGGTTGCGCGCACGCGCCGTCTCGGGGTTGTTCTGCACGCCGTCGTCGGCGCACGCCACTTCGACACCCGAAGCACACACGCCTTTGCGAATGTAAACGAAGGAGTCGACCCCTCCGTCGCTGGCAGGGCTGGTGGTAACGACGATATCTTTCGCCGCGGTCAAGGTGAGCTTGTACACGGTGTCGGGGCCGGTGTTGGCCGCGGCACGGCAGGTGCCGGTGTAGTCGGCGTGGGTGTCAATACCCAGTGCTGTCACGGTGGTGCCCGTGCCTCCGTCAGCGGTGGCCGCCAACATCGACGTGATGTCAATGGGCGTGGCGCAGGTGTCGCCTACGCCACCAATGGTCGGCGCGGTCACCCAGACGTTCACGTTCTGCACACCCGAGCTCTCGGCGGTCAACGCGTCGATGAAGATGAAGTAGTCGCCCGCGGGTTGGTTGTACAGCACCGCGTCTTCACCCTGACCGGGAAAGCCGAGCTGTGAGCAGTTGAGCTCACCACCGGTGAGGCAGGGCGCTTGACGAATGTAAATGACGGGGTCGCCATTGCCGCCGCCGGTCGTCGTCACCCGAATGTCGTGCGGTGCCGAGAGGGTCAGCTTGTAGACGACGTCTTTGCCATCGGCCGGGGTGGAATAACAGGTGCCGTTGTAGTCAGCGCCGACCATGGCCAGGTTGACCGAGAACGAGGTGCCCATGCCTCCGTCAGCCGTGGCGACCAACGCCGAGGTCAAATCTTGCGCGGTGGCGCAGGTGTCGTTGGTCGGCGCCGGCGTGGGAGGTGCCAAGTTGACGGTCAGCGAATAGGGCCCTTGCAGTGACGTCGCCACTGAGTCGGCAAAGACGTAATAGTCGCCGGGCGGTAGGTTGAGCAGCGTGGCCACGGCGGGAGTGCTCAAGGTGCCCGACACGCACGAGTCGGCAATTTCAGCCATGCTTTGCTCGCACATGCTGCCGCGCACGTAGATGAGCGGCGTGAGCATGGACTGAGAGGTGCTCATGGTGAGGGTCACGTCTTGGGGCGCCGTCAACGTCAGCTTGTAGACGGCGTCTGAAGCGCCGCCGCCGCATGAACCCGAAGAGTCGTTGTCGAAACCAGTGAAATTGCCATTGACCGTATGGGTGCTGCTACCCGCAGCGGGCGTCAAGTCAATGGCGCTCGCACACACGTCGCCTTGGGGCACGAGGGTTGGGCCATCAACGGTCACTGTCACGGTGACTGGGCCCGCGCTGTTGGCGTCGTACGAGTCGATGAAAATGTAGTAGTCGCCGGCTGCTTGGTTTTTGGCCGTGGCGACTTCGGTGGCGTTTGCCATTGAAGCGTTGTCGACGCAGCGCAGCTCGGTGCCCATCGCGCAGTTGGCCTTGCGAACGTAGACAGCCGGGTCGCTACCGCTTGCCGACGGGGCCGCGCTCACCGTGATGTTTTTCGCTGCTGACAACGTCAATTTGTAGACCGCGTCTTTGCCTGTTGAAGAAATCGCAGCGCAGGTGCCTTCATCGTCGTTGTTTGCTCCGGCGAGATTCACCGTGAAGGTGGTGGTGCCGCCGTCAGCGCCGTCTGAGAGCATCGAGGTGATGTCGAGCGCCGTACCGCAGGTGTCGTTGGTGACGGGGGTCACCATGCCGCCATCAATGTCTCCGCCGCCGGTACCGCCGTCCACGTCGTCTCCTCCGTCGGTGGCACCACCGCCCATGCCGTCACCGCCACCCGTGCTGTTGCCGCCGCCGCCGGCGCCGCTGTCCATGTCTTCTGCTCCGCCGGTGGCACTGCCGCCCATGCCGTCACCGCCGCCCGTGGCTGGGCCACCGCCGGTCCCTGCGTCATTTCTCATGGGGCCGGGGCAAGCGAAAAATAAAAAAGACGTGGCCGCGACAGCGAGCCAATAGCGAGCAAAGTGCATGGGGTTTCTCCCGTTCGAATCGGCAGGCGCGATAGATCTCCGAGGAGCAAACATCAAGGCCAACCTTCGCGCTTGGTGCCGTTCTCAGCGCGTGCAAAGGTGGCTGCTTCGATTCACCATGAACCCCGAGCTGATTTCACTGACCTGTGCGCTTCACGACAGCCTGATGCTGCTCGCTCCCCGCGGGTGGACCCAGGTGGACATGAAGACCCGTGTGCTCGGCAACGATGTGCGCGTGGCAGAGCTGTCGTCGAAAGGTGAAGGCACCAAGGAGCCACCGCCCAAGCCCAAGCTGAACGTCGAGCCGCGCGAAGAAGCGGTGCGCTTGGGTGAAGGCCTGGCCGAAATCAGGCATCGTTTGGCGCACGAGGGCAAAAGTTGGTCGGGCGAGAGTCTGCGCATTCAACGCACGCCGCAATTCGTGGAGTGGGTGCTGCTCGAGGGCGATCAACGCCCCGCGGCGTCGATTCGCTTGAAGAAAGAACAACTCGAAACGTTGCTCATCACCGACGAGCTCTTCGACGCCCTGCGCGGAACAGACCCTTCATTTGAAACGCTGCAGGCCCGCTTCGAGGCTCAGGTGAAAGAAGTCGAGGCGCTGCGGTTTGACCCGTCGAACGGGGTGCTCTTCGTCGAGACGGCAAGCGGTGAAACGCCGCACACCGCCGAAGTGGTCGGCGTCTACGAGGGCGACGCATTCGCTTGGCAGTGGGCCTGGTCTGACGAAGCGTTGCCGGCGAAAGCGAGCGCCGCGGTGAAGCGGGTGTGCGCTCCGTCATTTCAGTCACCGGGCATGAGCGCGTTCTGGCGGCCGGGCTTTCACTGCGATGAGGGTTTTGCCTGGGCGCTGGCCGGCCACGTCTGCGTTTCTATCGGCGCGCGTGGGTTGTTGCGTGCGCCCGAGAGCGAGCATGGCAAAGCCGTGGTGTACGCGGTGCTATAGGAAAATGGCCTAAAAACGGTACGTCACGACGAACCAATTTTGGCTCGTCGCGACGTAAGCGATGTGTCCCCAACGGGATTCGAACCCGTGTCACCGGCTTGAAAGGCCAGCGTCCTAGGCCACTAGACGATGGGGACCCACTGCCACTTCGTACTGCTTTACTGCAACACCGCTTCACTTCAACCGCGTGCTGCCTACTACAAACTGCGAGTGAGTCGAGGGGGATTTGAACCCCCGACCCTCGGCTTAAAAGGCCGGTGCTCTACCAACTGAGCTATCGACTCGGGACCACTGAATTTCGAAAGGGGAGCGCCTTTACTTCTTCGCCACCTTTTTGTCTGCCACTACTACCACTTTGATTGTCGATTTCACCGCGTCGACCTGTACCTCGACGGTGGTTTCCCCCGGGGCCAGGCCGAAAGCCGCGTTTTGCCCCAGAGAGACGATTTTCTTGTCGGCGGCCCGAAACTGCGGCCGGCGGTCTTTGATTTCACGGCCCTCGAAGTCGAAGGCCTTCACCTTAATTTCTTGCGACTCGCCACCTTCGGTCAAGGTCAGCTCGAGCGGGTCGACGGTGATTTTTTCGACCAGCAGCACTTCGACCTGCGCGGTGCTTTCAATTTTGTCGTGCTTCACCAAAAGCTCGGTGCGGCCCGATTTGAGCGGCTTGACCACGCCCAGTGAATCGACCGACGCGACGGTGGGGTCTTTCATGCTCCAGCTGAGCGAGGCCTTGGGGTAGTGCTCGCCTTGCTGGCTCATCGGCTTGGCGTGAACCCGCACCTCGTTGTTCATCTGCTTGAGCAGAATCGGCGAAGGCGTCACCTCGATGTACGCCACCCGCTCGCACCCGGCGATCGCTGCCACCACCCAAAGAAGAAAAGCCCAACGCGTCATGACGAGCGGCGCATTAGCACGAAATGCGTGTAGATAAAGGGCCATGCAGTCAGAACCCAAAGGGGGTGCCCCAGAAAATGAGACCGACGACGAGGTGCCGGTGCCCATCGGCAAGCTCTACGTCACCCGCGCCGGGGCCGAAAAGCTGCGCGCCGAGCTCAAGCATTTGCTCAACAGCGAGCGCCCCCGGGTAACGGCCGAAGTATCGGTGGCTGCTGCCCATGGCGATCGTTCTGAAAACGCCGAATACATTTATGGCAAGAAGCGGCTGCGCGAGATCGACCGGCGCATTCACTTTCTGCAAAAACGCCTCAAGCATTCCACCGTGGTCGACCCCAAAGAGCAGACCGACAAAGAAGGCGTGTTTTTTGGTGCGACGGTCACGCTCGAGAACGACGAAGACGGCTCTACCGCCACCTATCAAATCGTGGGCCCCGACGAGACCGACACCCAAGGAGGCCGCATCAGCGTCGAGTCTCCGGTGGGGCGGGGGCTGCTCGGCCGGCGCCTGGGCGAGACGGTGACGGTGCGGCGGCCCAAGGGCGAGCTCGACTTCACCGTGGTGAAGATTCGCTACGAATAAAAAAGCACCGTTCAATGAAGGGGCGTGTCGATTCTCACGCACACGCGCTGGCACTTGCCTATACTTCCTCACCGTTGGCGTTGCCGTGAGTGCTGTTGTCTGTACTTCCTCTTCGAATGAAGGGACACGAGTGACACGAAAGAATTTCGTCCTCGACACCAACGTACTGCTGCACGATCCCCGGTCTATCTACTCCTTCGATGACAACGTGGTCATCGTGCCGATCTACGTGATCGAAGAGCTAGACACCTTCAAGAAAGACATGAGCGAGCTGGGGCGAAACGCGCGCATGGTCGCGCGTTACCTCGACTCGTTTCGCACCGAAGGGTCGCTCGGCGAGGGCGTGACGTTGCCCAATGGCGGCATACTGAAGGTCAGCTTCGCCGAACACGACTTGCCCAAGTCAATGGCTGACGGCCAGCTGATGGACAACCGCATTCTCGCGGTGGCCATCGAAGCCAAGAAGCGCGACAACAACGTTCCCACCTTTTTCATCACCAAAGACACCAACCTGCGCATTCGCGCCGACGCGTTGGGCTTGGTGGCGCAAGACTACGAGCCCGAGCGGGTCGAGATTTCAGATCTCTATTCGGGGTTCACCGAAATCACCGTCGCTGCCGACGCGGTCGACGCCATGTACCGGCCCAACGCCGAAGTGGCGGTCGACAACATGGAGCAGCTGTTTCCCAACCAGTTCGTGTTGCTCAAAGACGCGAGCAACCCGTCGCACACCGCGATGGGCCGTCTCAACCACGAGAAGCGTAAAATCGTGCCGCTGTTGCGCACTGGCAAAGAAGGCATTTGGGGTGTGCGTCCCCGCAATATGGAGCAGAGCTACGTGCTCGATCTGCTCCTGAACGACGACATCAAGCTGGTCACCATCGTCGGCAAAGCGGGTACCGGTAAGACGTTGCTCGCCATCGCTTCAGGCTTACAGAAGGTGACCGAAGAGGCGGCGTACCAAAAGTTGCTCGTCAGTCGGCCGATTTTTCCCCTGGGCCGTGACATTGGTTACCTGCCGGGCGACGTCGAGCAGAAATTGAACCCGTGGATGCAGCCGATCTTCGACAACGTCGAGTTCTTGCTCAACCTCTCGCGCGCCGACAAGAAGGCTGGCCGCGGGTACCACGAGCTGATGGACTTGGGCATCATCGAGATCGAGCCGCTCACGTACATTCGAGGCCGCTCAATTCCCAACCAGTACATCATCGTCGACGAAGCGCAGAACCTCACTCCGCATGAAGTGAAGACGATCATCACCCGCGTGGGCGACAACACCAAAATCGTGCTTACGGGCGACCCGTATCAAATCGACAACCCGTACGTCGACTCCACCAACAACGGCTTGGTGCACGTGGTGAATCGGTTCAAAAATGAAAAAATTGCCGGCCACATCACCATGAACAAGGGTGAGCGCAGCGCGCTTGCAGAGCTGGCGACGAATTTGTTGTAGAGAAGGAACGATGAATGGCGACTCAAACAACGCAGAGAAGAAAGAAGAACAGCCAGGCAAGCCGCTCATCGAGTACCCGACGGTTTATGCATTCAAGGTCATCGGCAAGCAAGAGCACGGGTTTGCTGAGTTCGTGAAAACGCTGTTTCGTCGTTTGATGGGGTCGGAAATCTCGCCTGATTCAATTAGCGAGCTACCCTCGCGAGGCAACAAATACATTTCGCTCACCGTGTCGGTATACCTGCTGTCTGAAGAGCAACGGCAAACGATTTACAAACAGCTCCACCAGGAGCGACGCATTCTCTACTACTTGTAGCAATGCACATTGGTGTACGGTCGACAGGTCTCATGGCACCGAGCTTTCCCCTCTACCTACCCAGCGACTTTCGTCGGGCATTCGCCTCTGACACGAGTTTGCGCCGCATCGCCAAGACTGCGCACTGGGGAGCTGACTCGAAAATTTTAGATCTCTCGGGTGGCGCGACCTGCCTATTTCTCGCCAAAGAGCTGGGCTGTTCAGTGATCGTCGCCGACACCGACACCGCCGCTGCTTCGGCACTGAATCAGCGCATCGCGGCCAAGTCGCTGGGCGACCGCATCACCGTGAAGGTGTTGCCTTCATGGGAAAAACTCCCGTTCGCTGAAGGCGAGTTCGACGGCGTGATCGCCGTGGGGCGGGTGATGATGCCGCTCGAAAAAGCAGCCTCGACGTACCGGCCATTGCTGGCTCCGAAAGGCCGCCTGGTGTTGAGCTACCCGGCGCGTATCGGCCGCGTCAGCGACAAGCAATCGCTCGCTTTTTGGGAGCAGCAACTTGGTGAGCCGCTCGCCTTGCCTAGGCAATGCTTGGGCGTGATTGAGCGCAACGGGTATGAGCCTGAGCTCACCGAAGCGTTGAGCGATTCAGAGCTCGACGACTATTACCGTGAAATCGAGTCGTCGCTTTCACGTTTGCCGGCTGAAGCACAAACCGCCGCCAGCCCCTTGAAGAGTGAATTGGCCCTTTTTCGTGAATTGACGCCCCGCGCTGGGTACACGCTGGCGCTCTTCGGGGTGCGCCGCAAAGAACCGGGCGAGCCTCCGCCGCCTTCTCGTCACGGCGGGTAAGAGGCCCAGAAGCTGGCAGACTTGTCTGCGGCTGCGCGCCGTTAGATCATTGGTGACAAAGCGACGATGCCGAGACCTCTCGACCCTTCAGCGCCGCGGCCTTCTCCTTCTGCCTCTGACGAGCGGCAGCCAGTCGAGGTCAAAGCGCTTCCCACTTCGTTGGTGCCCAACCCAGTCGATCAACCCGGCCATACCCAGGCCTGGAGCAGCGTCGAGCGCCGCGTCAGCGTGCGTGCCACCGACGTGCTGCGCCGGGTGGGTGACGCCACCAGCCTGGTGAAGGTCATCACCCGCGACGTCGAAGAGTCGCTGCGTCTAACCATCGACTACGTGAACGACCCGGCGCGCTTCACCCAAGACACCGCGCTGCGCGATTTGCGGCTCATCTATTCGCTTTTGCTTTCGGCGAGCCCCGAGCAGGTCGATTTAGACAAGCTCAAACTGCCTGGCCACGCCAGCGCGGCCATCGAGCAAGTGTTAGATCTGCAGCAGTCGCTCACCGCACGGTTGCACGGTTTCGGGGCTGGCTATTCGCGCGAAATCGCCGACGAAATGCGTAACGTCGACCGTGCGCTGCAGCACTTGGGTGACACCTTGGTGCTGCTCTTCTTGCCGCAAGTGAACGAGGCGCCGAAGCCTCCCATCGCTGCGCAGGTGCCCAACGTGCACTGGCAGGTCGACTTAAGCTACGCGAACCTCAACGATTACCCCGACACGTTCTTCGTGCTGACCGACGAAGGCACCGAGGTGGGTAACACCATCAAAACGATTATGTCGGTGAACGCCATGGGCAGCCATGTGGCGATGGTGAGCCGGCAACGAGACCCGGTGACGGGCAAGGTGAGCTATTGGCTGGGCGAAGCGTTGCCGGGGCCGGGCTTCACCGTGAAGCCGCTCGACCCCAAGCAGTGGTTTCAAAAAAACGTGCGCTCGATGCTCTTCGTGCCGAGCAACGAAAAGCTGCAGCGCGCGTTCGACGCGGTGGTGCCTGACTGGTTGAAAATGGCCAAGGAGCGCCAAGACAAGGGCGACGCCATTCCCTACAATTTCACGCTCAACCCCGATGACCGCGAGGCGCTCTTTTGCTCGCAGATGATTCGGCAGTTGATGGCGATGCCCGCGTTCAAAGCGCAAATGGGCACATCTGCGCCGATGTTTCCCGCGTTTCCCAGCCAGTTTCAGTCGAGCCAGGGTACGCACGACATGTTGAGCGCGTGGGGTATCAAGCGCGATCACGCCATTGCGCCGGGTGACATCGCGATTGACCCGTCGTTTCGACTGGTCGCCACCGCGCGCTCATTGCCGGGCCCCAACGTGCCCAAAGACATTCGCAAAGGCCGGCTCTACGCGTCGGTGTACTCGGTCATTTTCAACGACTGGTTGCAGAACAAAGGCTACCGCCTGCGCATGTCTCGTATTTACCAGGCGGCGACGCTGGCGCTGCTCGGCGTGAGGCACATACCGTTGGTAGGAGACGCGCTGTTGGGCGGCGTGATGCCCAAGAGCATTCCCTCTGGGGTGTTGGGCACGGTGGTGGCGATGCGTCGCGCCGCTGACCTGATCTACAAAGAGCTGGAAAAGGCCAACAACGTTTTCGCCACCCAACATGGGCGCGAGATGACCTTCAATGAGATGCGCGCGGCGCTTGAAGAAATTCGGCTCCAAGATCTCGAGCGCTACCGGCCGACCCACGGTGGGCAAAGGGGCGAAGTCATCTTCAGCCACCTCTTCACGTTGCCGTAGCGCGAAGGTTTGAACCGCTCGGCCCGCTTGAGGTTCGGCCGAGCCTGAGCCGAGATCGATGCGGGCGCGAGCAGCGCGCGGAGCAGACTGCTGGTTTCTGTGAGCACGCAGCACAGCGGCCAACGAAGAAATCGGCCAGGATCGACCGAAGATCAAGTGGGCTAGTGGACGGTGTTGGTGAAGTCGACGAGCTCGACCGGGTCAGACGCCACCGACAAGCGCAACGAATCGCGATAACCCGCGGCGTCACCCGAAATTTGAAGCGGCATCGGCCGAGCGAAGCGCATCGTCACGTCGCGGGCGTGAAAGTCTAAAATGCCATCGGGAAACCAGGTGCCCCCAAACAGGCCCGGCAGGTTGGCGAGAATGCTGGTGGTGGGCACATTGCCGATGCGCAGGTGCATCATGCCGCGCCGCTTACCCGCGAAGGGGAAGATCTTCATCTCGTAGCCGTAATAGGGCACGGTACCCGCGGCGGCCATCATCAAGGGGCCCTTGTAGAGCACTCCCCCCGGAGGAATGGCCGCGCCCCGGGGGCGGCCGTCGGCGCCCAAGCGATACGCCACTCCCGCATGGCCGTTGATGATTTCTGCTTCAATTTTGCTGGGCTGTGTCATCACCGCGGGCAAGGTTTTTAGCGCGATTGACGCGACGTAGCCGCCCACCCCTCCGAGCTTCGACCAAATCGACCCTGGCAGCGTCTCTTTGAGCGCGATGTAGTCGTTGAGCACTTTGCCGTCGAGGCCCAGGCCGGCGAACGGAGCCCGCTTGCCGTCGACCACTAACAGATCAAGCTCGCGATAACCCGGTACCGAGCCTTCGCGCGCGCGCAAGACGTCGTCGAGCATGCCGTCGTTCTTCATTGCCGACGCTTTCACCACGCTCGCCACCGCGTTGCCGGTGCCCAGCTTGAGCACGCCAAAGCGCGGAGCGATTTGCCCGGGCCGTGCCGCGACCTGGTTCATGATTTCGTTCAAGAAACCCATGAAGGTGCCGTCGCCGCCACCCAAGAATACGGTGGCGTAACCACGGTCGACGATTTCTTTGGCGATGCGGCGCGCGTCGAGCTGCGAACGCGAAACGAAAAGATCTTGCTCGCGCACCGCGTGCAGCATGCGCTTGATGACCTTGTCGTTGACCCTGCGCGCGTTGGCATTGAGGCAAACCGCCACCCGATCGTCTTCGACATGGCGGGGAGGAACGACCTCAAGCTCGGCGCGTTTGAAGGGTTGTGCCCACATGCAGTTTCGGCCTCTCGAAAGGGTGCGCGACGGGCTGCTGCAGGTTTCTAGCCATTGAGTTGTTGATGTAAAACATTGAAATTACTTGCATCTCGGTGTCTTCACCCCCATCAATTGGGTAGGCCCGGTAGCGGTGACTGCGTAACGGGTTTTGCACTTAGACCATTGGCGTGAATCTGCGATCACGCGTTGACAGGCCTTAGACAGTGGTTAGCTTGCAACTGTCGGCGTTCGAAAATGCGCCCGTTAATTCGCAGGGTTTGGAGATACTGACATGGGAAAAATCATCGGAATCGACTTGGGCACCACCAACAGCGTGGTGGCGATTATGGAAGGCCGCGAGCCCAAGGTGTTGACCAACGAAGAAGGTAACCGTTTGACGCCGTCGATTGTGGCCTTCACCAAAGACGGTGAGCGTCTGGTAGGGCAGGTGGCGAAACGTCAAGCCATTACCAACCCCGAGAAGACTGTCTATTCAATTAAGCGCTTCATGGGCCGCCGTTACGAAGAGGTGACGGAAGAAGCCAAATTGGTGCCGTATGTCGTCGAAAAGGGCCCCAATGGTGACGCTCGGGTAGGTATCGACGGCAAGCAGTACTCAGCTCCGGAAATTTCGGCGCAGGTGCTGCTCAAGCTGAAGCGCGCTGCTGAGAATTACCTGGGCGAGAAGGTCACCGACGCGGTGATTACGGTGCCGGCGTACTTCAACGATGCGCAGCGCCAAGCCACCAAAGACGCTGGTGAAATTGCCGGCCTCAACGTGCGCCGCATCGTCAATGAGCCGACCGCGGCCGCCCTGGCTTACGGGTTAGATCGCAAGAAGAACGAGCGCATCGCGGTGTACGACTTCGGCGGCGGTACATTCGACGTCTCGATTTTGGACATGGGCGAGGGTGCGGTCGAAGTGCTCGCCACCAATGGCGACACGCACTTGGGCGGCGACAACATCGACCAGCGCATCATGGACTGGCTGATTGCCGAGTTTAAGAAAGACACCGGCCTCGACGTGGCGAAAGACAAGATGGTGCTTCAACGCCTGAAGGAGGCGGCTGAGAAGGCGAAGATTGAGCTCTCTTCGACGATGGAGACGGAAATCAACTTGCCGTTCCTCACCGCCGACGCGAGTGGCCCCAAGCACCTCAATGTGAAGCTCTCGCGCGCCAAGTTCGAGGCGATGATCGACGACTTGATTGAGCGCTCGCTCGAGCCGTGCCGCAAGTGCCTGAAAGACTCGGGCCTGTCGGTGAAAGACTTGAACGAGGTGATTCTGGTCGGCGGCACCACCCGTATTCCCAAGGTGCAAGAAGCGGTGAAGAAGCTCTTCGAGAAAGAGCCCAACCGTTCAGTGAACCCCGACGAAGTGGTGGCCGTTGGCGCGGCGGTGCAAGCCGGCGTGCTCGCGGGCGAGGTGAAAGACATTCTGCTCCTCGATGTCACTCCGCTGTCGCTCGGTGTCGAGACGTTGGGCGGCGTGTTTACCCGGTTGATTGAACGCAACACCACCGTGCCCACCCGTAAGAGCGAGGTTTTTTCGACCGCGGCTGACGGGCAGACCCAGGTCGAAGTGCACGTGCTGCAAGGTGAACGTGACATGGCGGGTGACAACAAGTCGCTGGGCCGCTTTCACTTGACGGGCCTGCCTCCCGCGCCGCGCGGCGTGCCGCAGATCGAAGTGGTGTTCGACATCGACGCCAACGGCATTTTGAATGTCACGGCGAAAGACAAGGCGACCAGCAAAGAAGCCAAGGTCACCATTACCCACTCCTCGGGTCTCGCCAAAGACGAAGTGGATCGCATGGTGAAAGAAGCGCACGCCAATGAGGCGCAAGACAAAGAACGCCGCGCCACGGTTGAGCTGAAGAACAAGGCCGAGAACATGGTCTACCAGATGGAAAAGCTGGTCAGCGAGAACAAGGACAAGATCGCCGCTGAGACCGTGAAGTCGCTCGAAGAGGCGATTGCCCAAGTCAAGAGCGTGCGCGAGGGCACTGACAAGGCGGCGATTGAAGCGGCGCTTTCGAAGCTCGAAGCGGCCAGCCACAAAGCGGCTGAAGAAATGTACAAAGCCGCCGGTGCCCAAGCCGGTGCGCCGGGTGCTACGCCGACGCCTGAAGCACCGAGTGCTGCGCCGGGCAGCCAAGCCACGCCGAAGAAAGATGACGTGGTCGATGCCGAGTTTCGCTCCAACTAAGTTTTAGGCTGGAGTGTCGAAGCCGCGGGGAGCGAGAAAAACGCCTCCGCGGTTTTTTTCATGTGCATCGGCGGGGTATTCGCGAACGACAGGTTTGTTAGGAAGACCGCGCGCCCTCGAAGCTTCCTATGTTGGTTCCCAGCCATCGGGCTGCCATCGAAGAATTGTCGAGGAAAGGCTGGTCGGATTTCTGGCTGAGGCAATGCGAGCTGCAACGCTTGCCAGCACTTCATTCGCGCCTTCATTGGCCGAGTCGGCGTAGAGCAGAACGCGCCAATCAGGAGCCGCGACCAGTAAAGATCCGCGTACTTTCGCTGCAGCCTTCTCCCACCAACGGTGATTCGCAAGGCGGCTTGACTCGAACGGCGTTCCACCGTTGATCTTGCCGATGCTTCCTGCTTCGAAATGCACGCAGACCTGATCTTCGGGCTGTAACAGCGCGCGCGTATTTGAGATCGCCCGATCGACGAATGCACGAGGGCTGTCTCCAGCGGCCTCAATGTCTTCGGGGCTAACGACTTCGAAACGTGAGTCGCCTGGAGCGACGAGTACGGGAACGCCATACAGGTCGGCCGTTAGGTGCCATGCGAAGGTCCGAGACATCTGATCGAGCCATGCTTTGCATACGACCACGAGCCTAAGGCGACCTTCATCCATTGCAGAATATCTACTCGTAGCGACAGTGTGGCCTCAAGTTGTCAGTCTCGCGGGTTGCCGGCAGTTTTTGACTTCTCTGGGCACCGCAATTGGGGTGACGGCCCCGGGAGACCATAGGCTGGGACCCGACCGCGGCGACGCACCGGGCTGGCGGCGCCCGGCCAAGCCCTTAAAGCGGAGTCATGGTCACGGCGGCCCACCTTGTGATGCGTAGCTCCCGTCACATTCTTGCGGCTCTTTCATGCGAGGCAACGAAGCGCGCAGCCCCGCTTTTAATCAGCTCAGCACAGGCCCCATTCTTTAATCTCCAATGCCAAGTTGCCTCAGCGGTTGATGTCAGGCGTCGTCGGGTTGATAGGCGTGGTGGGAATGGCAGGCGTCGTCGGCAAATTGCCGTTGGGCGCCGCGGGAATGTCGTTGGTGGCCGGCGCGCCGTTGCGTGGAGTGGTGTTGGTTTCAACCAGCGTTTGGCGCGCCCTGTCACGCAGCATGGCCACGCGCTCTTTGTCGTCGGTCTGCAGGTTCACCGCCACTTGCCCCTTGCTCTTGGTCACCTTCACGTCGACGTTGGGGAACATCACCAGGCAGCTCGATTCGGCGGCGATCGACGACGGGCTCACCATGCTCTGTGCCGCGCGACTCGCTTGCCGGGCTTTGAAGCATTCGACATGGCGTTCGATGTCGGCCACTTCGCCGGTGCCGGGCTTGAGGCCCACCGCCACGCCTTCATCGATGTACGTCAGCGTCTGCACCGACTTGGGTTGCAGTGGGCAAATGTCTAAGCTTTCGACGGGTAGCTTTTCACACGCTTCGAACGCTTTTCGTGCCAGCTCGCGCTGCTTTTCTTGGTTGGCTTCAGCGCGCTTGTTCACCGCGGCCTGCTCTTTTTGAAAGGCCGTGTAGTCTTCACGCGCTTGCTTCTCGTCGAGCTTCATTTGCTCGTCGGTTTGGCGCTGGGCCAGTTGGTTCTGCTCGCTCGAGAGCTTGCGTTGCTCATCAGCCTGCTGCATTGCCAATTTGTTTTGTTCTTCTTCGTGCTCACGGCGCAGTGCGTTGCGGTTGTCGGCGCATGCCGTGGCGAACGTCAGCGCCGTGAGGGCGAAGACAGCAGGGAGCGATTGGCGAATTGAGTTCATGGCGACTTCTCCATGTGGGGGTGGGTGTCGACTGACTCAACAGCAATGGGCATGCCGCGGGCGTTCCTCCCTTACGTTTGCTTCTCAAAGACCGTGCACTGGCGCCGCACTGAGGCGCCTTGCCCCGCGGTGCGCGCACCAGAGCCCCACTGGTGAAACGAGGGTGCGCGTGGCACTTCGGTTGCAATCGGGCTGCGCAGAGGAGAGCGACGATGACGGGTAAAACGCGCAAGCGTTGGCTGACAGCTTTGGCGATTGCCGCGGCGGTGGGGGTGGCGCTCTGGGTTTCTTTCGACGCCATCGTCACCTGGCAAGTGCGCACCCGTCTCGACAAGTTGACCGGTTACACCGTGAGCTTCTCGGACGTGGAGCTCAAGCCATTCAAGCTCAGCACCACGATTCGCGATTTGAAGGTGGTGAAAGAAACCGCCGGTGGCGCTCAGCAACCCGTGTTTTCAGCCGCCGAAGTGCAAGGAGGCCTCTCGTTTCGCCGCCTGTTGCATGGCCACTGGGTGCTCAAGTCAGTGGTGGAAAAGCCGGTCGTCTTTTTGATTGCCTCGAAAGAGAAAGCCGAGCGGCAAATTGAACCTGAGACACCGAATTTGGCGCAAGTGCTTAAAGAGATGGTGCCCTTCAAAATTGATCACGTGCAGGTGCGTGACGGTGACATCACCTTCATCGACAAGACGGTGCCCGAGTTGCCGCGCATTCGGTTGACCGAGCTCGATGCCACGCTCGAGAATTTGGCCAGTCGCCCGGCCCTTGCGTCGGGTGAGCCCACCACGCTGGCTCTTTCGGCGTTGCTGCAGCGCAGCGGCCGGTTGACGGTGTTCTTCACTGCCGACCCATTGGCGCAGGGCCTCTATTTTGCCGGCCGCGCTGACTTGAAGGGGCTTGAGCTGCGCGAATTGCGCGAAGTGATTGCCGCCGAGTCGGGCCTAAAACCCAAGCAAGGCACGTTGGACCTGTACGTCGAGATGACGGCGAAGAATGGGCAGCTGCGCGGCGGCATCAAGCCGTTGCTCAAGAATGCGTCGGTCGAAGCGGGCAAAGACAATTTGGGTGACAAGCTCAAAGCGGCGCTGGCTGACACCGCGCTAGACCTCGTCTCTGACGACATCGAACACCGGAAAGCTGTCGCCACCATCATTCCCATTCACGGCAGCGTGAAAAACCCCCAAGCGCAATTGTGGCCGACGATTTTGGGCGTGGTGCGCAATGCCTTCGTGCTGGGTGTGAACGAAGGGTACAGCGCGCTGCCGCCACCCCAAGCCAAGGAGCAAGAGTCAGTGGTGACGCAAGCCGCCAAGGCACTCAGCCCTTCAGAAGGTGCTCCCAATGCGCAGCCTGAAGAAAAGAAAAAGGACGAGAAGAAATGAGGCGCTCTGCTTGGGTGACCATGGTGGTGTTGACGTTGGTTTGGGGCTGCAAGCACGCCGATCAACGCGACCCGCTTGAAGGCGCGGCGCAGACAGCTCCGCCCCAAGAAAAGCAGAAGGTGCCCACCGAGGTGCACGTGCCGGTGCCGAAGAGTGAATCGGGCGTTCCCCTGGCGACAGGGCCCGCGGGCTTGCTCGTCGACGGAGGCGTGGCCGAGCTTCAGCGCGCGCTCGAGAAAGCAGGCTTTGAAGTGGGCGAGCCGGGCAAATTTGATCGCAAAACCACCGATGCCTTGCGTGGTTTTCAAGAGCGTGAGGCGCTGCCCCGAACTGGCGCGCCTGATCGCGAGACGCTGAAAAAATTAGGCCTCGACCCCGAGAAGCTGCTTAAGAAGGCAGAACCGTCATGATTCAGTCTTTTTGGAAAATGCTGAAGGCCACGGTGACTGAGTGGGTTGATGACAAGGCCCCGACGTACGCGGCGAGCCTCGCGTACTACACCGCGTTTTCGATCGCTCCCACGCTGGTCATTGTTGTGGCAATCGCCGGTTCGATTTTTGGCACCGACGCCGCGCGCAGTGAAATCGAAGCGCAGATTCGCGGCCCCGTCGGCGAGCAGGGCGCCCGCGCGTTGGCTGAAATGGTAGCGCACGCCTCGAAGTGGGAGTCGGGAACATTGGCCACCCTCATCGGCGTGGTGGTGCTGGTGTTCGGTGCGACGGGTGTTTTTGCCGAGCTGCAGACCGCGCTCAACGCGATTTGGAACGCGACGCCACCGAAAATCAATGGCGTGTGGGCGTTTTTTCGTACCCGCTTTCTTTCGTTCGCGATGGTGTTGGGCATCGGCTTCTTGCTCCTCGTCTCGTTGGTGCTGAGCGCGGGCTTGGCTGCTTTTGGCCGTTGGGCGGGTGCTTATGCCGGCGCGTGGATGTCAGTCTGGCAGACGGTGAATTTGCTGATGGGCTTCGGTGTGACGACGGTGCTCATCGCGATGATTTATAAGATTCTGCCTGACGTGCAGGTGCGTTGGCGCGACGTGTGGCTGGGCGCGGTGGTTACCACGTTGCTCTTCAACGTGGGCAAGCTCGCCATCGGCGTGTACCTGGGAAAGACGGCGTTGGTCTCGAGCTATGGCGCCGCGGGCTCGCTCGCTGCCTTGTTGGTCTGGGTTTACTATTCGGCAATGATTTTACTCTTCGGTGCTGAATTCACGCAGATCTACGCGCGCGAGCACGGCTCGTGGGCGGCGAGGCAGCCACTGAAGCCGGCTGCCTCAGCGGAGCAGCAGCCGCCGGTCGGAGTACCGGGGCCTTTTAG
>JAIBBR010000111.1 GCA_019694575.1 Myxococcaceae bacterium
TGCGGCAAACAGACTTGCTGCGGTGAGCTGCCGAACCTCGGCATCATCTGCGGGTTGAATGCCGGCTGCGTAAGCGCGAGATCAACAGTAATTACAACTGTTTCCATGGATCCGCATCCAGTGGGCGCGAGCAACAACCCCATCGCGTTCGTCGATCCGGACGGTCTTCTCGATACCTACTCGGAGTGCATCAAGAAGCACCCCGGCAACCCCGAGGCGTGTGGTGGTGATCCCGCGCCAGCTCCCGCTCCGAAGCCGCCACGACCCGTGCCGCCGTTACCCACTCCAGGAACAGACAAGCTGTGCGAGGAGGACAAGGACAAGAAGGACCGCTGCGCGGGCTACTACGAGAAGTGCATTGATGCAGGTGGCGGAAACAAGCCAGGCAACCACAAGGGGCAGACTCTTTGCGGCGCGTGCCTGGACTACTGCACCAGCAACGGGTTCTGGCCCCACGCGATACCGACGATGAACGGCCGAACTCCATGCCCAGGAGGTTGAGAGCCATGGAGTCCAAAGATGAGCGCTCCCTCCGTTGGGGGCAGGAGCGGGATCGTCTGTTCCTCGCGCTCAGAGACACTGAGCCGACAGAGCAGCTCCGGGCCTATGAAGCACTGGGCCGCCGGCTGGCGAAAGAGGCCCAAGGTTCCCGAGAGCGGTTGGAGATTCAGCGCCGCATCGCCGAGGACCTGCTTCGAGTAAGCAGTAGCGGTCCTTGGAGGATCTTCTCGGTCTATCTCCGGCGGATGGAGCGACTGGGTTTCACGGCCATGGATCGAAGGCTCCTCGCCTGTGTGTTCGCCGCCCAGGCTGCACCGGGCTCTCCGGCTGGGCTGAAGAAGCTGAAGGCGATGATTGAGGACACGGAACGGCGAGCCCTCCGCAAACTTGACTGGTCGGCGGATGCCGAGGAGGTGAAACGAGCATTGAGACGCGCTCGGAAGATCGCCGGGATCCTCGAGCCAAGCGAGCCTTCGCCTGGGGCTCGACCAGGCACATCTCAGTCCCGTAGCAGGCGTCGGAGGTAACGGTCCCGGTCGAGCAGGAAGTCCCTCGTAAGGGCGTAGTGCTCGGTGTCCTCGTACCGCACTTCGGCCATGCCCTTCTCGGTCAGGTGGTAGATGCGAGCCTCTGGGTACGCAAGGAGCAACGGCGAGTGCGTTGAGACCACGAACTGGCAGCGCTGCTGAACGAGGTCGTGGATTGACTTGAGCAAAGCGAGTTGTCGCTGGGGTGATAGGGCGGCCTCCGGCTCGTCGAGCAGGTAGAGGCCGTTCGCCCAAAACCGATGCTGCACCAGCGAAAGAAAGGCCTCGCCGTGCGACATCTCGTGGTGGAGGACGCCACCGTGTCCGGCCATGGCGTCGTCGTTCTTCTCGATCTCCGTGGCCACGTTGAAGAAGCTCTCGGCCCGGAGAAAATACCCGGTCTTGGGGCGACGCACGCCGCGCACGAGCCGCAGGTGCCGGTGCAGCTCAGATTCAGAGCGCCGGGTGGCGAAATTGAAGTTCCGGCTGCCGCCCTCGGCGTTGAACCCGGCGGCCACCGCGATGGCCTCGATCAGCGTGGACTTGCCGCTGCCGTTCTCCCCTACGAAGAGGGTGACCTGCGGGTGGAAATCGAGCCGCTCCAGGTCGCGCACGGCTGGGACCGAGAACGGGTACTTTTTGAAGTCGGGCACCTGGTCGCGGCGCAGCTCCACATACCGGAGGAACACGTCCATGCCGGGATCACCGGGGCGCTCTATCTGTTGCCGTTGGCGTCGGTTGCTGGCCATCAGCGTCACAGTACCCGCTGACCCGGCGCACATCTTCAACCTTTCGCCCCACCCACCCTCTCCCTCGGGGCTCAGGCCGCCTGAACCGGGTCAGGGTTTTGCGCCAGGGCCCAGGCACTGGTGAGCGTCCGCCGGGGCACGTGCAGGGCCTGGGCGATGTCACGCCAGCTCCGCCCTACGGCCCTGAGTTCAGCAACGGCGTCGAGATCAATGTCACGGCGGGGGCGACCAACGGTGAATCCTCGGTACTCGTTCAACGAGTACCGTCGGTTTTGGGCCACGCTGGCATGGTAGGAGGCGGTCGCCTCGGGCGACCGCAGTCAGCCGAGGGCAGCACGGCGGAAATGGTTGGCCTCGAGCAGGGCCATGACGTCGGGGCGCTGTGAAGGTACTCGTTCAACGAGTACGGCAGGTGGACACTGGACGCCCGCAGTAGCCCGCTTGGCTCGATGCAGCGCAGGTGCGTGAGCACGGCCGACTTCTTCGCCGCGCTTCGACGCAGATCATCATCGCCTTGCACTGCATGCCGACGAAGCGACGACCCAATCTAAAAACTGTCTCAGACACTGTCTGAGTCTTCGTCTCAGACATTTCGACCTGCCGAGCACACCGCTCCCTCTATAGCGGCCTGAGGCACAGCCATTGCTCTGCTTCAACCCATGCTTCCACCCAGCAATGCGTCGCCCTTTGTCGATTCATTCGTCGGTTTCGCTTCTGAAAACGAACCTTCGAATTCGACTTCGCCGTTCGCGGCCGAGTCTGTTTTCCACGAAGACAACGAAGCCGCCACCTCGCAGTCATCGCTCATTCGCGCTGAGCTCTATGACCCGAACTTTGACCAAGCCGTGCTCGAAGCCGCCGCTGAAACGGCGGCCTACTCGTGGGTTCACTCCGAAAGAGAAGCACTGACCTTCGAGCTCGACGACGCGCGCGCCGAGCAACTCGCCCACGAGCACTTGAAGTCGGTCACCGCCGAAATGGAGCGCCGGCTCGAAAATCTGCGGCAGCACTTTTACAGTCGACCGCTCGGCACGGTCACCGAAACCGAGCTCGACACCTGGGCCAGCGAATCGGCGACTGACAACCAAGCGCTCGCGCCAAGCTTCGAGAACCTTTTTGGCACCGTCTTCAAAAAAATAAAAAATGCCGTGACGAAGGGCGTGAAGTTCATTGGCAAACTGGCGCTCGGGCCCTTCATCGCGCAAATCACCAAGTTCATTCGCCCGATTATTCAGCGGGTACTGCAATTGGCTTTCGACAAGTTGCCCGCGCAGCTTCGGCCCCTGGCCGAAAAGTTGGCGCAGTCTTTCGGCATCAAACGCCCACCCCAGCAAGCCGCGGCGGCAACGGCTTCGTCTACCGCCACCGAGCCTCCTCCCGCGCAAGACGCTTCAACCGTTCAAGCCGAGCTCGACACTTATCTTTCGCGGTTGGTTGCAGCCGACTCTGAAGCCGACGCAGCCCTCATTGCCCACGAGTATGCCGAAGCGGCGAGCGGCTCGACGCCAATTCACGACTTGGCCACCGAACGCGAGCGCTTCGTCGACGCGCTGCTCGAGCTCGACAACCGCGATGACCCCACCCCCGCGGTTCAACGCTTTCTGCCCGCGGCGCTGCTTCCGCTCAAGGCGGCGATTCGACTCGCCGGCCGGGGGCGCGTCATCAACATCGCGTCGGGCCTGGTGGCCAAGCTCATTGGCGGCATCGTGGGCAAGGCGAACGCCAAGCCGCTCTCTGATGCGATTGTGAAAATGGGCTTCAACCTTTTGCAGCTCGAAGCCGGTGAAAATAAAGCTGCGCTCAACCGTGTCGGCGCCAACGCCATCGCCGCCACAGTTGAAGAAACCGCGCGCGCTCTCGCCGATGCCCCTGAGCACGTGCTCGACGATTCTGAGCTGCTCGAAGCCGAAGTGCTGCGCGTTTTTCACCGAGCCGCCGCACGAAACCTGCCACCTCTTTTACCTGCCCACCTCTACCGCGAACAGCCCGACCTTCTCGAGTCACCTGTGGGCGGCGTGTGGGCGTTGATGCCAGTGCGCGGCCGCAAGCTCTACAAAAAGTACTCACGCGTCTTCGACGTCAAGCTCACTCCTGACACCGCTCGCCGACTCACCCTGCCGCGCCTGCCCTCGGAGCAAACCTTTCGCGCGCACCTTTACGAGCTCGTGCCTGGCACCACGCTCTTTCACGTGGCACGGGCCGAGCACACTGTACCGGGCTTGGGCACTGTCTGCTCCGCAGGCAGGTTGCTACCTCTCACTGTCGAAGCAGCGTCAGCCATTTTCGGCGGCCCGCTGCTTGCCGGGCAACCACACACCTCGCACCGGTCTTTCGCGCCGCGCGTCGGCTCGCGCTACGTCTACCTCGAGCCCCCCACACCCACGCGTGCAGTGCCCGCACCGTCGACGCAAGTTCACCTCACGCTCGACTTGCTGCGAAATGAGGCACTCGTTTCACTGTTCATCGACGAGGCCACCGCGCAAGAGCTGGCGCTCAAGCTGCGTCGCCGCTTGCCCGCGGGCTACTTCGTGCGTCAGCTTTCTTCACTGCTCGAAGCGGGCGTGGCTTCACTCAAAAAAACGCGACTCGCCGTCATTGACGACGCGGTGACACCAACGGCGGCGGCTGAAGCGCTGCTCGAGGTGCTCCCTCGGAAAACGCAGCGCGCGTTGTCAGAGCGCTTGGTCGACTGGGTGGGCCAGGCGCTCGCCGAAAACCGGCAGGCCCATGTCGCCGCCTTCTTGGCCGCGACCGAAAACCCCGCTTCAGGGGTTTCTGTTCGCTGTGTGTTTCGTCATGTGCCGGGGCTGGCCACGGTGCGCAAAGCAATGGCCGGCGGTTCGGTCAGTCTCGCTGACGACTGGTTCAACGTGGGCAAGCCCGAGGTCGAGGTGCGTCTTCACGCTGGGTGGTTTCATGCTTAACCCGCATATGTCACCGGTCTCTCGTAACGAGACTGACAGGCTGTCGGCAGATTCGTGGTGGCGCACAGCGAAGGCGCACTTGTCGGTGCGCCGAGCGAGCACGCCGCGAAGGTGCCACAGACCGTCAGTCGCAGTCGTGAGAGCGGTGACATATGTGGGTTAACCCGCATATGTCACCGGCTTCGGTGCTGCGCCGCCACCTCTCGCGGCAAATTGCCCACTGGGGCATCGCGGGCACCCGCTTGGCCGACATCGAAAGCCTCGCCGCGCCTCAAGCCTGGCGCTCACTCGAGCGGCACACCGGGCAGCGGCTGCGCGCTCAATTTACCGACGCCGTGAAGGAGCTGGAACGAGACGGGCACGCCCTGCTCGCGGTAGTTCGCGCTGCAGCAACCCAGGCAGAGCTGCTTGGTCTTTCGCCGAAAGTACGCGCCTTCAAACGCCGCTACTTGCGCATCGAAACCGCGCTCGACTTTTACGCCGACGCCATCAACTCGCGCACCAACCCTGAAATGGGGGCGCTGCTCCGCTCGTGCGATGCGCTGGTTGACCGCGCGATGAAAGACGTGTTGGTACCACTCGGCAAGCCGGTACCTCCGGTGGTGACGTTCGCCGACCAAGGCCGCGGCGCGCTGATTTTGAAATACGCGCTGCGCCTGTGGGACCCGGCCATTCAAAGTTACGTAGCGGCGATTAAAATCACCCGCCACGCGCTGCACAACGGCACGTCGTTGCTGCATGAAGCCGGTCATCAGATTTCTGCCCTCATCGATTGGAACGATGAGCTGCGCGCCGCGCTCATCACCGGGCTTCGTTCTACCAGCCTCGGCGAGTGCTGGGGCGCCTGGGCGAGTGAAATTGCCGCCGACGCATTTGCCTTCGTCTTCACTGGCTATGCCTCGGTTTGCGCCCTGCACGACGTCGTCGCCGACGAGCCGCGCGCGGTGTTTCGCTACGCCCCTGATGACCCGCACCCCGTGAGCTTCTTACGCGTCTTGCTTGGAGTCGACATGTGCCGTCACGCCTATGGCGCCGGCCCGTGGGACGAGCTGGCCGACGTTTGGCAACTCACCTACCCTCTTCACCCGTCACTCGCGGCGGCAGACCTGCTGCGCTCGAGCCAGTCGGTACTTCCGCGTGTCGCCGAGTTGATTCTTTCGCGGCCCTACCGCGCCTTTAAAGGAAAGTCGCTCGTCGATTTGGTGAACCCACAGCGGGTTTCGCCCGCGGCGCTGCGAAAGCTCGAAGAGACTGTCGGCCCGG
Organism: Myxococcaceae bacterium; assembly: GCA_019694575.1. Taxonomy (GTDB): domain Bacteria; phylum Myxococcota; class Myxococcia; order Myxococcales; family Myxococcaceae; genus JAIBBR01. The sequence continues at coordinate 5,965 of JAIBBR010000111.1, forward strand.
CGCTTTTTCTTTCGAGCTACTGGGTGACGAAAGACCCGATGCGCCTGCTCGCGCTCACTGGCTTGAAGTCGGCCGTGAGCGGCGCGCCGTCGGCACAGAGCTTACGAGAGCAACAGTCGTGGATGTTGCGCTTGGGAGATTCACTCGCCGCGGCATAACGGCCGCGGCTCACAAAAGGAAGTGCGATGAAACAAGAACCGCAGCAAACCGTAAAGCCAGACGGCACCAAGCAAGCGCCGTCGCAGTCGACACCGCAGCTCGCGCCGCAACCGGCGTTCAACGACCCAGACCTCACCGCTAACCCCGCGGCCGAGGCCCTGGCGCGCTTTCAAAAAATGCAGCGCGCGTTGATGGGCGCAGACCTGCGTGAAGCATTGAAGCAGAGCCCCGTTCTCAACCCTCCCGTGAACCCAACCCCCCACCAGCCTCCCAAAGCGCTCAGTTAACTTTTTCAAAAGAAAGAAAGTGACCCATGTTCAGGCAACTCGTTGGCGGCATGCTTCCGCCGAGCTCTCCCGCAGTCGCGACCCAGCTGCTCAGCCGTCACCCGTCGATTCTCACCGCGATTGTCGAATTCGCTTGGGAAACCCGAATGGACAAACCCGAAGACCCCAACGGTGAAGCGGCGGTGGGTTCGCCAGACGACCGCAGCGACCTGCAGGCGCTACCGCTGTCGGTGATTCAAACGTACCTTGGCGGCGTAACACCGTTCACCACCACCGGCGGCTTCATTTGGGACCACCTGGCCTACGCATACATGGTTGAGAACACGAAAATTCTGCACGTGTTTCAAGCGCTGGTGAAGGCGCTGCTCGAGGGAGAATCAGTCGGTGTGCTGCGGCGCCCCGCGAGCCAGAAGTGGTTGCTCGCCACCGAGCAGTTGTTCTTACGCCCCGCTGTGCCGTTTCATGTGTTGGCGGTGACGTCTGACGCACGGCCCAAGCTCGAAGATGTGCGGCGTGAAGCCTATTACCGGTTGATGGCGCTGCAGCTGAACCACGGGCACCCCGACGGTCAGCCGTACAACTTCAACAAAGCGCCCGCCGCCAATACCGAGTTCATTGGCACTTTCGAGCAACTGCTGGCCGAAGTGTGGGTCGGCATCGTGAACTTGTCGACCACCAGCGGCCCGCGGCCCACTGACGACAGCGCCATCGCGTCGCTCTGCCAACGCTTAAAAGAAATGCTGCTCGCGCGTCGTCAAGGCGGCAACCTCTCGCGCGAAGAGCTCTATGCCGTCACATGCTTGTCATGGTTTCATCTCACCGTTTCTTACGACTCACCGGTGTTGATGGACTTGGGCGCCACCGCTCCCAGCCCCGAGCAGCGCCTGGCCCGTTTGGCCGAGCGGGTGAAGGTGCCCATTCACGGCAAGGCGCGCAGCTTCTTCGAAATGGCCGTGCCAATTTCAGAGCTGCTGATGGGCATCGAGCTTGGCGCATTCGACACGCCTGCCGCGGCGACCGCGCTGTACAACTCGCCAATTGCCGAGCGCATGCGCACGCTCATCAACCACTGGTCGATTGCCACCGGGCGCGACCTCAAGGCGTCGAAGGTGCGGCCCAACCTCAGCGTCGTACAAGCGGCTTGAAAGAAAGGACCCTTGGCCATGCGTGACACATACGAATCGACGTCGAACGACACCCCCTTTCTCGCTTCAGAAACTGAAGACCAAGGCCCACCGGCACCCGGGTTCTCGAGCGAGTCGGCCAGCTGGTATGAGCGCGAAAGCCCTTTTCTGTCGCTGAACCGCGGGCCCGGCAATGAAGTCGCGCTCAGCGTGGGCGAAACAGCTGGCGCCGAACACCTGCCTGAAGCTGAAGACCCCGCCCTGCAAACGTGGACCTCCGACGGTTACGCCGAGCAAGAAGCGCCAGGGTTGACTTTCTATGGCGAAGAACCGGCGTACGCAGCGGCCCCCCAAATGGAAAATGAAGACTTGGGCCAAGCGTCTTTGAAGAAGTTGCTTGCAAAGGGCTATTGGACCGCGGCGGTAGGCATTGCGATTATTTTGGGTGAGCGCGACCGCAGTAAAATCACCAACATGTTGTTCTGGGCACGGCACCCAGAGCTCAATGGACAGAAAATTCCCCTGGGGAACAAGAAGCTCGCCGCTGAGTGGAAAGCGATACACGACAAGCTGGTGCTGCCTCCGCTCGGGCCGGTGTCGCCGGGAGCCGTGTCACCCACCGCGGTGCCGAGCGAACAAAAGAGCGTCGACACGTTAATCATCGACATCTTCAATTCAGAGATGCAGGTGCTCACTGCCTGGAGCGGCGCGCTGACGCAGTTTCAGGTGGTGATGAGCTCGCATTCTGACGCCGAGGGCGTGCCTGACTTCGTCGGAGCGGTGATGAAGCACGTGGGTGACCAAGTCATCACCAAAATCGCGGGCCAAGTGCCGGGCGTTTCGTACGCCAAAGACGTACTCGACAAAGTGGTGAAAGAGTACGAGCGCGCGCGCGAAGCGAGAACCTCGGCGCAACTGCGCGACTTTTTGGTTCGCTTCACCGCCGAGCTGACTCTTGCGATGAATGACTTGGGCCGCGGCTTCGGCGACTACAAGCACCTGGTCGAGACCGCGTACGCCAAGGCCGGGCCCGAAGAGAAAAAGCAGTACCAGAAGGCGCTGGCTGACCACTTAAACGCGTTAGACCGCAACTGGACCAACCTCACCAATGTCTTCTTGCTGATTTGCCAGGAGTGGATTCGCAACACCACGTACAAAGAGTACCGGGTGTCTAACCCAGCCTTCGTTCGCATCTCGGTGAACAAAGACTACAGCGTGCGCAAAGTCGAAATTCTCTGCCCCGGTGGCCAGAAGATTGCCGAGCAGTTGCTAAAAAATACCGGAGGCACCGGGTTGCGTACCCATTCATGGCCCGTACCGCGGCGCTTTCTCTACTTCGCCGACAGCAGCAGCTGGCCCAACGCCATCATCAACCTGACGACTGACGGGCGGTGGGCGCAGATTGGCAACATCGCCGAGAACTCGAGCGTGGGCGCGGTGGTGCTCGACTTCATTCGTCGCAACGGTTTGGCGGCTTCGACGAAGGTGACAGGCGCGTAAGCACGCAGATTTCTAGAGGTGGCCTCGAGGGCCATTCACTCCGAAATGGGTTCTGTGCCATGGTGCGCGCGTCGTCGCGGCAAAGGGGCCAGCTTCGGAGTCTTGAATGAAGACCCTTCGGTCGCCTCTGATTCTTGCCGTCTTTTTTTCCAGCGTATTCGCCGCCTGTAACTGTGGCGGTTCTTTCTCTTCGGGCACCGGGGCTGACGCCGGCGGGCCGCCAAGCGCCGACGCTTCGACGAGCACCGCAGACCCAGACGCGGGTATTCAAAGTTGCGGTGGGCAGCGCTTCGAAGCCACCGCGGTGCAGCCCAACGTGCTGATCAATTTAGACTGGTCAGCCAGCATGGAAGAAGAAATCGCCGGGGGCCGCAACAAGTGGGACATCGCCACCGACGCGGTGCGCGCGCTGACCACCCAGTTCGATTCGCGCATTCGCTTTGGGTACATGTGGTTTCCCGGAGAGGGCGACAACTGCAGCCGCGGGTGGATGGCCGTGCAAGTCGGCGACAACACCGCGGCGCAGATTCACAAGTCGCTGATGCCGTTTGCCCTGGGCGAGAACACGCCTTTGGCAGGCGCATTGGCGATGGCGTCAGAGCAACCCGCGCTGGCTGATGCCACGCGCGCCAATTACGTGCTGCTCATCACCGACGGTCAAGACACTTGCGACGGGTACCCGGTGCCGGTGGTGCAGTCGATGTTCAACAACAACATCAAAACGTTCGTGGTTGGCTTCGGCAGCGGCGTCGACCCCGATTCGCTCTCGCAAATGGCGATTTCGGGGGGCACGGCAGTTCCCGGCAACCCCAATTATTACCGCGCTGATGACCAGGGCTCACTCGAAGCCGCGCTCAACTTGATTGGGCAGAGCGCGCTCGGTTGCGACTTCAAGCTGACCAGCACGCCTCCTGATGGAGAAAAAATTTACGTCTACATCGACGGCATGTTGGTACAGCGCGACCCGGCGAAGGTGAATGGCTGGCAATACGCCGCGAGCAACGACCGCGTCACCTTTTACGGGCCGGTGTGCCACGCCGTCGCTAAAAACCCGTCTGCGAAAGTGACCGTCGTCTACGGCTGCCCTGACGACGTGTTCATGGAAAGCAGCGGCACCTTCGACGGCGGCACGCTGAACTAAGACAACCCGCCCTCCTTCTTCCATTCAGAGCAATCCACTCGACGGCTCTGCATGTTCATGCCAAGTGCCCGCGTTCATGAAGCGCGTCACTCTGCTCTTGCCGTGTCTCTTCGCCGTTGCCTGCCACCCGTTGTCGCTCTTCGCGCCACCACGCATCAAAACGGGCGAAACGTTGAATTTGTACGAGCTGCACCCCGAACCCCAGCACCCGCTCGACATTCTGCTCGACGAGCGCGGAGTGCCGCACATTTACGCCAATACCGAAGACGACTTGGCGTACGGCTTGGGCTTCATGCATGGGCGTGACCGGCTGTTTCAAGTGCTGCTGCTCAAACACGCGGCGTACGGCCGGCTCACCGAGCTCTTCGGCAAAGACTTGCTGCCCGTCGATCGGCGCCTGCGGTTGATTTCGTGGAAGCTCGACGAAGCCTTCGCCGCGTTAGACCCACGCGATGTGCAGCTGCTCCAAGCATACGCCCGGGGCATCAACGCCGCCGCGAGCCAGGTGGGCCGCAGCGCCGAAATGTTCGTGCTGCGCACGGGTGAGCCCCACTTCGAAGCGAAAGATGCGCTCGCCATCGCCCGCTTTCAGTCGTGGCAGCTGTCGGCCGACTTCAACGACGAACTGTTACGGCTGCGCTTGAGCGCGCACTTGCCGAAAGATGACCCGCGGTTGGCGCTCTTGTTCGCGCCCGCGCCGACGCAAGGGGTGTCGATTCTCTCGGCGCCCGCGGCGGCTTCCACACCGTCAGCTCCTCCCGAAGCGCTCGCTTCACTGGGTCAGAAACTCGCCGCGCCCAGCACGCTGGCTCCAGTCGCCCAGTCAGTCTCTGACGCGCTGGGCCTCGAGCTGGGCGGCGCGTCGAATTCGTGGGTGGTGTCAGGCACCCGCACCGCTTCAGGCAAACCGATTCTCTCGAACGACCCACACCTCGCGCACGGTTTTCCCAGCGTTTTTTACCTGGCGCACTTGGAGCACCCTGACTTCACCGTGGTGGGCGCGACTTTCCCCGGTATTCCCGTGGTGCTCATTGGCCACACCCGACACCTCGCTTGGGGCATGACCACTTCATACGCCGACACCCAAGACTTGCTGCGGCTCGAGAGCCCAGCCGGACAGCCCGAGCAATACCTGCTCGACGGCACCGCGCACGCTTTTGAAACCAGCGAGCAAACGTTTCGTTTCGGCCAATCAGAGAGCGCGCCCAAAATGACAGAGACATGGCGCAGCACGCCGCTTGGGCCCATGCTGCCTTTGGTGTTCAGCCGTGAAGGCGAAGCAGCATTACCATTCGCGCTCTCGTGGGCGGGTTTTCGCGCCGAACCCAACCGCCGCATCGTTTCAGGCTTCTACGACTTCTACCGCGCGCAAAATGTCGCCCAGGCCCGTGAAGCGCTGTCGAGCCTTGCTATCGCAGCGCAGAATGTCACCCTCGCTTTCACCAACGGCGACATCGCGTACCACATGGCGGCTTATGCCTACGCGCGGCCTTTCGGCGTCAATGGCCGGCTGCCGCGCACCGTGACGCGCACGGAAGAAGCGTGGGGCGCACCGTTGCCGTTAGAAAACACACCGCACGTCATCAACCCTCAAGCGGGGTACGTGGTGACCGCCAATCAGCGCGTGCTGCCCGACGGAGATGCGCGCGTCACCGCGGTGGGAGAAACCGGCGTGCCTCCCCACCGCGCCTTGCGCATTCACGAGCGGCTCGACACGCTGCTCGCGTCGAAGCGCGCTACCGCTGACGAAGTGCTGGCCATTCAAAGCGACATCGTCTCGACTGAAGCGCGGGTGCTGGCGCCGATTCTGGGCCGTGAATGCCCTGCCCAAGCACCCCCGCACGACGCCGCGCAAGTGCAGGCGTTCTGCGCCGCGGTGAAAGCTTTTGACGGGCGCTTCACCACCCAGTCACGTTCAGCGTTGCCTTACCTGCTGCTGCTCACCCACTTGCGGCGCGAAGTGGTGCGCAGCTTGGGCGAGACCGATGAAAAAGAAGTCGTGCGCCAAGCCCGCATGCTGCCCATGCAGAACATCGTTGAGACCGCGCTGCGCTTTGGCCCCTCGTCGCCGCTCTTCGCGCGCAGTGTTTCGTCTACTGCTCCCGACTTGAAGGGCATGCTCGCCGCCGCGGTAAGCGCCAGTCTTCATGAGCTGCACGCGCAGTTCGGCACCCACCCCCAAAGCTGGCGCTACGGCGCGTGGCACCAGCTCACCGTGAAGAGCCAGCTCGCCGCGGCGCCGCTCATCGGAGGCTTCTTCAAAGGGCCGACGAAAGAGCAGCCTGGCCAAGGCAACACCATTCGCGCCGAAAACGGTTTACCGGTGGAGCACGGTTCAGCGCTGCGCATGGTGGTGGAGCTCACCGACACGCCGCGCGGCCGCTTCGTCATCGACAGCGGGCAAAGTGGGCACCCCCGCGAGCCACACGCGTTTGACCAATTCGACGATTGGAACGCAGTGCACCCGCGGCCCATCGTCACTGAACGGGGCGCTGTCGAAGCGCACACCGTGGCGCGCATTTCACTTTCACCTCACGTGGAGTCGAAGAACGAAGTCAATCGCGCGTCACTGCCTTGAGCACTGCCTCGCGGCGAGTCGTTAGGAGCCGCCGCGTCACAGGCCACGCTGCCGCGTACAGGCCCCAGGTCAAAAGTGCCACCACGGCCAACCACGACGCGCTGGTGAGCCCTACGCCTGTTTTTTCAGCCGCGCGCAAAACAAAAGCCCACGGCGCCGACGCCAACGACACGCCCGCCACACCGAGCAGCGACGCCAGCAACGGCAACCGGTCGCGCCGCTTCAAGTCAGCGTGAAACTTCACGGGGAAAAAAAGCGACAACCCGTTGCCCACCACCAGCAGCGTGGGAATGAGCAGCGCCACGCCGAGCACGGTGCACGCCATGTCCCAAACGGTGCCGGTGCCGAAATACACGCGGTAAAAAACCATCGCCAACAACGCCAGGCCTGCCGCCGCCAAACCGTGCACGCTGTTCTTCGCGCGCAGCACCGCGTGCAACGAAATCGGCGCTGCGAGAAACGCCGCCAAGCCATGCCCGTCGTAGCCAAACGCGTTCTGCGAAAAAGTCGAAGCCATCACGATGGCGGCGTACATGCTCAAGCCTCCCATCACCCAGGCATCGGCTGACGCTCCAAGAAAGAAGACGAACAGGTCTCTGCCCGACAGCAGCTTGAGCAAAATGCCGAGCAGAAACGGCACCGCGGCAAGCAGCCGGGCCCGTGGGTTGTGCCACACGTCGACCGCCTCTTTCGCCATTAACGTGGTGCTGAGCTTCTGCGCAGTGGCAAAGAGGTTCGATGTGCGTGAACGGGTGCCTTGCGCTCCCGCCACTCCACTTCGCCGGTAAAAACGGAGCAGCCACCCATACGCCAGCCCCAGCGTGATGGCCGTGAGAAACACCAACGACACCGTCCACTTCGCGGCGTTCCACGCGTTGCCGAGTGCGAGCGAGCGCAAGGTGTGGGCGAACCAACCGGTGGGAAAGCGGCCGAGCGCCACCGTGGCGTCGAACAGCACGGTGTCGGGCACGGCACCCACATTTCCCTGCAGTGAAAAGAGCCACGAGGTGTCGATGGGGGGAATCAGCGAGGCGAGAAAAAGCGCCAACAGCGTGAAGCCTCCCAGCAGCTCGCCGCTGCGCTTTTGCTTCAGCACGTTGAGCACCGCGTGCAGCGCGAGCCGAGAGAGCGCGGCGTTGAAGCAGGCAAAAGCGAGAAAGCCCAGCGCGCCCAGCACCCACGCAGTCATTGAAAAGCCGATGCGCAGTTTCACGTACGCGGCGGTGGCACCCAAGAGCGGCGCGTAGAAAACGAGCGAGCGCGGCTCGAAGAAGCTGGCCACCATCGACGCGCACATCAACCGCAGCGAAGAAATGGGAAACGCCGCGTAGCGCGAGAGCTCGCTGTGGTCATCGACTCCGGCCGAGAGCAACGGCCACGTCGCCCACACCGCGCTGGTTACAAAGCACAACAGCCGCAGCAAAAAATCAGGCCATACCTCTGACTGTGCGATGGCCGGCACTTTAAGCAATGCATACGCGCCCCACCCCAAGCCCCACCCCGGCGCGGTTGAAAAGAGATAGCTCAGCACCGCGAGCAGCTGGCCTTGCTTGCCGCCGCGGTTGAGCGCGATGTCGACCCGCACGCCCCACAGCAGACGCAGGTGGGTGATGAAGCCGGGCAGAGCCTGCATCACCCATTCTTTCCGTAGAACGAGAGCGACGCCTGCACTGACGCCGGCGCGCCGATGAGCTTTTCGAAGACCGCCTGCAGTGAAGACACCTGATGCCGCTCGGTGAGCTCGGGCAAGGGGCCTTGGTCTAACATGCGCCCGCCCAGAATGATGCCCGCGTGCGTGGCCAGCCGTTCGGCAATTTCTAACACGTGGGTGGTAAGCACAATGGTGACACCGCGGCGCGAAAGCTCGGCCAACAGCTCGCGCACCACGCCCACCGCGACGACGTCGATGCCTTCGAATGGCTCGTCGAGCAACACCACCGCCGGCGCGTGAATCAACGCCGCGGCAATCGCCAACCGCCGCCGCATGCCTTTCGAGTATTCGACCACCAGTGCGGCCCCTTTCTCGCGCAGCGCGGTAAGGGTGAGCAGCTCTTCAGCGCGCGCTTCTGCCTCGGAGCCTGACAGCCCATGCATGCGACCGCAGAACGTCAGGTACTGGCGCCCGGTGAGGCGCTCGAAAAGCGACAGCTCTTCAGGCACCACGCCCAGCATCTGTTTCACTTGCAATAAAGACTTTCGCGCGTCGACGCCCAGCACCTGCACCGTGCCGGCGTCGGGCGCATACAAACCGGTCAGCAGCGAGAGCGTGGTCGACTTGCCGGCTCCGTTGGGGCCCAGAAACGCGAAGAAAGCGCCTTGGGGCACGCGCATTTGCAAGCCGTCAACGGCGGTGAGTGCGCCGAAACGTTTCGTAAGCCCACTCACATGAATCGCCAATGGCTCAGTAGACATGCGCATGCGTGGCTTTCAAGAGTCTATCTGCTCTCAGAACAGTCTTGAGCATCGGATCATCGGCCGATATTGGCGACCCCGGCTGCGCTCGGCTAAACCTCTTCACCGTGAAAGCTTTTCGCGTAGGCGCGGTCGGTTTCATTCTGGGTTTGAGCGCTGCTTTTGTACCCTCGTGCAGCCCTGACACTCGCTGCACACCCGCCAACTGCGGAGGCTGCTGCAACCTGCGCGGCGTCTGTGAGACGGGCGATTCAAACACCGCGTGCGGCGCCCGTGGCGCAAGTTGCGAAGGCTGCGCGGGCGGCCTGCATTGCGAGGGGCGGGTGTGCGTGGCCGACGCCGGCCAGGGTGGCGGTACCGGCACCGGCGGAGGCGGCGTCGCGGGCATGGGCGGTGGCGGCGGCGGCGGCCTTTCTACCGGCGGTGGCCAAGGCGGTGGCAACCCCACCTGCAATGCCAGCTCTTGCAGCAACGGCTGCTGCGCACCCAACGGCGACTGCGTCACGCTGCTCTCGCAAAGCAACTTGGTGTGCGGCCATTCGGGCGAAACGTGCGTGCCTTGCACGGGAGCCACCGGCATGTGCAACACCACCACGGGTACCTGCCAAGCGGCGCAAACCTGCGGCCCGGGTAACTGCAGCGGTTGCTGCGACGGCGACACGTGCGTGAGCTCGCCGCAACAAAACAACGGCAAGTGCGGAGGCGGCGGCACCGCCTGCATCACCTGCCAAGGCAACAACACCTGCAGCAACGGCGCATGCCAAGCGCCCACCTGCACTTCGAGCAATTGCGTCAATGGTTGTTGCAATATGAATGGCACCCACTGCGTGCCTTTCGCGATGCAGAACGACGCCGTCTGCGGCCTTCAGGGCAACGCCTGCGCCGCTTGCTCCCCGGGCCAGGCATGCAACATTTCGGGCCAATGCGTTGCCACCGCCGCACTGGGCAGCCCATGCAGCCAAGACAGCACGTGTGCCAGCCTCGGCGTCACCGCGTTTTGTAAAAAATCGACCACCCGCGGCGTCACGTACCCTCAAGGCTATTGCACCCTGCCTTGCGCCACGGCCGGCTTACTCAACTGCGGCCCCAACGACACCGGCGATTGCCGCGGAGGCGACGGCGACCCCGAGTTTTATGGCTATGGCGAGTCAGAGCACTTCTGCGTCGCACCGTGCCCCTCGGCCGGCTCACAGTCGACATGCCGCAGCGGCTATTACTGCTACGGCGAAAGTGGGCAGCGTGGCGTGTGCTGGCTGAATCCACCTCCGGCCTACAGCCCTGGCACACCGTCGAACAAGGTGGGCATCGCCTGCAGCAGCGAATCGCAATGCGAAGGCCCACCCGACCCGGTGTACGGCTACTGCGTGGCGCCTCATGACGGTGGCGTGGGCGGCACCTTCTACCCCCAAGGGTATTGCACGGCTGACTGCGCGGCTGACTTCACCGGCACGGTATGCGGCACCAACGCCTTTTGCGGCTTCGAAGGCGACAACAACGGCAACCTCACCGGCTTGGCTGCCTGTTTTCAAAAGTGCACCTTGTTCTCGGGAAAAGCCGAAACCCGCCCCGGCTACGCCTGTTGGACCGCGTCGCGCCCTGACGGCGGCCAGCAAGGCATGGTGTTTCCCTCGTGCGAGGTGGTGCCCAGCATCTGCCCTGTGGGCTACACCTGCAACACCGCCAACGGCTATTGCTGCGACGTGGCGAACAACTGCGTCACCGGGCTCAACTACTTCAGCTTGAATTGAAGTCAATTCAGTGGGTTGCAACCTCGCAACGAATCGGCCGACGGCGCCGATAATGGGGAGTTCTATCGAGCTGTCAGGAGCCCGCGATGTCGACTCGAAGCGAAAGCGCTCTCACCCCGCCAAAGCCTGCCAATTACGGCATTGATGCTCCCGAGGTGGTGCGGCGGTTTTTCACCATCGCCGCAGTAGGTTTGGCGCTCGGTTTCTTGGCGCCGCTGGTGCTCGGCGAAAACCAACCCAGTCTGGCGCGGAGTGTCTCGCGCACCGGCTTCATCACCTCCTTCTGGTGCTTGCTGCCCGGCCTGGCGATGATTTTCGGCAGCAAAGTGGTGAAGCTCTCGTTGCGCGAAAAGCTGCTCGACGGTCTGCGCTTGAAAGGCTCCGAGCGCGTGCTTGACGTGGGCTGTGGGCGAGGCTTGCTGCTCAACGCGGCGGCGCGCCGTCTACCGAACGGACAGGCAGTGGGCATCGACCTGTGGCAAACACAAGACCAGTCAGGCAACGCGCTCGAGCGCACGCTTGAGAACGCGAAGGCTGAAGGCGTCAGCGAGCGCATCGACATTAAAACTGGCGACATGCGTAAGCTGCCGTTCGGCGCCGAGGAGTTTGACGCGGTGGTGTCGAGTTGGGCGATTCACAACATTTACAATGCCGAAGGGCGCGACCAAGCCCTCGCCGAAATCGCACGCGTATTGAAGCCCAACGGGCAAGTGCTGATTGTCGACATTCAACACGCCGCGGCCTACGCGCAGACGTTGAAGACGCTCGGCTTCGTCGACGTAAGACTTTCGGGCCCGAACTTTTTGTTCGTCATTCCCAGCCGCACCGTCACCGCGCGCAAGCCCAGTTAAACCCTGTCTCGTGTCAGCCGCGGCTGCAGCTCTTGCACCAGCTGCTCGATTTTCGCGGCCAGCAACGTGCCTTCGAATGACAGCGAAGCCTTGAGCTGCGCGCGGCTCATCATCAGCAAAAAAGTGCGCACGTCGACCGCGGCTTCACGGCGGCGCTCCAAAAAGTAGCGCGTAAAAAACGCCAGCGGCAGCGCAAAAAGCCCGACGCCGAGCGCGGCGTACATTCCGCCGTACGTAGCGGCCAACACCGTAAGCACCACCCACCACAGCGGCACCAACAGCAGGGTGAAGAGCACCTTCACCGTCGCTTCGACATCGTCATCGACGGGAAACATTTTCACCGCGACGCAGGGAATGAAATAGGGCACGCAAAACAACACCATGCCGGCCAGAAACAGCGGCAACCCAATGAAGAGCGCGAAAATATTTCGCACCACGAAGCGAAACACTTGGGCGGGGCGGTACTCGATGCCCAGGGCGTGCGGGGCGATATTCACCGTGCGCAACCGCCGCGCAAAAGCCTGCACTTGCTCGCGCAGCATTTGGTAGCGCTGAGGTTGCTCTCGCCGCAGCAAAGCCATGCCTGAAGCAAAGGCGCGCAGCCGCTCGGCGTCACCTTCAGTCTCACCCTTCTTCAACGCGTAAAGCGCTTCAGCCGTTTTGAGCAGAGGCAAGTCTTCCCACTTCTCGACGTTGAGGGTCACCGAGAGCAACGCGT